>PWEJ01000101.1 GCA_003553485.1 Halanaerobiaceae bacterium | reverse complement strand
TCCTCTACATCTATTCCTTCTTCCTCTGCAAAATTCTCAAGAGCATTAGCATCGAGATTACCGGAAAATTCTGCTTCAGTGGTGGCATCTCCCATCATGATTTGCTCATCATAGACATTGATCTCTTCCATCTGGTCGGCAGTTGTCGAGGGGAGTTCACCATCTTCAGCCATCCAGCCCTGAACCTGGAAACCATTGGTTGAGCTGACCAGATTGCCATTTTCATCAACGGAGAAATTACCGGCTCTGGTGTAGTAATCTTCTGTGCCATCATTGACGACAAAATATCCGTCACCCTCCACGGCTAAATCCGTGGAATTACCGGTAGATTCCAGGGACCCCTGGGATATATCGGTATCGATACTGGCCAGTCCCACTCCCATACCGACCTGCTGGGGATTAATGCCTCCCCGGTCATTTGGGCCCTGAGCTGGCTGTAAAGTCTGGCTCATCATATCGGCAAAAGTGGCTCGACTACCTTTAAATCCAACAGTATTGACATTGGAGATATTATCTCCAATTACATCCATTCCGGTCTGATGGGTCTGCAGTCCGGATACACCTGAAAACATTGAGCGCATCATAGAACTAATCGACCTCCCTTTTGAGTTTTCCCGGTGATAGGTTGAAGTCAGCAACCTATCTGGACTTCCTCCAAGAGGTCCAGTCCTTTTCCGGGGATATCATTGCTTTATTGCCGTATTTTTAACTACATAAAGACTGCACTATCGATATTGGTAAAGACATTCTCCTTCATGCTGCTGTCATCCATGGCAGTGATTACGGTCTTGTTCTCCACACTGACAACATAGGCCACATCATCTACCATAACCAGAGAATCCTTTGCTCCCTTGGCTTCAGCTTTGTCTACAGCTGCCGTCAGTTTAGATATGTTTTCATCAGATAACTCTATCTGCCGGTCTGCCAGCCTATCTTTAGCATGATTGGAAAATTTCAACTTATCACTTTCGGCCAGCCTCTCCTGCAGCAGACTCTTAAAATCAGCTTTACTATCAGCTTTCTTATCCTGCTGCTGACGGTCAGTCTGCTGGGTCCTGTCGACTGGACGCAGTGGTTGGTTTATCATCATTCTGTTGTCCATTATTATCGCCTCCCTAAATTACCAGCTGTTAGAAATCTCCTGCATGTACAGCGGTAATACCTTCAAGAGGATACTTGTCTTCATAACCCTGCAGATGGAGGTAAAATTCTCCCTCTTCTCTGCTGACGCTTTCAACTAAACCCACTACCTTTTCTCCTGAATCTGAGTCAACTGTTTCCACTTCACGCCCTATCAGACTGGCACCTTCTGAGATACCCTGTTTCTCAATGAAATTCTCCAGATTGCTGTTCATATTTTCCATCTGTTCCAGGGAGCTAAACTGAGCCATTTGAGCAACAAATTCGTCATTATCCATGGGGTCTAAGGGGTCCTGATGGCTTAATTGGGTGATTAGCAGCTCCAAAAAAGCATCCTTGCCCAGACCATCGTCCTCTCTTTCCACCTGCTTACCCTGACCCATGGAAGAATATTCTCCTGTAGCTCCAGCTACAGTTGGATCTAAATTGTTCAGCATCTTGTTATCAACTCCTCTATTCAACTAGCTAGGCCAGCACATTCATGTGATTATAGTACTGACGCCAGGCCAGCCAGCGTTTCATTTCCAGACTCATTCCCTCGAGATCTTCGTCATTAAAACCCTCTAAATCACCGAGGACTGCTGCTATTTCCTCTTCTGGAGGTTTAAAGGCAGATTGGTCCTGGTCATAATTTGGATTTTGCTCTTCATTAGTCTGCTGTCCATCTTCCTGCTGCCAGGCCGTATCAGGATCATGGGTATCAATGGAAATCTGCTCAATATTGAAACCCTGACGGTTTAAAGCGCTGCGCAGCAAGTTGACATTGCTCTCCAATTCATGGCGGACCAGATCGCTATCGACGAGAAAACGGGCCATAACTTCACCATTTTCTACAGAAACATTCAAACGCAGACGACCCAGCCAGGGTGGTTCTAACTCAATCTCCATCTGAGTGGGAGTCTTCTGCTGCATACTGTCAATTTCCAGGAATAACTGATCTAATACCGGGTTATCACCGAAGGCCTCAGTTAAAAATCTGCTATTGGAGCTGTTTTCCAGTCCAGCCAGATTAAAGTTTTCTTCGCCAGACCAGCCTGAGAAAAACTCTCCCGACATAAACTCTGAATTCTCAGAGCCTACAGCTATCTCTTCTCCGGCCATTAAGGCAGCTAAATTATCGGTTATATTGAAATCGCCACCTTCTTCTCCGACATTAGGCTGAAGATCCTGCCAGCCAGTCAATTCAAGCTTGCTGGTTAAGTCCAGATTTCCAGAATCATTCTCCATTTCAGCTAATAGTTCTGAATTGGAGAATTGCCATTCCCGGGGTAAATCAAGCTGCTCTAACTCCATGTTAGCTCTGCTGTTGTCGGCAAAGGCCTGATTAAAATCCAGCCATTCCTTAGTCAGTTCCGCGAGGCTACCAGTTTCCATCTCTGCTTGAAGAAAAGAAAAGCCATCGGCTTCAGGGGTGAAAGCAGTGGTATTATCGGTTCCCTCACTACCAGCAGTTGCTTCTAATAAGAGGTCACCTACCTCTGCAGCCAGCCTGGCTTTAAAAGCCTGACCTTCTTCACTACCCTGCAGTTGCTGAAGGAACTCTTTCATCTTGGCAACTTCAGTGGAAAACATATCAGCCAGGTTTTCCAGCACTTCAGTATTGCTGCCACCTTCGCTCATCATCTGGCTTAGCAATTCCTGCAGTATCTCCTGGTTGGACTCATCTCCCTCTAATTGAGAGATCAGCTCCAGTAAGTCAGCAGAAAAACTCTCCTCTAATTTTGCCAGAGCTTCAGCTGATAAGTCATCCTCTGATGCCAGCATTTCCTGCAGCTCTGCTAACTCTTCCGATAACTCTTTTAATCCCTCATTCTCTCCTAACTCAGCTATATCTAACGATTCTAACTGAGAAAGAAGTGCCAGCAAAGCAGTATCCAGCTCTTCATCTTCAACTGCACCAGACGCCAGTATTTCCTGCAGCTCTGCTAACTCTTCCGATAACTCCTTTAAACCTTCAGTTTCTCCCAGTTCCGCTATATCCAGCAATTCTAACTGAGAGAGGAGTACCAGTAGAGCAGCTTCTAATTCCTTATCCTCGCCGATTTCTGCCAGAAAGTTCTGCAGTTGAGCCAACAAATCAGCATCTACTTCCCCGGCAGCTAAAGACTCTCCCTGCGCCAGCAGTTCTGCCTGCTCCTGGTTTATATCAAGTTTTTCTTTAATCATAGCGGCAAAATCACTGTCAGGCTTTTCTCCAGCGCCAGCTTCAGGGAAAGCAGAATGGTCACCTGCAAGCTCGCCTCGGTCCATTACTCCCATCGCGGCTAACATATTGAATCCTACATCCATTTATTCACCTCCTTCCCAAAATATTTCAGCCTTTTTTGGTTGCAGACAATGGTCAATATCTCTGTCCGCTCACCTAATGCTAGTTACAGGTTTATTGTAATTCTGCTGAAAACTCCGCTGCTAATTCAGCCGGTAGATTTTCCAGCAGTTCGGCTGCATCACGGTCTTCCATTCCTCCCAGGATTGCCACTGCTACTTCTTCATTCATAGTCTCAAAGATATCTGCCGCCTGAGCCGGATTCATGTTGGAGTAAATATCAACCAGATTCTGCATTCTCTCTTCCCTGGTCATCTCCTCTTCATGAAGGTCTTCATAGACTGCCTCCAGCTCTTCTAACTCAGCTAATGTATCTTCCTGTTCCTGGGATAAGGCCTCATAATCCTCTGAGAGTTGCTCATAATCCGCCTCTAACTCATTGTACTGTTGCAATAACTCTTCATAGTCCTCTTCCAATCTATCATACTGTTCTCCAGTTGCCAGGTATTCTTCTAAAAAAGGCAGACCGGTTATTATCTCTTCCCCATAATAACGGAGAGAAATTATGCCGAAAAAGTTTAAAGCTATGATGGTAATAGTAGAGAGTAAAGCCAGTATTATAGCAAAGATTAGTAGTTTTTTCTTCATCAAATAACAACCTCACTTAACTTTAAAGAGAATTATCTAAATTGATTTCATTGCTCGAGATAGCCGTAAATTTACTGGCAGAATTGGCCAGTGCTATCTGGTCTATATTCTTTTGCTCTTTTCTCATCTGCTCTCGATAAAAGCGGTTAGCCTTTTTATCTTTAAGTTTTTGCAATACTTTTTTGTTCTGAGCTTTCTCCAATAAATTCTCTCTCCTTTTCTCTACTACCTGGAGCTGTTCTTGCAGTTTATTCTCTGATGCTTTGATATTCTGACGATTATAGTTGATAAACTTTCTGGCTCTTACTGCTAAATCAGGATCAGGAGAATTTTTCTCTCGCAAATAATTATAAGTGCTGTGCTGTTTGTTCTCTAATTTTTCCACGCTGCGGCGTATTTTTTTAGCCTTATTCCGAGCTTTAACCAGGTCGTTTTGGGCAAGTTCCTCCTGAATCGTTCTAACTTTTAAAACTTTATCTAACTTAAATTTAAATTTTTTCATTATAATCACCAGATAAAAATTATTTTAAGATAAAATTATTTTAGTTCTTAACCTCTAATAATCAATTGCTCCCTTAATGATTAATTGCTCATTCAAAAATCAAGAGACAATTTCCTGCAATCTTGTTATAGTATTTTGATATTCTGCTTCTTCACTGATATCCTGTTGCAAGAAATCATTTATAGCCGAGATATGAGCAATCGCTGCATCTACCTCTGGGTTGCTTCCTTCTTCGTAGGCACCAATATTTATTAAATCTTCGGCCTCCTGATAATCGGCCAGTAATTTTTTGAATTGACCAGCTGCCTTTTGATGTTCCTCTGTGGTTATTTCTGGCATTACCCTGCTCACACTGCTCAAAACATCGATGGCGGGATAATGATTGCGAGAGGCCAATTCCCGTGATAAATCGATATGGCCATCTAAAATACCCCGGACGGTATCGGAGATTGGTTCATTGAAATCATCCCCCTCCACCAAAACCGTATAGAGAGCAGTTATGGTGCCACAATCTGAAGCTCCTGTTCGTTCTAAGAGCTTCGGCAAACGGGCAAAGACAGAAGGAGGATATCCCCTTGTCGCCGGCGGTTCCCCACTGGCCAAGCCAACTTCGCGCAGAGCCATAGCCACCCTGGTAATAGAGTCCATCATCAGCAAGACATCCTGGCCCTGGGAGCGAAAATATTCAGCAATAGCGGTAGTTACCTGAGCTGCTTTAAATCGGACTAAGGCCGGCTTATCAGAGGTGGCCACTACAATTACAGATCTTGCCAGTCCTTCTTCACCTAAATCTCTTTCAATAAAGTCTCTAACCTCTCTACCTCTTTCTCCAATTAACCCAATAACGTTGATATCAGCTTCAGTATTGCGAGCTGCCATTCCCAAAAGGGTACTTTTACCTACACCACTGCCGGCAAAAATCCCCACCCGCTGCCCTCGTCCACAGGTTAAAAGGCCATCAATACTCCTTATCCCCAAACTCAAGGGCTTAGTTACTCGCTGTCTGGTTATGGGGTCAGGAGGCGAGTTGTGGACGGGAACCTCTTCCATATCTGCTGTTAAATATTCTTCTCCGTTACGGGGCCTACCGAGTCCATCCAATACCTTCCCCAGCAAATTTTCTCCAACCTTAACCTTTAACTTTTCCCCGGTAGCCAGTACTCTAGCACCGGGATTGATATCCTGAATCTCCCCAATAGGCATCAAAAGAACTTTGTTATCATCAAAACCCACCACTTCAGCCTGCACGGTACGCTGATGATTTTTCACCAGACAGAGCTCACCAATGCTGACTTCCGGCCCTCGAGATTCAATAATCAGGCCCACAACTCTGGTAATATGACCAAAATTTATGCTGGTGGGAGTGCTATCTAGTTGCTGATATACTGCCGGAAAATCAAGACTTTTCATCAGTCACTGTCCCCTCATTTAAATTCTGCCGCAAAAGCTTATATTTAGCTTCTAAGGTAGCATCTCGACCGCCAAATTCTGTCTCTACCAGACAATCACCCCGGGCAAGGTCTTTATCACTTATGATTTCCAGGTCAAATTCTCCCTGGTAATTATTTTCCAGCTGGGATATTAAGGAGGCCAACTGAGGGTTAACGCGAACCTTTACTTCGTTATTTTTCATGCTCACTTCAGAGAGACAGTCTTTAACTATGGGCAATATTAATTCCGGTTTGAGTTTTAATTGAGTCTGGACTATATGGCGCGAAATTTCTATAGCCAGGTCCACCATTCTCTCCGGCAGGTTAGCAAGCTCTTCCTGGATTTCCTCCTCGGCTTTTTTTGCCGTCTGTTCTAAAGTTGTAAGCTCTTGCTGCATTTCTGCTAAAGCCTCTTCTCTACCCGCTTTTTTACCCTTTTCTAACCCTTCCTGATAGCCTTTATCCTGACCTTCAGCACGGGCTTCTTCTTTTATCTCCTGGACTTCTTCCTGGGCTGCTGACTTTATCTGGTCGGCCTCTTTTCGGGCTTTTTCTTTGATAGCCTCAGCTTCCTGGCGGGCTTCAGCTAAAATTTGTTCTTTTAAAGATTTGAGTTTCTCATTTTTTTGCTGCATTTTTTCTTTTTTCTGCCGGGCTTTTTCCTGCTGCTTTTTTAAGGCCAGTTTATCACTTAAACGATATTCACCTGTAATCTGGGATGATTTGATTATTTTAGACAACTACCTCACTCTCCCCGCCTCGGGCTATTACAATTTCGCCGCTATCTTCTAACTCTCGGATAACGTTAACAATCCTCTGCTGGGCTTCTTCAACTTCCCGCAAGCGAACAGGTCCCATGTATTCCAGATCTTCTTTTAACATCTCTGCTGCTCTATCTGACATATTGGTATATATTTTTTCTTCTACCTCAGAGCTGGCCGTCTTTAGAGCTAACGCTACATCATGGGTGTCAACCTGACGCAAGACCAGCTGAATAGCTTTATCAGAGAGAACAGTTATATCTTCAAAGACGAACATTCTCATCTTGATCTCTTCGGCCAGTTCAGGGTCTTCCTCTTCCAGTTGATCTAAGATATTCTTCTCTGTTCCTCGATCAACCTGATTGAGAATATCGACAATGGATTCAATTCCGCCAGCGGAAGCATATTCACTGGTAGCTATAGTGGAGAGTTTCTTTTCTAACACTTCTTCAACATCTTTTATGATCTCAGGTGAAGTGCGGTCCATGATAGCTATCCGCTTGGAGACTTCACTTTGAATCTCCGGTGGCAGAGCAGACATTACCTGTGAAGCCTGCTCTGGTTGGAGATAGGCTAAAATCAAGGCGATGGTCTGGGGATGTTCTCCCTGAATGAAGTTTAAAATCTGTGAGGGATCAGTCTTTCTAATGGCATCAAAGGGCCGTACCTGGAGAGTTGCCGTCAGGCGCCCTAAAATATCCCGGGCCTTATCTTCACCCACAGCTTTTTCCAGCACATCCTTGGCATACTGGATACCACCTCGGTCGATATATTCCTGGGCCTTTGCCAGTTGATAAAATTCTTCCAGTATTTCTTTCTTCTCACTTTTATCAATCTTTTGCATATTGGCAATTTCCAGGGTTAATTCTTCTATTTCCTCGTCGGAAAGATGTTTGAAAACTTTAGCAGAAATATCAGGCCCTAAAGAGACCATCAGTACCGCTGCTTTTTTCCGACCATCTATGTTATTAGCCATTAATTTAAGTCACCTCTTTTGATTACAGTAGAGCCCTATTCCATTAGCCAGCTTTTTAATAGATCAGCAATCTCTTCAGGCTGTTCTTCAGCTATCTCTTTTAGTTCATCACGCATTTTGCGAAGTTTCTTCTCTTCCTCACTCAATTCCTCTTCAGGCAATTCAACCTCTTCCTCTTCTTCATCATCTACCATCATATCAACCCTGGCACCTTCTGGAACGGGCTCGGCTTCTTGTCCGGTACGGCGACGGAGTATAAAGATAGTTATGGCCGTTATGACCAGCACCACCCCTATTAGAATAGCATACATCATCATCTGACGTTGTCTCTCTTCTTCAGCTTGGGCTCTGGCCAGTTCCATCTCTTCTTCTAAGGTGCGGTCAAAATCCATGCTGGCTACATTAACAGTATCTCCTCGCTCCTCTTCATAGCCAATGGCAGCCTGGATGGATTGTTCTAAAGCCAGCAGTTCATCCTCTTCCATCTCATCATCTATCATTACTGAAACTGAAAGTAATTCTAAAGAACCAGGGGCAAAGGTCTCCCGCTCAAAGATTTCATCCATCTCGTAATTAATGATGGTCTCTGAGCGCTGATAACTGCCATCTTCCATCTCTTCGATGGCCTCATAGCCTGGTATATTACTGGTAGTCCCTGGCACTCCTCCATCTTCTAATTCTTCCCCGCGATACATCTCCACCATCTCCTGCCGACTGCGGGGAATCCCTTCCTCATCATCTATTACCGGCAGATAGGTCATAGATTCTCTTTCTCGTTGATCAAAATTCATCCGGGCTGAAACCTGTACTGTAAAATTATCAGGTCCTAATATTCTCGTCAACATAGCATTTAACTCACTCTTTAATCTATCGGCATAATCCCTTTCTAACTCTCGCTGCTCAGAAGTTCCCTCTGCTATATCTAACTCTTCACCTCTCTGCTGGGGAGAAAGCAAATTGCCGGCAGTGTCAACAATGGTAACGTTGTCAGGTTGTAAATCTGGAACACTGCTGGATACTAAATTAGCAATAGCTCGAGCCTGACTTTCCGAAAGTTCTACATTGGGCTCAAGCTCAAGCATAACCGATGCTTTAGCTGGCCTTTCCTCATCAATAAAGAGGCTTTCTTCCGGGGCAGTGATCTGGACCCGAGCCATGGCTATATTATTCATAGACTGAATCGATCGGCTAATTTCTCCCCCCATCGCTCGATAGAGGTTAACTCTTCTCTCAAAATCGGTGGTGCCAAACTGAGTTTCATCAAAAATTTCAAAACCAACCAACCCCTGTTCTGGCAACCCTTCTGCTGCCATCTCCAGTCTCATCCGGTGGACATCATCAGCGGGGACCATAATTGTCTGGCCATCTTCAGCTAGCTGGTAATTAACATCCCTGGTTTCCAGTTCCTCTACAATGGCACTGGCATCTTCCGGCGTGAGTTGCTGAAAAAGAGGTTGATAATTTCGGGCCGGAGAACGAAAAACCAAAAAGAGCAGGCCAAATAATACCGCTCCTGCCACTGTGCCGGTTATAATTTTCCCCCTGGTATTAAGATTATCCCATATTTCCTTTAGCTGATTTAAATACTCTCTCAGCCTATCCATAATATTTTATACCCCACTTAAAATTAAGTAGAAATTTATTGTCTAACATCTAGATAATAAATTAAAGATAATATTTGAAACTAAAAATAATGTATTAAATAAAATATAGATTACGATTAAATAGAATTATAAATAACAAATAAATAACAACAAAAATTATAAAGCCATATTATGTAATTCTTAAAGCTAAATAATTTAATTTATCCTTATATCTGCATCCGCATAACTTCATCAAAGGCATCTACTACTCTTCTCTGTACTTCCAGAGTAAGGTCCAGGGCTATTCGGGCCTTTTCTGTTGCAATAGCTACATCATGGATATTATCAGTCTTTCCCAGAGCAAAATCTTCGGTTAACTGATCTGCTTCTTTTTCTAATTCATTAACCTCAGCTATATTTTCCTGGACAATATCGGCAAAACTGGGCCCTTCCTCTTCAGCTGCCCGTGAAGTTCTTTCCGCCAGACCATTATCTACCAATACATTTAGTCTTTCTGAGATAGGCTCCACTGCTATCTTTCCTCCTCATTTTTAAGGCCTGCATCTAATTTTAAATTATGCCCCACCAATATCCAGGGCTCTCATAGCCATGTTTTTGCTGGTATCAAGAGCAGTAACATTAGCTTCATAAGCTCTGGAAGCATCGATCATGTCAACCATTTCCATGGTAATATCGACATTAGGCTTCTCCACATAACCTTCTTCATCAGCATCAGGATGTTCAGGATTATATACCTGCTTGAAGGGGCTTTCATCCTCGGCTATCTCCGTCACTTCTACTCCCTGCTCATCAGCCTGACCAAATCTGCCGATTCTTCTCTGGATAAAGTTAGCAAAAGAGCCGCTATCTCGAGAAGAAAAAACTGGCATCCTGCGGCGATAGGGTTCTCCCTCTTCAGTCCTGGTAGTGTTGACATTAGCAATGTTATCGGCTACTGTATCCATCCTCAGTCTCTGGGCTGTTAGGCCAGAAGCACTGGTGTCAAAGTTAGAAAACATTATTATCCACCACTCCTTTCCAGCACACTATGAATTGTATTGAATTTGGCATCAGTTTGTTGGGCCAGGGTATCAAAATATAGATTGTTCTTTGCCATCTCAGCCATTTCCTTTTCAATATCGACGTTATTTCCGTCCAACCTCAGGGAAGTAGCGGTCTCACGAAAATGATTGAATTCTTGAGGGTGAGCTCCACTTCCAGTACCAGTCAGATGACCGGGATGAGTGGTATTTAGCTCAAGACCGGGTCTGGTCGACGTCATGTTTTCCAGAGTAGATTTAAAATCCACATCTTCTCTTTTGTAGCCAGGAGTATCAGCGTTAGCAATGTTATTAGTAATTGCATCCTGTCTTCTGCTGGCCCCGCTTAATCCGGTTTGCAGTAAATTAAGCATTTCATTCATTATTATAATACTCCTTTCCTGCTTTCAGCCAATTTGTTGCCAATACAATAAATGCTAGAATAATAAATGCTAGAATAGTAAAAAAGTATGGTTGTATTTCAAATTATTACTATTATTATAATTATATCATATAGCTCAACAAAGGAAAATAACTAATTTGAAACACTACTTTTTTACTAATTTTTAGGAAATATTGTTATAACTGCTCTCTTATGTCTTTTAGACTAATAAAAGGTTATTGAGAAATCTTGTTAATGGCATTGATTACACGTTCATCTTTAAAGGGTTTGACAATAAAATCAGCTGCTCCAGCTTCAATAGCATCAATAACCATTTTTTGCTGTCCCATAGCACTTACAACGATTATGTTTGCATCAGGATCAATATCTTTAATAGCTTTAATTGCCTCCAGCCCATCCATCTCTGGCATCGTTATATCCATGGTAACTATATCAGGCTCATGCTCCTGATACATCTCCACAGCTTCTATTCCATTCTCAGCCTCGCCAATTATTTCATAGTCATCTTTAAGAATCTTTCTCAGATTTAAGCGCATAAAAGCCGCATCATCAACAATAAGTACGGACTTCAAGAATATTTTCCCCCTTCAAAGTGCTTTATTTTGACAACAAAATAACACCTGGATGTATAGTATTAACAAGATAGGTCAATGAAAGCAGTTAAAAAACTGCTATATGGATATATTCTAAATACTAACAGGTATTCCTGCCTATAATTATCAACTAAAAAATATTAGCCTTTTAGACTTATAATTTGCCTTTAAAAAACACCTGTATATTATTTATTATATCAATGTCTAGAAATTATTACAAAAAAAGTTAAGTGGATAAGGCATTATTGACCGGCCTGTAATATTTGTTTTACTCTTCTATCTCTTTCTTCTTCTCCATACTGATTGATAATAACCCTTACCCTCTCAAGATATTGAACTAATTCTTTAATAACACCTTTGCGATTTTGTTGGCGAAATATTCTTGAAGTACAATAAATAAAATTTTCTGCCTCTTCAACTCCCAGTCTAGTTAAAATGCCAAGCCAGAGACCGGGATTTAAATCATCTTTGGCCAGGATATAGGCCTGAAAGAGAACCTCATTGAAGTAATCCCACCTTTTTTTATGTAAAGTTAAAAGCACTTCTACAAAATTCAAAATGGCAAAGCTATCTGGTTTTTTAATAAATTCTTTCATGATATAGTGAAAGCCTGTTAAATCCTCTTCACTTCCCTCTTTTTCAATTATTTTAAGCAACAGGCGCAGTTTTCTTCCTAATTCTGAGACCTTTATTTCATCGCCAGCAGAGGAATATTTGCTCTCCTCTTCCTGTTCCTGTCGTTCAGTTATCTTCTTCTGAGCTATCTTTTTCTGCTGGACAATATTATTAACCATTCCTGAGATGCTATTTAACCTGTCAGGCATTGATCTCACATCCTCATAAGCTCAGCAGACACTCCCCTAGTGTATAATTATATTATATCAAAAAATCACTGCTTTGTAAGGGATAAAGAGAAATAAATTAAAAGAAAGATAACCGGGGAAGTAATCTCCCCGGTTTGCCAGCATATAATTTTATATTATTTACTAAGTTTTATTTGTTTTTTCATTTTGCTCCCGATAGTTACTTTTTACTGCGACGTATTTTTTTAGCCTCTGGCTTTGCCTGAACTATGGATTCTACCACTGGCCGGCGGGAAGGACAAACGTAACTGCAAATTCCACATTCCGCACATTCAGTGGCGTGGAGACGCTCGGCTTCATGGTAATCCTCGGCTTCAGCAGACAAACTCAACTCATTGGGAAATAAAAACATCGGACAGTTATCTACACATTTACCACAGCGGATGCAGGGGCCAACTTCCTCATTTAACTCGACCATTTCTTCAGGTAATAATAAAACGCCGGTATCACTTTTGGTAACTGGAGCATCCAGGGTGGTGACAGCAGAACCAGTCATTGCTCCTCCTAAAATTATCTTATGGCTGGAAATATTATCGGTATCAACACCACAGACCTCTAATATATGTCTTACCGGAGTACCGATAGGTACTATATAATTTCCGGCCTGGGGAATTGTCTCCGGTCCGCTGACAGTTGTAACACGCTCAAATAAAGGTTTTTGGTTCACAATAGCATCATAAATAGCTATTGTTGTACCTACATTTCTCACTATACAGCCAACTTCTGCTGACCGAGCGCCCATAGGTGGTTCTTTATCAGTTATAGCCTTTATCAAAGTCTTTTTGTAACCCTGAGGATATTTGGTATCTAAAGGAACAACATGGAAATGTTCTAGATCTGCCGTCTTCTCTTCTAAAACTTCAATAGCATCAGGTTTATTGGTTTCAATGCCAATAAAACAGTCCTGAGCTTGAATGATTCTAAAGAGAATCTGGGCTCCTTTAATTAATTTATCGGCCCATTCCACCATCATCCGGTGGTCACAGGTTAAAAAGGGTTCACATTCTGCTCCATTTAAAATTAAGTTGGGGACGGGATCATCAGCACTGACGTTAATGTGGGTGGGACAGGCAGCTCCTCCCATACCAACTATACCATTTTCCTGCAGGAGATTTTTTAGTTCATTTATTGATAACTGCTCCCAGTTTTCCCGCTCCTCTATAGTGAATTCTGGTTGTTCTTCATCAGCTGCTATAACTACTGAAAGGCAATCGCCATTCGTCCCCGTGGGTCGAGGTTCAATAGCCTTTACTTCCCCTGATAGGCTGGCAAAGACCGGGGCACTCCAAAATTCATCTAAGTCCCCAATTTTATCTCCAACCTCAACTCTATCTCCAACTTCAACTAAAGGCTCAACTGTTTCGCCAATATGCTGATTTAAAGGTATTATCACTTCTTTAGGGTAGGGCAACAATCTAGTTATTTTTTTATCATTCGTATATTCCTTGTGATGAGGGATATACATCCCTTTATCAAAGGACTTTATAGTTCTCACTTAAGGTACACCTCCATAAATTCTTTAAATTTTATAGCCCATTAAAGCCTGATACTGCCAGGGCTAAAATTCCCAAAGTAATCAATTGGGCTGGTACTCCAGTAATCCAGTTTGGCAGAGGTAACTTTTCCAGGCGCTTGTTAAAGGATTCCACAATAACCAGCATAAAAGCAAAGCCCAAGCCAAAACCAGCTGCTCCTACCAGAGCCTCAATTAAAGTTTCCCATTCAGCTACATTTAATAATAAAACACCAAAAATAGCAGTATTCATAAAAACATCAGGTAAATATAAATGCCAGCGTTTACCTCGTTCTCCTTCATCTTTATATTGTTGGAATAATAATACTAACAAAAAGACAATTATTATCAATATTAGATTATCCAAAAACTCTAAACCCAGGGGTAAAAGCACCACATCATAAGCCAGAAAGGCTAGAAAAGCTGAAGCAACTAATAAAGCTGTTGTCATCATTCCCATTCCCCAGAGGTCCTCCACTGAGGCTCTTTCCCGTTCAACTAAAAAGGGTGATAATCCTAATAACTGGGTTAATATCACATTATTCCAGAGTACTCCTCCCAGCAAAAGATAAAATAGATCCAGCATGCTATTTTACCCCCTTTTCTCGTTCTTGCTGTAATTCAGGAGCAATTGCTTTTACTAAAGCAAAAAGCATGCCCAGGATTATCATCATTCCCCCGGGTTCTCCAAAAAATGATAGGTCTCGAGCTAAAAGTTCAGTTCCCATTATTCCACCGGTGGAAAAGACCTCACGCAGGCCACCGAGAAAAATCAGTATAAAGAGAAATTGCACACCTAACCAGACACTTTTGCGGAACTCTTTACTCACATCTTCCACTTCAAATAAAACTGTCTGCCGCAAGACCAGAACATTTAAAGCTACCAGGGGAATAAAAATTCCCAATTCGTCCAGCAGGGAAGCATTAAAAATTGTCAAATAGAATTGATATATAGTTAACAAAGTTAGAGTAACTATTACTGTGAAAGGTACTCTAGCTTCTTTATCGATAATTCCTTTTAAAGCGACATTTACTAGCCCGGCCGCTATTGTTATAACCAGAGTAATCAACCCCAGATAAAGGGCATTGATAAAATTGGTTGCCCCACCTAAAGCCGGAGCTAATGCTATGAGAAGCAAATAGATTCTTGATTGTTGCCAGAATTTCGATGAAAATAACTCCATATTAGCTGAGCTCCCCCTTTCTAATATTCACCTGACTGCATGGCGTCAAAGGCTTTTTGAACTGAAGACCTAACAGCTTCTGCTACACCTTCTGCTGAAACAGTTGCTCCTGTTAAGCCAGAAACATCATCGCCAATTTCTATTGGGTCATTTAAAGCTAAACCAACAAATCTTTCTCGAAAATCATCATCCTCAACTCTATCTCCTAAATCAGGTGTTTCCTGATGGTCTTTAACAGCAATACCCACTATTTCTCCTGTACGATCAATACCCGTAAGCACATAAATATCTCCACCATAACCGGAGCCACTACCGGTGTGAGCTACCCCGATGGTATCTCCTGCTTCTCTAGCTGCATAAAAAACCTCACCTTCATATTCAAACTCAGAAAAGGAAGCATCCTCTCCATAGATAGCCACCAAATGCTCCCTGACTTCTTCATCTACATCTTCGGCAACAGCTAATTCCTGCACAATACTATAACCGTAAGATAAGACCAAAACTGCAACCACCAGGGTTATAGCCACAATAAATATGCTAGTAGAATATTTTTTATCTCCAGCCATTTTAATTCACCTCTCCAAAGGCTCTGCGTTTGATATATCTATCCATTAAAGGTACCAGAGCATTCATGAGTAAGATAGCATAAGTTACGCCTTCAGGTAGAGTTGCTAACTCCCGAATAACAATCGTAAAGAGTCCACAGCCAACTCCAAAGATCAATTTTGCCCGATCATCCATGGGAGAGGTCACCATATCAGTAGCCATATAAAAGGCGCCGAGCATCAAACCTCCACCAAGTAATTGTACCAGAACATTGGCCCCAAATAATGGTGATAAAAGGGCAACAGTGCCTAAATAACCTAAAGGAATGCGCCAGCCTATTCTACCCCTAAAGAAGAGATAAATTGCTCCCAAAAGCAGTAACAGAGCAGAAGTCTCTCCTATGCTACCTGGAATATTGCCGAGGAACATCTCTGCATAACTATACTCAGCCCCACCTAAAACTGTAGCAGTAGTATTGCCATCTAAAGGGCTGGAGTAAGTCGTCATTGCTGCCGGCCAGATTGCCAGTAATATTGCCCGGCCAACAAGGGCGGGATTAAAAATATTATGGCCTAACCCTCCTAATAAAAGTTTACCAATGATAATTCCCATTGCTGCTCCGGCAGCAGCCAATCCTGGTGAGATATCAGGTGGCAGGGTTAGGGCCAGCAGCAAACCTGTTACTGCTGCACTGCCATCGCCCAACACTTCCTGAAAGCTTCCAATACGTCGCAAAAAGACTGCCTCTACAGCCATGGCTGTAAAAACAGCCGCCATAATAACATAAAGTGTATTAATGCCAAAAAGATATATACCTGCTAGAGTCGCAGGTAAAAGCGCCAACAAAACATCTGACATTACTAAAAGAGTGGAATCTCCATCAGACATTAAGTGGGGCGCTTCAGTCACAACTATGTCAGGATTTTCCGACATTTTACTCCTCCTTTCAAAATATTAATTAATAGATTACTGTATAACCATCCATCACGATTGAACTTCTGCAGATCCATAGATCCCCTTCTATAGCAAAACTTTCTGAACCTATATAACCATTGAAGATAAACTCATCTAAATACAAAGGTTTGGTGCGAGGTAGTTCCAGGGGACGGTCAGTAAATATGAATTGATGCTGACCGCTAACATTAAGCCCTGGCAAGTACATATCACCAGAAAAACTAAATCTATTTTCCACTCTATCAAGTAAGTCCATGCTTATTTCAGCCTCTACTTTATCATAGGCGGCATCATAATGCTCTAATGTAATAGAAAAATCCAGATCATCGAAATCATCATATAAATGAATAATTCCTGTAACTTCATAATCAGGAGTATAATATTCAAGATCAAGTATCAGACGGCTTAATAAAGGCTTGCCTGGCTCCTCAACAAAATCAATCTGGCGAGAGGTTAAGTTTATCTCTACATAACGTTCATCGTCCTGAAAATTCCACTGCCAGTCATCCCCCTCCTCCCAGTCTTCCGGCTGTTCTTCAAACTGTTTGCTCACCTGTTCTATATCTTCAATCTCAAAAAGTCCTTCCCGGGTAGGGAGACTGTTGATTTTATAATCTCCCGGCTCGGCAATGGCAGGGAGAACTTCTGCTAAATAATTTTCTAAAAAGTAAAGAGGCATGGCAATGTCCTGAATGTTGTTGGTTAGTTTTTCCTGGTCGGCTTCTATACCACCTACTGACTCTGCCAGCCAATCTTCATCATTTAATTCAGGCTCTTCTAATATTTCCTGGGCCCGAGCAGGACCAAACGAACTAAGGGACATAATTAAGAAAAATATCACAAAAATTCCCAAAAATAGCCTTGCTTTGGTTGACATCTAAATAATCCCCCTTTATAATTTTGGCTTGATTTATATGTTAATAATATAACATTCCAAAAGCTATTTTTACTTTATCAAATTTATGGCCCATAATCAAGTTAAATAACAATCTTAATCTAAAAAATTATAGTTACAAAAAATATAATTAAGAACCAATCAATGTTATCTCCTGGGAAAAATTCACCATGGTTTCCTTTTCACTGCTTATCTTGGCAAATTCACTTTCTAATTCCAGAAAACAATCCACTAAAAGGGGATCAAAATGGCTGCCTCTATCCTCCTGGATAATTTTTGAGCTTTTTGCAGGAGAAAAAGCATCTTTGTAAGGCCGCTCACTTCTTAAAGCATCATAGACATCAGCTATGGCCATTATTCTAGCCTCTAAAGGAATATCCTGCCCACTAAGACCTTCAGGATAGCCGCTACCATTCCATTTTTCATGATGGTAGAGAACAATATTTGCCCCTACCTGTAGTAAAGTATTGTCAGCATACATCTGTTGAATCTCTTCTATAATATCATAACCAATCAGGGTATGATTTTTAACTCGTTCAAATTCTTCCGCAGAGAGTTTTCCCGGTTTTAATAAAATAGAATCAGGTATTCCCACTTTGCCAATATCATGGAGGGGAGTGGCTATGCTGATATTTTTGCAGTAGCTATCATTAATTTCCTGGCAATAACCGCCCTTTTCTTTTAGCTTATTGACCAGTAACCAGCAATATTTTTGAGTTCTTATCAGGTGTTCCCCGGTTTCCTCGTCCCTTGATTCAGCCAACCGGGCTAAGGCATATATTAAAGCCATGCGAGAATCAGCAATTTCGGCAACTTTCTCTTCTACTAACTCTTCTAAATAATTATTGTGTTTTTTCAACTTTTTACGGGCTGAGTTCAAAGCTAGATGAGTTTGCAGGCGGGCTTTAAGGATTGGTGGATTTATGGGCTTAATTATAAAGTCCACTGCCCCCATCTGCAGTCCTAAAGCTTCATCACTCATGGTATCCTGGCCTGTCAAAAAAATGATTGGAATTTGAGCAGTATCTGGGTCTTCTTTCAAGCGCTGACAGACTTCATAACCATCCATGCCTGGCATTCGGATATCCAGGAGAATTAAATCCACCCTCTGCTGACGGGCTATTTCTAGGGCTAACTCTCCTCTCACTGCAGCCTTGACCTGATATTCTGGAGTTAAGCTTTGTTTTATTATTTCAATATTTTCAGGGGAATCATCGACGGCCAGAATGTTTTTCTGCTCATCATCAGCAAATTCTCTGACATTTTTAAAAAAGTTCATATTAGTCTACCTCCAAAACTTCCTTGAGCTCTCTTAGTAATTGCTGAGCTTCAGCAAAAGAAAAGTTAGCCAATTTACTTACTATAGCATTTATCTGAGATTCTAACTCTTTTGGCCAGGTTTTTTCAGCAATCTCCCGAGCCAGATCCACTGCTTCAGAATCAAAATTTTTCACCATTTTTTCCAATTTCCTTAATTCTGCTAACAACTCTTGGGCTTCTTTTTGGGTTAAGTCAGTGAGGCTTGTTTCTTCTCTTTGAGGTTTAACCGCTTCTACTTCTAAGTCTTCAATCTCGGCAACTAAGACTGTCAACTCTTTATAAAGGTCTTTAACTAAAGACACAGGCATTGATGAACTGGATTCTAAATTATTTTCTATTCTACCTGCCAGTTTCGATAATTCTTGAGCACCTAAATTAGCTGCAGTGCCCTTTAATTCATGGGTCAATTCTCTTAACTCAGCCTTATCTTTCTCTACCATAGCTCTTAATAGTTTTTCTTTATTTGAGCTTTGCTTATCTGCAAAACTTTCCAGTAGTTTCAGATAAAGACTCCAGTCGCCCTCTAGTCTCTTGAGTCCTTTTTTTGCTTCAAGAGAAGATATTTGAGCTAGACTATCCTCCACCTGCTTTGCTACCTTTTGGGACTGTAGAGCTTGGGGCTGCAGTGAGGAAGAGGACCCTTGATCACAGGAAGATTCATCTATTGCCTGAGACTTAAAACTGGTATTGGAAGTAACTACCCTTTTTATTGTCTTTAACATTTCTTCTACATCGATGGGTTTAGCAATGTGGCCATCCATGCCGACTTCAGCTGCTTTTTCCCGGTCTTCTTCTAACACATTAGCTGTTAAAGCCAAAACTGGCAAATCATTGAGCCCCAATTCTGCTCTAATTTTTTTAGTGGCTGTATAACCATCTATTTCAGGCATCTGGACGTCCATTAAAACACAATCATATTCTCTTTGTTTTAATCTATCTAAGGCTTTTTGGCCATTGGCTGCAGTATCTACCGACAAACCGTTTGTTGCAAGAATTTCTCGGGCTAATTCCCGATTGATACGGTTATCCTCCACCAATAAAATTTTGGTACCTGCCAGGGACAGAGGGTCCTGCTCTTGCTGCTCCTGCTGGGATTTTTTCAATAAAGTGCTGGGACTTTCATCCATTGCATTCATTATGGAGTCTAATAAATTAGAGGGATTGGTCGGCTTGGTAAGAAAAGCAGAGATATTCTGAAAACCTGGTTTATCCATAATCTCTTCTCGGGAATAGGCTGATATTAATACGAATTTTAAATCTTGAGAGAAACGAGGGTTAGCCTTAATCTTTTCAGCTACTTCTAAACCATTGAGACCAGGCATATTCCAATCCAGCATCACCAGTTTATATTTAGACTCGTCAGCTTCAAGCTCCGCTTCAAGCTCCTCTAAAGCTTCTTCTCCATTTTCAACTAAAGTCGGTATAAAAGAAAAGTATTCTAAATATTGCCGAAGAATCTGCCGGGCCGTTGGGTTATCATCGGCAACCAATACCGGTAAACCTGCCAGGTCGCTAACTGCCTGATAGGTTTTAGCAGTTTCTTCGGCCAGACCAAATTCAGCGGTAAAGTAAAAAGTGCTACCTTCCCCTACTTCGCTTTCTACCCAGATATCTCCCTGCATCATTTCCACAAGTTCTTTAGATATCGCCAGCCCCAATCCTGTACCACCGTATTGACGAGTGGTGGAGGAGTCAGCCTGAGTGAAACGCCGAAAGAGATTTTGCTGCTGGTTTACAGATATGCCTATACCAGTGTCTTCCACTGCAAATTGATATCTGACCTTCTCTGCATCTCGAGCTACCTCTTCAACATGTATGATAACTTCACCTGAGGAGGTAAACTTAATTGCATTTTTTGTCAAATTGGTCAGTACCTGATTCAAACGGGTGGCATCACCAATTAGCTTATAAGGTATCTCTGGAGCCCGGGAAAAGAGAACCTCTAATTCTTTCTGGCGAGCCTCTTCAGCTACTATTAACCAGACTTGATTTAAAACTTCATCTAAATCAAAGGGCTCTTCTTCTAATTTTAATTTGCCTTTCTCTATTTTAGAAATATCTAAAATATCATTGATAATTGTAAGTAAGTATTGACTGGAAGCCTTGATTTTCTCCAGATAACCCTGCTGCTTTTCATTTAAATCAGTCTCTAAGCAGAGGTCACTTAAACCAACAATAGAATTCATCGGGGTACGAATTTCATGACTCATATTGGCTAAAAAATTAGTTTTAGCCTTATCGGCTTTTTCTGCTTTTTCCTTGGCCTGAGAAAGCTCTTCAGTCACTGTATTGGCCATCTTGGTTAAAGCCATGATAGTATTAGCCTGACGGTCCTTTAAACTGTCCTGTTTTTCATTTTTGAAATCCTGAGAAAATCCTTCCTCTCCCTCCGTTAAAGCCAGAACAGTCAGGGTTATATTCAACAAAAAACCTCTATCACCCTGAGTATAATACTCACCATAGGTAAAATATCCAGCAGAAGGAGCTAAATCTTTAAAAAGCCCCAATTCTTTAGATAAGTTCTCCTGTAAAGCAGTCTTCCTAATTGAACAGGAGTAAAGAAAAAGACCTTCTGGTTTGAATTGATCAGCCAGGCGGTTCAATAGTTCAATATTCTTTTTTACTATGTTATCAATATGACCATAACTTAAATATGCTTCAGCTCCTTCAGGTACTTTGCCTCCAAAACTCAAAGAACCATCATCATGCCGCACCACTGCCCCCCGGGCCACCATCACCTCTTTTTCTGCCAGTAAAAGGGGAAACTCCGGTCCTGCCGTCTGTGGTAACCCCCGGGCAATATCCTCTCCTAGATAGCGAGCATAGATATCATAGGCTGAATCACCAGAAATTTCATAGACTCTATTTTCTTCACTTGAAGTTATCTCCAGTTTTTTGCCAATTTTCTGCCAGCCCAGATTATAATCTGAGTAAGCTCGAAGAGACTTTCCAGCCAATCCTACTGCTACTGCCCCCTGGTTCATAAGTTTATCATTATAAAATATAAAGCTATTTTCAAAGGTAAAATCAAAATTATCACCGGCTTTACCACCGGCTATTATAACTTCTTGATCAGCCATGGTTTTAATTCCGGTCATAATATCATCCTGAATATTAGCCCAGTCGGTAAATAAAATTACCGCCTTGGTATCATCTGTTATTATCTCTTCCCCTATTTTCTTACCAATGGTATAACTATCTTCGCCCTGATAGGGTACTGCAGTTCCAGTAATTTTGCTTTCAGAAAAAATAGAAAAAGAAATAGCTATCTTATTCTCGCTAATCTCTCCCTGTAATATCTCACCTGCTGTAGTTGTGCCTAAGATTTCTGCCTGAGGTAATAAAGCCTTAATTTCATCTATCACTCTCTGCAAATAATCCCGCTGACAGACTCCAGCAAAAACCTGGACTAAAATATTATCGCCAGCAATCTGTTTATCATTTATAAACCCTGCTAGTTCTTCCTGACTTTGATAATAGGTATTGAAAGTCTGCAAAATTTCACCTCTTAATCATAATTACTAATAATGAAAACTAATAAACTAAGTTATTAAAATTATATAAAATATTACTGAATTAGTCAATTAAAATCAGCTATTTTAGAGTTTTAAATTAACGAGCCAGCCGGAAACCCAGATAATGACGATAGGTGAACTTTCTCCTTTCTACACCTATATTATCAACTTCACAGAAATCTACCGAGACCATAAAACTGCCGCCGCGCATATAACTTCTCAAATTATCATCTGCAGTATAAAAGGGATATTGGCTTTTTTCGGGGCTGGTACGATAATAGCCATAATCTCCCTCTGTCCATTCATGAACATTGCCTGACATATCATAAAGCCCTAGTTCATTGGCTTCTTTTTCTCCCACTGGAAAAGTTATTGACCCCTCTTCTCCCTGGAACCAGGGCATAAGGTCGAAGTGAGCAACTTTTTCTGGGTCATTACTGCCGGCATAGATGGTGGGCTTACCCTCTTCACCTCCAGCGGCCGCATACATATGCTCCTCTACCGTGGGTAATCTAAAGCCATCACCTGCCGGGTTGACTGTGACCTCAGCAGCTACTATATTATCCTCTGTACCCCCAAAATCAATGGGCTCCGCTGCCCGCTCTTTGACTTCGATATTATAATAGGGGGTGAAACCCTGCTCTCTGCTTAATTCATTGGCAAATTTCACGGCATCATACCAGGTGACATGGTCAATGGGATGATAGACATATTCAGCAAAGTTTTCTCTAAAATCATCCACTGCTCCTGGCAAAAAGGAGGGATTAAAACCCATTAGTTCAATAAATTCTCCTACTGTCACAGGATATTTGCTAAGATAAAAATCCTCCTCTATGCTGATATCGGCCTTACTCCCTGCTTCGACCAGGACCATCTCTTCATGGGAGCGGAGAAGATCAACTTTTTCTAGCGGATATTCCTCTTCATCACTGGGATTATTCTGCTCAATTTCATTTTCTTTAGCTTCAGGATTATTTTTAGCCAGCCTAAAACCGATTCTAGAATTTAAAGTTTCTGGGCGGTGGCTGATACCGGGGTTATCTACTTCTATCAAATCAGCAAAAAATATGTATCCGCCACCGCGAGCCATTTTGCGGGGCCCATCGGCTGTATCAGTCCAGTTAAAAACATTACCTCCCATATCATATAAACCTAACTCATTAGCTGCTTTTGTCCCCACTGGCTGAGTTAAATCTTCAGTGACGGAGGTCATCTGCCAGGCCACTTCATCAGGGTCATTACTGCCAGGGAAAAGCGTGGCCTGGCCCTTCCTCCCTCCTGCTGCGGCATAAATATGCTCTGTTAGAGTCGGCAGGCGATAGCCCGCTGCTGCCTCATTTTTGCTCACTTCAGCTGCTATTATTGTCTGCTCCTTTTCAGCTTCATTCTCAGGCTCACCGATTCTTTCAATCTCCGTTATGTTGTAATAGGGCTCTAAACCCTGCTGTTCACTCAATTTGTTGGCAAATTTCACAGCATCATACCAGGTAACATGTTCAATGGGATGGTGGGCATATTCAGCAAATTTTTCTCTAAAATCATCTACTTCCCCTGGCAAAAAGGAGGGATTAAAACCCATTAGTTCAATAAATTCTCCCACTGTTACAGGATATTTGCTAAGATAAAAATCCTCCACTACATAATGGCCAGCTTTCTCTCCTCTTTCAATGAGGATCATCTCTTCATGGGAGCGCAGCAATTCATCATTGAGATTACCGTAGTTTAAGTTGCTATCTTTTTCTACTCCAACATTTTCAGCTATAACCACTTCAACCCCTGAAATCCATCCTCCTAAAAAAATCCCCCCTAACAAAAGCATTATCAATAAAAACCCCACCATTTTATCTGCCTTTAGAAAAATATTAACCACATCCCTTTTCTTAGATCTTGTTTAATTAAAAAATAGTCAATTTTAATAATTCTTTTTGGTAAGTTCCAATGTAAAAGAAAAGTTTACTCTACCATGAAGTTTTCTCCATAAAAACCCATGTATTTGTCTTCTTCCCAGCTTGCTGAGTCCCACATTATTTTATATTCTGTGCCTGGAGGAAAATGAAATATATTACACCAGATGCCCTCCTCATTTTTTTGCAAGGGATAGGTTTTATCCCTGGGATTCCAGTTATTCATAGTGCCAACTAAGTGGACTTCCTCTGGTTCGACTCCACCTACATCAGCGGGGTCAAATTCTATCAATACCCGGTTTTTTTCCTGATTTTCCTGGTCTACAGTAACAGTGAGTTCAGAGCTGATGCGGGAAAACTTTTTTTCTCCAATCCCGGCCACACATTTTAACTCCTTTAATTTTTGGAAACCATTTTTTTCCCGGCGATATTCCACAATTTTATCAGCGATATCTTCTCCAATACCAGTAATTTGAGCCAGTTCTTCTCTGGATGCACTATTAATATCAAACATCTATTTTACCTCCTCAGAAAGTTTTAGTCATTTTTATTGATGAAGTAATTGAGAAAAATCATGATAAACAAACTAAAAATTATCATCTGGATTATTACAACCAGCTGGCCAGCTCCTGAACGAGGATAAAATTCTCCATAACCGAGAGTAGTCATGGTAACCAAACTATAGTAAACAGCTGCCAGGGGCTCCTCTATGCCGACCACAAGTTCAAATTTCAAATAAACGATAGCAAAACAAAAGGAGATCTGCAAATAATTAAATAACAGCATAATCATGGAACGACTGAAGCTAACGGTGTGGGAAAATATATCAGCCAGGACTATCATATTTAGGATATAGACAACTGTCTCTGATAAAAGATAGATAGTGATAATGACTAATAATAAATTGTCATATCCACCAGTTAAAAGAAGCAAAGTGAGCCAAAAAAACTTGAATAAGACATATAGATCTAGAGTTAATCGCTGCAGGGGGTAAGATAATCGTTTGACGAAGCCTTTAATCAATATAGTCGGATAAATACACTGAGTCAATACTAAAAACAACCTCAGCAATCTTTCAATACCAAAAGAAGGTTTTAATTCATCATTCCAGACAGCCTCAAATTCGTTTTTAAGTTCATTTTCGGAAAAATAAATATCAGCAAAATCTTCATTTTCCATTCCAGGACCAATAAAAAGTTTTTTTATAAATCTCATAAATAACATCCAATTCTGCCAACTATCAAGTTCATAAATATCCCATCCTCAATATCTTCATTATCACTCTTCCTTTTCACTGGCAATGATAGCAGCTGCCCCCAGGTTAGGATATACATTGACTACAGTTGTTATCGGGTCTATAACAGGGTCGATTGCTAATAAAAGAGCAATAATAGCTGCTGCCGGTACTCCTAAAGGGGTCAAGACCATTCCTATCATGGTTCTGGCAATTAGACCTGGAGCTCCTGAAGTGGCCATTCCGGCCAGGACTGATACTATTATAACGATTAAAAGCTGTTCGAGCCCTAAACTAATTCCATATAATTGAGTGGCAAAAATTGCTCCTAAAGAAAAGACCATGACATTGCCAAAGCGACAGATAGATACTCCTAAAGGTACAGAGAGGTTGACTCCAGAAGTATCAAAATCCAATTCCTCACTTAAAGCAGTTATGGCTGAGGGGATGGCGGCAAAACTATTTCTCGTACCCAGACAGATCATCAAGGTTTCTCCCATGGCCTTTAACTGCTGAAGATAACTTTTAGAACCCCTTTTCCAGATGATAATAGTAATAGCCAGAAAGATAAAAAGGGCAGCAAAATAAATTAAGAAAATAAATTTCAAGAGAGAAATTAAAGCCCCAAAGCCAATCTGAACAAACTGAGTTGCTACCAGAGCTGCCAAACCCAGAGGCAGAAAATACATCGTTAATTTGATGAGTTTTTGAAAAGCTTCAAAAACCCCATCAAAAAAAGCGATTATGGTCATAGTGGCCTCTTTAGAGGTGAATTTTAACATCAAACCAAAAAGGGTAAAAAAGAAAATAACCTGCAAATTTTCATCATTGGCCAGAGCTGTAAAGATGTTTTCCGGAATTATATTTACTAAAAAATCAATCAGGCTAAAATCATCTCTTCTACCTAGGTCACCATCTAAAGAATTAATCTCTCTTACCGTCGTTCCAGGAACCAATACATCGTCTTGACCACTTTCTCCACTTTCAATAGTTATCTCTCCTATAGCTCTCTGAGTGTCGCTATCAATCTCCACCAGCAAACCAAAGCCCAGTCCAGCTATAACACTAAAAAGGGACACTGCCAGGAGCAGCACCACAAAGACAGATATTAATTTTTTTAAATAACCACCTTTATGCTCAGAGTTAACCAGTTTGCCAATACTGGTAACAACTGCTGAAGCTAGAATGGGAATAACACACATCATTAATAGAGAAAGATAAATATCTCCCACTGGCTCTAAATAAGGAACGATACCGGTAAAATTTAGGCCAATTATTATCCCGGCTACCATTCCCAAAATAACAGCCCAGGGAGACAATAAAATCTCCAGTTTATCCTTCATTTTATTAATCACTTCCTCAAAATCTTTTACTCATATATTTCCGGGTACTTATCTAATAAATCAGAAACTGTGTAGAATAGATTGTTACTTGCCAGGTAATAGTCCAACCAGGCCTGTAATTGTTGACTTTCTCGCGGCAGACCAATAGCTATCTTATCTTCTCTATCCTCTAGAACATAGGTATTAGCAAAAAGAGCTATATCAGGATTCTGATAAATTGACCTTATGACCTCGTTTTCATCATAAAGAGCAGCCACTATGTCACCTGCTGATAAAGCAGCGATTACTTCCTGCCAATCTCTTAAACCAACAATCTTCTCCTCACCAAAGAGCTCTACAGCAAACTCTTCCCAGGAGGTACCCCCTACCACGCCAATCTCCAGGTAATCATCTTCGCGCAAATGATCCATGGGGTATTCTACAATCCCCTGTTGAGTGGCATATTCGGAGTTAAGTAAGACTGCCCAGCGAAAGACAATATAAGGCTCAGTAAATTTGATAGCCCTTAGTCTCTCTGAAGTTTTACTGAATTTCGACAGCACCATATCTACTTCCTGATCTCTAACTAGCTCATAAAGCTCAGCAAAACTCTCCGCTTCCCGATTAAAATTTAGTTCAACATCTAGCTCAGCGGCTATACCCTCGGCTATCTCCACATCAAGTCCATAAAGCTCACCTTCCTCATCTTCCATGAAAAAAGGCGGCCTCTCACCTGCATACACTCCCACTATAAGTTCTCCCCGGTCGAAGATGCGCTGTATATCTGCCGGGTATTCGGCATTAGCCAGAGTTAGAGAAGAAACTGAAGCAATCTGTAAAGCTATCAACAGGGCTATTATTAATAATGATAAACAAAATCTTCTTTTGTTTTCTTTAATTCTCAACATCTCTTTCACCTCTAAAAAGATGATTATATTGCCCTGGCTTCAATACGCTGAGCAAACTTTAGCATTAAAGCAATCCCTAATATCCAGAAAAAACCAATAATCAACAGGCTGAAGACATGAAATTCTATAACCAGCAAGTTAAAATAGCTGGATTTTAGAAAAATTAATATGGCGAAGATAAAGGACATGGCGCTGCTGATAAGCAATTTACCACGGGTTATCATTCTAAAATCATCTATCACCAGACCAAAATTCAACCAGAGGATTAAAATCCATTCTGGCAAAAGAGGCCAGGGCATGATTATTCTCGCTTCTTCCACAGGGGTATAGATTCCTGCTGCAATGAGTATTGATTCTATAATTACTCCCAGGGCTGCCACCATCAGTGCCTTCTGCCAGAGTATAACTCCTTCTTCCTCTAAAAAAAATCTGATTACGGCTATTATAAGTACTACCAGCGGGCCGAGCCACAGCCGGCCACTGGTAGCGCCATTATATACAGCTACAATTCCTAAGACGGAGAAGATTGTAGCCAATAATTTCTTCATTATTTACTCCTCCTTAACTTCTTTACTCCTCTTCTTCATCATAAAGATAGAAAGGCGGGTATACATCAGGGTCTACCTTGACATCTATTATAGCAGGTTCACCTGCTGCTAAGGCTTCCTTAAAGGCAGGAGCAAAATCAGCTAACTTTCTAATTTTATAGCCTCTTCCTCCACAGACTTTAGCATATTCTGAAAAATCAGGATTGGCAAAGTGATTATATACTTCAGTTTCTTTGAAACGGAGGTGGAACATTTTAATGACATTAAACTCACCGTTGTTGAATATTATCCAGATGACGGGGATTTCATTTTCCACTGCTGTCATAAACTCAAATCCCGACATTTGATAACCACCATCTCCACAACCTACTATCACCGGTCTTTCTGGGCAGGCTTTTTTAATGCCTAAAGCTCCATTAACACTAAAGGCCATCGGACCAAAACTGCCAGGATTATGGTAATTCTGGCCTTTGGTTAAGTTTAGATAGGAATGTAGCCAGAGCATATGACCGCCAGCATCACCTAGAATAATAGAATCCTCTGGTAGATTATGGCTGATCTCTAAAACTAATTCGCCGGGATGGATTAAATCACCCTGATAGTTGATCTCCCGGTTGTAATAGCGGTCCTGAGGAAGCTCTTTATTATCTCTAACTTCAATGTCTTCCTTTGACAGCCTTTTTAAAAGCTCTTCTACAGCTGGCTTAGCATCAGACTGCAGAGCATAATCTGGTTGATAGTTCTTTCCAAGTTCTTTTTCAGCTATATTGATATGAAATAAGTTTTTATCGGCAAAAAGTCCCTCAGCAAATTTCCAGGCCGACCATTTAGCAAAGGAATTACCTACAGCCAAAACTGCCTCGGCGTCTTTAAAGGCTTTTTTGGCTCCCTGATCCCCAGATACTCCTATAGTACCCAAGGCTAAGGGATGCCCCTCTGAGAGGACTCCTTTACCATCCATGGTGGTCACAAAAGGTATCTGATAGGTCTCAAGAAGATCTTTAAGCTCCGTTTCAGCTCCACTTCTAACACAACCATAGCCCAATAGAGCAATTACATCCCGGTCCTGCTTCAGTTCTTTTCCTAAAGCTTTGGCGAATTCATCTAATTCATCTGTCGAGGCTAAGACTGGTTTTCGCACTATTTCGATATCCCGGTAGTTTGGAACCTCCTCTTTCATTAGGTTGTATCCCACATGGAGATTTACTGGTCCTGGACGTTCGGCAAAGGCTAAATTTATTGCCTCCTCTAAAATATCACAGGTATCTTCAGGTCTCTCTAAAATAAAAGATTTCTTGGTAGTCGCTTCCAGCATTTTCTGGGAATCCGGGGTGCGATAATATCCCGAAGTTTCTCCTAAGTCTCCTCGACCGCGATATTCAGGCGGAGTATAGGGTGTTATAGAAAGAACTGGCAAAGAGTCAGAGTAGGCCACTGCTAAACCAGAAATCATGTTTATGACTCCAGGGCCAGCGGTGGAAAAACAGACTCCTAAATTGTCTGAGTCAAACATGCCATAACCACAGGCCATGAAAGAAGCTGCCTGCTCATGCCTAATTAAAATTACTTCAATATCGGTTTTATCCAGAGCAAAGAGCAGCTCAGCATCCGATTGGCCTGAACCTCCAAAGACTGTTTTCACTCCTATATTTTCCAGGTTTTTAATGATTGCTTCTGCTATGTTCATCTTATAGTCACATCCCTTATAAAAAGTCTGGTAACCGACCAGCAAAGAATATTTACTGGCCGGTTGTTTTTAACAATAAAATTTCTCACTTAATTCTAATCCTGAAGATTATAATTGCCTGTTATTTGCGATATTTCTCTGGGTTTTTGAGAACTTCCACCAGTAGTTCTCCATAAGCAATGGAGGATTCCACCGAAGTTCCAGTAACAAAGGGCCAATCACAATGAACTTCAGGGTCCTCACGATTAGCATCAATTCTGGCAATGCAAGCTCCTTTAGGCCCCACGGCATCTCTTACAATATCTTCTAAAGGGTGCAGAAAGCCTGGCGTAACAACATCAGTACCAGCGTTATCTTCAGTTGCCCCATAAAGATCATAGGTAAAAGCATAATCAGGACCATAAAAATCCCAGGCTCGAGGATGGGCTGTTATCTGTTTGCCATAAATAACACTTTTATAATCAAGCTTTGGCTCCCGTAAAAAGACCAGGACAGCAACAGCATAACAGATAGCGCCAATTAATTTATCTGAGCGATAGGCATCTAAGACCAGCTGATGAAGATTATAATCGTTAGCCATGTCAAGCATAGCTCCCAGTCCACCGGCCATAGCAATAGCATCATAATCTGCCATGTCAGCTTCTTTAAAGCTAATAGCATCGTCTAACTCGCCATTATCCACCATTTCTTTAACACGCTGGCATACTTCAGGGGGATTGGGTTTAGCATCTATTATGGGGTCAACAAAGTCAGAATCAACACTTACTTCTAAAGGCAGCGGCTTCTTTCCCTGCGGAGTTGCTAGAGTCACGTCAAAACCAGCTTCATTGAGGGCATCCCAGGGGGCCTGCAACTCTTCACCCCAAAATCCATAATTCGAAGCACAAACCAGTACTTTTTTCATCTTATTTCCTCCTAGTTTAATTATTTTGTCGATAAGAGCCTAGGTTTTAGGCCTCAGGTAAGTTTTCCCGGGGAGGACTAAAGACATCAATAGCTTCAGTAGCACCTCGGGCGACAAATTTATGTTGAACATCAGCTGGAACATAGTAAGCATCACCAGCCTTCAGCTCATACTCCTCGTCTCCTAAACAGACTTTAAATCCGCCAGCAATCACATAACCAAACTGCTCATTGCTATGCTCATGCCAATCAACTACACTACCATCCTCTAAATCCCAGTGTAAAACACTCATCTCTTCTCCCTGGCCTAAACTCTGTAATAAAATGCCAGCTGTAAATTGCTCTTTGGTCTGGTCCTGGTCATAAATGATTCTGTCCTCATACACTGAATTTCCCACCTCCTTTATCTTCTACTCTCATTCTTTATCGGGGAACATATCATAGTAATTTGGATACTTTTCAGAAAACAATTTCTTGTCACAGGCTGCATCTTCAGGTCGATAGTTGTCAAAAAATAGATAGACTTTATCAGCAGAAACAATGGTCTCTTCTGCAAAAGCAGTGATTATCCTGTCTGCTAATTTTTCCTTTTGTTCTTTTGTTAGTTCCAGGCACTGGATAGTTATAACTGGCATGGGTATCTCCACCTCATTTATTTTTTCTCCACCTGTTCAATAATTTCTCCTGCAAATTCTGCAAAAAGCCCCCCATCTCTAGCTGTTACTAAATCATCATCTACTACTATATCCTGATTTATATAATTAGCGCCCATATTTTCTACATGAGAGATAATATTGTTATGGCAGGTTACTTTCCGCCCGGAAAATACCTCCGGTAATGGTCCAGCTAACCAGAGAGCATGACAGATAAAACCCTTGATTATTGACTTGTCAGCCATGATTTCCTGGAGCAGCTTCACAGCCGGCGACAACTCTCTAGCCTCTTCAGCATACAATAAATAATCGGCTACATAACCAGCCGGCACTATCAGGGCTCCATAATCCTGCCAGGAATCAGCAGATAACTCAGTAAAACTTTTATTCACTGTAATTTTCATCTCCAGCTCTAATCCCGTAAACTCCAGGCTAGGTTGTCCCCAGAGTCGAGTTAAAAAATCCACTTCATAACCAGCTTCAGGAAAACGATGTTGATAATAAATTATCTCCTGGTCAATAAAGCGATTTTCCAGTAATATTCCTATTTTGGTTTTCATGTTAGCTCCCTACCTTTCCAATATTTTCAGCTGTTTTTTCTCTAAGATGTAAAATAACCATTGTGTAATCATCATATTGCGGTTCTTCACCGGTGAAACCATTAACCTCTAGCTTTATTTTATGTTCAATCTCCGCGACCTGTAAATCCGGTGAGTTTAACTTACTCAGGGTGTCCAACAACCTCTGTTCTGAGAACTGCTCCCTTTCAGCATTCATAGCCTCAGTGATGCCATCGGTATAAATATAAATCATATCGCCAGGTTGAAAAGAAATTTCTTCTCTCTGGTAAGGAAAATCAGCCATGCCCCCTAAAACAAAACCACTTTCTAACTCTAAAAATTCAAATTCCTCCTCTTTCTCCTGCAATCTGACAAGAGGTGGATTATGACCTGCATTAACATACTCCAGCTTGCCTTTTTTCAAATCCAGTATACCTAAAAAGGCTGTCACAAAGAGCAGTTCTTCATTATCGCGGCAGAGAGCATTATTGACATTATAAAAAATTTCTTCTGGAGGTATATTACGCTGAGCTTCATTTTTAATCAAGGTCTTAGTGATTACCATAAATAAGGCGGCTGGTACCCCTTTGCCAGAAACATCGCCAATTACAATAGCCACTTTGTCATCTTCAAGCATATAAAAGTCATAGAAATCTCCCCCCACTTCTTTAGCGGGAGTCATGCTGGCATAGATATCAAATTCATCCCTGTTGGGGAAAGGCGGGAAAATTCTAGGCAGCATACTGGCTTGAATTTTGTTAGCTACTTTTAATTCACTCTTTATTCTCTCTTTATGCTTATGTTCCTGCAGATAATAATCCACAAAAGAACTTATTACCAGGGCTACCGCTATAAAAATAAGTGTTCTGATGAGCCAATTTTGCGGCGATTGCATAACACCTGTTTCCACATTTAAGGGCATAAAGGGGCCAATCAAAATTCCACTGACCAGGGCCTGTAATAAAGCCTGTTTTTTGCTATTGGTAACCGCCGCTAATGTTATAGGAAAATACATTAGCTGGGGATAGACTCGATGGGTCCCACCGGTAAAGTAAATAATAGCAGCACTTACAAGTGATAAGAGATAGGACAAAAATAAGATCTGATGCTGCCAGTTTTTTCTGTCAGTTATATTGAATTTATCCATAATTGACTGCTTAGCCTGCTTAATTGCTCTTCCCCTCCAGATTTGTGTTTTGGTCCGGAGCAATTTTCTTGCTCAATTGCAAAATATTTTTCCCTTCTTCTCTCCGGTAAACAACTTCATCCATGGAATTTTTTATCATCAAAATTCCCAATCCTCCAATTTCCCTATCCTCCATCGGCAGGTCAATATCAGGGTCTTCTTTGGCTAAGGGATTAAAGGGAATTCCCTGGTCTATAAGCTTTATTATAAAAAGATTCTCTTTTTTACTATAATTATACTCTATTTCCACCTCCCCCTCTCCATCCTCATAGGCATAATTAATTATATTTACTAATGCCTCTTCACAGGCCAGTCTTACTTTGCTCAATAATTTGCCTTCATTTTCAGGGTTTATCTCCTTTATCCCCTGCAAGACAAATTCCAGCATCTCAGCAAGGTTTTCCTGTTGAGCTATAAACTTTACTTTGGCCATCTTTAATCATCCTTTAGTGCCTGATCGGCTTGTATTTTCTTATTCTTCAATTTCAAGAAAATTATCTAGCCCACTCATTCTAATTACATCTTTAACCTCATCCTGGGGAGAAATTAGCTTCATGCTAGCATCTCGGCCTATTTTCTGCTTGGTGAAAATAATTACTCGCAGTCCGGCGCTGGCGATGTATTCAAGATCAGCCACTGAAAAGATAATGCTCTTAATATCTTTATCCTGCAGCTTTTTCAACTCCTCAAGTAGTTTGCTAGCATTAGTAGCATCTAAAGAACCTGCCAATTCAATTTCCACTTCTCCCTGATTTTCCTTTATATTATACTCCAATTTAGCCTCCATTAACTATCACCTTCCTCTAGCTATTTTTGCATAATTTTATTTGCTACCTAAAAGAATTACTGCCGAACGAGGACTCAAATAAATCTGATCCTGGTTTTCTAGTTTCTTTTCTTCTCCTGCTGGCCAGATGTCTTCTGGAGTTGCTAGTTCTGTATTGGCCACTACCTGCCAATTATGATCTAGAGGTATTTCTGGCAAGTAAAAATCATGTCCTTCCCAGTGCATATTTAAGGCCAGATAAATAAATTCATCGGCTGATAGTTGATATTTCTCTGCTGGAGCAGCAAACAAAACTCCTAAAGTTAAATTACAGCTAAAATCAGCCTGCCAGGGTTCTAAACCATGAAAAGAAATCTCTGGATAACCAGTGGCATTAGTGCCGGAAGTAAAAGAGTCCGAAGTTAAAACTGGATGATTTTTTCTGAAACTAAGGAGATTTTTGCAATAGCGAAAAAGCCCCTTATTTTCCTCTAGCAGATTCCAGTCCAACCAGGAAATTTCATTATCCTGACAGTAAGCATTGTTATTGCCATATTGAGTATTGGCAAATTCATCTCCGGCTAAAAACATGGGCACACCTCGACTGAGCAACAGGATTGTAAGGGCATTTTTCATCTGTTTTTTGCGCAGATGCTTAATAGCAGGGTCGTTGGTTGGGCCTTCCACCCCACAATTCCAGCTATTATTATTGTCAGTTCCATCGCGGTTATTTTCGCCATTGGCTTCATTATGTTTGTCATTATAAGAGACTAGATCATTCAAGGTAAAACCATCATGGCAGGTAACAAAATTAATAGAAGCCGTTGGACCTCTTTGGGCATAAAGATCTGGCGAGCCCTGGATTCTTTGGGTTATAGACCCCACCACTTCACCTTCTCCTTTAATAAAACTTCTTACATCATCCCGGTATTCGCCATTCCATTCTGCCCAGCGTCCCCAGTCTGGAAAGGAGCCAACCTGATATAATCCACCAGCATCCCAGGCCTCTGCTATTAACTTGCATTTACCTAATATAGGGTCATGAGCTAGAGTTTCCAGCAGAGGCGGGTTAGCCATTGGTCTTCCCTCTTGATCTCTGGCTAAAATTGAAGCCAGGTCAAATCTAAATCCATCGATATGATATTCAGAGGCCCAATATCTCAGACAGTCCAGGATCATATTTCTAACCACAGGATTATTACAATTAAGAGTATTACCACAGCCACTAAAATTATAATAATACCCTTCTGGGGTCAGAAGATAGTAGGTCTTGTTGTCGACACCACGATAGGAGATATAGGGGCCTTTTTCATTACCTTCAGCGGTATGGTTAAAGACCACATCTAAAATCACTTCAATGTCATTTTTATGCAGTTCCTTGACCAGGTTTTTTAATTCATCGACTTCCATACCAAATTGACCGGTAGCAGCAAAGCCTGCTTTAGGGGCAAAAAAGTTTACTGCACTGTAGCCCCAATAATTATATAGTCTCTCCCCAGTATCCTCATTGATTCTGGAGTTTTCAAATTCATCAAATTCAAAAACTGGCAATAATTCTAAACAATTAATCCCTAATTCTTTAAGGTAGGGAATCTTTTCTCTGATGGCAGCAAAAGTGCCGGGGTATTTTACCTCTGCTGACTCGTGGCGAGTCAGACTTCGAACATGGGCTTCATAGATAATTAAATCTTCCATGTTCTTTTCCAATGGTTTATCGCCTTCCCAGTCAAAATCATCAAAAATAACTCTGGAGCGATGCTGAAAAGGTTTATTCCAATCCGGCAATTCTCCCCAGATTTCTCGTCCCGATACCGCTTTAGCGTAGGGGTCCAGGAGGATTTTTTGGGAATCAAAACGATGACCTTCTTCTGGTTCATAAGGGCCATCCATTTTATAACCATACTCTAAATTTTCATAGTCAAGATCGAAGACTATCATAGTAAAAACATTGCCGATTCTGAATTCATCGGGAAAAGGAATCTCCGCAAAGGGTTCATCTTCATGTCTATTAAAGAGCACCAGTACGCAATCAGTGGCATGTTTAGAAAAGACGGAAAAATTAACTCCTCCTGGTACAATGGAAGCTCCAAAGGGTAGAGGTTGGCCACGGCGAAATTTAATCCCCTGATGTTCATGAGTAGGATAGGTATCAACTCTTTCCATGCTTTACTCTCCCCCCTCCTCCTTAAGATAAGCAATAGCTTCACCTGTAGAGGAAAAACTTTCTAGCATATGTCCAAAACCGGTCATTTCCATTACATCCTCTACTTCTTCTACCATATTGGCCAGTACTGCCTGTCCTCCAACTGCCTTGATTTTTTTGGCAACAATCATCAATACTCTTAGCCCAGCACTAGAAACGTACTGACATTTTGCCATGTCTAACACCATTTGAGTGTTAGCAGTGATTTCTGCCATTATACCGCTCCTGGCCTGGTCAGCAGTGCTGTTATCCAGATCACCGATTAATTTCATAACCTTTATATTTTGCTGTTCTTCAGAAATTATTTCCATAATCTTACCTACCTTCTTTGATTTAGTTGCAAATCTAGTCTGTGACAGGTGCCAATCTGACCCTTATTTTAGGACGATAATCAACTGGTGGTATTTCTACTGTTAACTCCTGGGGATTATATCTCTGCCACTCTTTATCATCAACCTGTACTTCGGTGATTTCCACTTTACCTGCTGGTAAGATATCGGGTTTAACTCGTAAAATATTATCTTTAAAACCGCCGACTTTGGGTTTGAAATAAAGATCTAAAGGCTTGCCGGTATTAAGGAGATTGGTATAAATCGCGGCTAAATAAGCTAACTCAATAGAATGATAGCCACTCATCGAGTGACTTCCCTTCAATCTTTCTGTGCCTAGAAGATAGGGTATCCCATTATTAAGCACATTAAAATAAACTCCTCCATCGTCATGGTCCAGGAAGAAATTATTATAAAAAGCCGCTGATTCTCGAGCCAAGCGTAGATATTCTTCCTCACCTAAGGTGCCATAAAGAATCTGATAAGCTAAAATGCCCTGCTCCTGTTGCCACCAGGCTTTTCTATCATGCCAGGCAAAACGGTGGAAGTTCTCTCCCTCTGCTAAATTTCTTTCCATCACGTCATACCAGCCACCACGCTGCTTATCGAGGCCTACCTCCGGCATGGTTTCAGCAATCTTACGAGAAAATTCTACATATTCATCTTTAGGTATATAGCTATTAATTCTCATCAAGTTCCAGGCAATCTTTAAATTATGCCCCACCACTCCTCGGTTTTGCTGCCAGCCCCAATTATAATCATGGCTCCAGTCAGCGTGAAATTTCTCCTGGACAAAGGGGCTATTCTCATAATCCGGGAAATGTTCTACAATTGTATCAGCAGTATACTCTAAAAAGTCAAAATATTTTTCTTCCCCTGTGGCCAGACAAAGATTTATAAGGTAAGCCGGGGCATGATCGCCAACAGAATTCCAATTTTTACGGGCCTGGTTAGGACCTAAGCTCTCACTGCGGGGATCTAGCATAATCGGATCAATATGGGAAAAGTAACCTCCTTCTTCATCGTCATGATAAAATTTTTCAAAAAGATCTAATGTCAACTCTATATCTCTAATGATAGAGTGATCACCGGTGATACGATAGGTCTGAGTAGGGCCAGCTAGAGCATAAATCTGTTCGTACATGGGAATAGCGTCATAATCATCACCAAATTCAGAAGCAAAAACTTTATGCTCCTGGTTATCAGTAACATCGATACCGTGATACCAATAAACAATATTTTCATCAACATCGTAAAATTTCATGTGTTCCTGCAGATATTTAGTTCCTTTTTCTGCTGCCTCTAAGTAAATATCTTTGCCCGTTAACATAAAAGCTGAAGCAAAACCAAAAACCAGGCGAGATATAGTATCTGTCTCCTGACGATACTCACCGCGACGGGCCCCTGTCAAAGCTAAAGCTGTCCGGTATTCTTCATAATCAATCTCTTTTTCAGCACCGAATTGAGCTTGCACAAAAAAATTGGCAATCTCATCGGCCTGCTTTATCCACCAATCTGCTTCCTCAAAACGATATTTTTCCGGATTCTTACCAGGAAAGTCAATAACCTGAGCCTCAAAGGTATACTCTTCTTCTTGGTCGGGATAAAATATGCCATAAACAAAGACCAGTTGCCCAGGCTGCAATAAGTCTTCCAACTGCTGAGTGGAATCCATGTAGGGCTCATCTAAGTTCCGCAACATGCGAGCATAAATATTATCACCAAACTTGATAGAATAAAGACGGCCATCAGTGGTCTTCAGTTCAAAAAACCCTTCTGCTGGAACAAACTTTTGCACATAACCGGTAATTAAATCAGAAAACTCAAAATTCTTAATCTTTGTTTTTTTCTCTGTCATAATACCTACCTCCATTGCAAAATATTTGTTTTTTAAAAATTAAAAAATATTACATTTGTCCTAAGTTTAAAAAATCTATTTATATGCAGTTTATAAGTAATTTTTCAGGCTCTTAAGTATTTTGAAAGTATAATCTTCAATTAATTTTTCATCAATATTTAACTTTATGCATTAAAAAAAGAATAATTTTAGTACTTTTTAAGTAATAATTAATTTTAATTTATCATAAACCAGTTAATAATTCAATATTTTTTTGGAAAAAATTCAAGCCATTTCTTTGCAAGGTTAATTGTACGACTTTGTTCTAGGATTGCTTTAATTTTCAGTCAATAACTCTAAAAGTTCATCAAGAAAATAAGTAATCAGGAAAATAACTAAAATAAAAAATCCAAGAACCAAGTTGAACCTTTAGTTCTTGGAGTATGGGTGTTAAATATTTTACTGCTAGTTTGCCAGCCCCGTCTATGTTTGGTTCTCTTCCTCTAATTCACTGGCTTCTTCCAACTTTTTTTCCGCTTCTGTTAAAATCTGTTTTAAAGCATCGCGAAAGAAGTCTTCCTCTTCTTCAGCTATTTCGCCAAAGGCAGCTGCCAGAAGAGAAAGATCCATTCTTTCCCAGTGAGGAATAGCCCTGGCAATTAAATCAGCTTCTTCTACTGTCATTCCCAGTTGATAAGAGACATAGAGATCCTGCACCATCTTAGCCAGCTCACTGGATTTTAATACTTCATCTTCAACGGCATCCCTAATAGCTTGATTTAACTTCGTTGATACTTCAACATCACGGTCGGCAAAAAACTCTGAAATGTAGTCAGATTCTTCTGGTTCCTCCATATCTTCTGCTAAGACCTCTGCCTGCGAGCCTAAAGTTAATATCATTGCCAATAATAAAACCACCAGGACTTGAGATAGTCTTAGATCACCGTACATTTTAACTCCCTCCCAGAAATAATTTATCTAATTAATTTACATCCAGGGAAATATTTTTTGATTTTTGGCCAACTATCATCTCTACAAATTCCTCAGCTAATTCAGGATCAAACTGATCACCCGAGCATACTTCTATTTCCTGCAGGGCTTCTTCTTCACTCATGGGTTTTTTATAGGGCCGGCCGGAGGTCATAACATCAAAGGCATCCACTATAGCAATAATTCGAGATAAAAGCGGTATTTCTCGACCCTTTAATCCGGCGGGGTAACCTGAACCGTCCCATTTTTCATGGTGATGTAAAATAGCTTTGGCTATTGGAGCAAATTCTTCTGTGGCTGAAGCTATTTTATATCCTCTCTCAGGATGTTCCTTTATTATCTGCCACTCTTCCTCCGATAAGTCTCCTGGCTTCGTCAAAATTTTCTCTGAAATAGTAGTTTTACCAATATCATGGAGAGTTGCCAGGAGAGATAGTTTATTTAACTGCTCATTAGAAAGATTTATTTTATCACCTAATTGATGAGCTAAATGAGTCATTCTCATCGCATGTTCTTTTGTCTCAGCACTTTTAGCCCCTAGAGTATTCATCATATTTTGTACCAGTTTATTTTCAGCACTATTGGCTTTGGTGAGTTTATTCTCGTACATCTTCTTATCGGCTCTACTTAAAACCTCCTGGAATTTTTCTTCTACAGTTTTTTTAGTAGCTATACCAATTCCAAGGCTAATGGGGATATCTTTGAAGTTTGCTCTTTGACAGGCTTCTTCTATTCGATTGGCTATTTTTTGGGCCAGAGCAGAATCAGTCTGGGGCAGTAAGATCACAAATTCATCGCCAGCCCAGCGAGCTAGAAGATCTTCATCCCTGATAGCGCTATTTAAGATCCTGGCAACTTCCTCCAATAATTCATCCCCGGTTTTATGACCATAGGTATCATTGACAATCTTAAGGCCATTTACATCACAATAAATAATGCTCAGGGGGTGCTGCCTTTCTGTGTTAAGCCGTGCCATCTCTTCTTCCACAAAAGTACGGTTATAAAGAGAAGTCAGACTATCATGGTAGCTCAAATATCTTAACTTGTCCTCCGCCTTTTTCCGCTCAGAGATATTTATTACTGTACCGAGACCGGCAGGTCCCCCCCTATAATCAATTCTAGTACCGGAAAATAATATCCAGAACTTTTTCCCGTCTTTGCGCTGCAATTTAAATTCATAATTAGAGATTGGCTTCTTACCTTTCAACCTGGCATAACCTCTTTTTTTCACCAAAGCCTGATGTTCCGGCGCCACCAGCTCCCAAAAATTCATGGCTAAAATTTCTTCCTTTGAATAACCAGTCATCTCCACTAAAGCCTGGTTCACGTAAATGAATTTATCCCTGTAAACACAGAGACCAAAGGGGCTTGTCTCTGCTAAAGAGCGAAATCTTTCCTTCTCTTCCCTCAGCTCCTTTTCCGCCTCTAATCTATCAGTTACATCCAGTCTCATACTTATAACCCCGTACTCACCCCCGGGCAATTGAATCCTGGTGTCTTTTAAATTAACAAAATAATATTCACCTGATTTTTTCCTGGAAGGTAATAGCTGTTCTAAATTTTCACCGGCCAAAATTTTGTTGAAATCCTCCCGGGCCTTATCCTCAAATTCTTTCGGGACAATAATATCAAAGAGGCTTTCCCCCACCAGTTCTTCTTTATCATAACCAGTTAATTCACATAACCTATCATTAACATCAATTATTATCCCTTTAGAATCTTTTACCTCCATACCTACTGGAGCAGTGTTAAATATCTTGCGGTACTGTTGTTCTCGTACTCTTAGCTCCTCTTCCATCTCTTTTTGAGCCGTTATATCCTGAGCAAAAACAAATTCATACTCTTCTTCTCCATACTCAAAGAATTGGCTTACAATGCTGACAGAAAAAACTCGTCCCTCTTTACTCACAAATTTTCTTTCGTAGGAGATAGAGTTATTCTCCTTTATTTTATGCCAGAATTTTTGCCGATCAATAAATTCATCTTCGGCCAAAATTTTTCTAACATTTAAACCAACCATTTCTTCTGGAGGATAATTCAGCTTTTTGCTCAACTGCTCATTAGCATATAAAATCTCTCCGGCAGGAGTTACCCTCATAACCATTATATCAGCATTATCTACAGAAAATTTTAACATCTCAAATTCTTTTTTTCTTTCTGCTTGAACTGTTATGTCTTCTGTCAATATCAATACTCCATCTTTATATTTGCTAAATGTAAACTCAAAGATTTTGGTTTTATTCCCTGCTGGAAAAGCTACTGCTTCCTTTAATTCCTGCTCTCTCTGCTCAATAATGCTGATCAATTTCTTTTTTACATTTTTGACAGTTTCAGAAAAACAGCCAATTTGCACAAGAAATTTGGAAAATTTTTTATTCTCGCCAGCAGAAGTAAAAGCCGGTTTCAGTTCCGCCATTTTTTCCTTCCACTTCTTATTGGTTAACTTAATTTCCAAATTTTTATCAAGGAGCAATGCCCCTCCAGGCAAAGAAGAAAAAATAGATTGGGAAGCAAATTCTTCACTGTTACTGGCAAAATCATTAATAATAATCCCTCCTCCCATAAAAAGACTTTGCTTGTACCTTTATTTTAAGCATTGGCCTAAATTAATGCAAGTAATTTTCGGTAGAATAGCAAGGTGCAAACTTAAGAAGGTAGGGTTTAACTATCTGATTCTTGAATTACCTCCACAAATTTTGCTGCCAGTTTCGGATCAAACTGACTGCCAGCACAATCTTTTATTTCCTGCAGGGCTTCTTTCCGGGTTTTGGCCTTCTGATAAGGGCGACCATTAGTCATTACATCAAAGGCATCGACAATGCTAATAATCCGGGCTAAAAGAGGTATTTCCTCACCTTCTAAACCCTGAGGGTAACCATCTCCATTCCAGTATTCATGATGGGCCAGTATAGGTTCTGCTATTGGAGCAAATTCTTCAATCGATGAAGCGATCAGATATCCTTTCTCCGGATGTTCTTTTATCTTTTCCCATTCTTCATCGGTTAATTTTTCTGCCTTGTTTAATACTTCTTCAGCTATATTAACCTTACCTATATCATGTAAGGTAGCCAGTAAGGTTAAATTATTTAGTTGATCAGTACTAAGATTAATTTTTTCTCCCAGTTGCATGCTATATTTAGCCATTCGCATTGAATGTTCCTTTGTTTCATCACTTTTAGCTCCCAGAGTACTTAACATGCTTTTGACCAATTTGTTTTTGGTGCTCCTGCTCTGAGTCAGTTTATCTTTATATACTCTATCCTCTGCCTGATGGATAACTTCATAAATGTTTTGCCGGCGATTTCTTTTTAAGGCAGCTCCAATTCCAAAGGATAAAGGAATATCCTCAATCTGGGTCTCATTGACCTTATTTTTAATGCAGTTTATGACTTCTTTAGTTTGTTTTTCTTTTGTTTGTGGCAGCAATATAATAAACTCATCTCCTGCCCAGCGGGCTAAAATATCTTTATTTCGGATAGAAGAAGTCAATATATCAGCTGTCTTAGTTAATATTTCATCTCCTTTTTCATGCCCATAGGCCTCATTAATAACCTTAAGACCATTAATATCAACCATGATAACACCAACAGGCAATTTATCCCGGGAGTCAATTTTTTTAATCGCTTCTTCCATATAATTACGGTTGTAAAGATCAGTCAAACTGTCATGATAGGAAATATAACGAATTCTCTCTTCCCTTTCTTTTATCTCGGTGATATCTCTAATCCATTCTACAAAGAGCTCTACATTACCCTGGCTGTCTTCCTGGATGGGAATCGCCCTTAAATCATACCAGCCACCATTGGAAAGTTTAATTTCCTTCTGCAAAGGCTGGTTATTTTCCAGGACAGAAATAGCCTGGCAATCAGGGCAAATCTCCTCATAACCCCGGTAGGTTTTATAGCATTTGGTATGCAATTGCCTTTTGTGTTCTGGAACATCAGCGATTTCTTTCCAGTTACTATAAATAATATTCATATCTTTATCCTGGATGGAGATCATATCGGGAATAACTTCCAGCATTTTTTGAAAGCGTTTTTCACTTTCCGCGATTTTTTCTCTCATTTTGTATTTTTCACTAATATCCCTAAAAATTAAAACAACCCCCATCAGATCTTCTTCAGCATCTTTTATGGGAGCAGCAGAATCGGCTATATGATACTCCTGACCATTCCTTGAAATTAAGACAGCATGATTGGCCAGACCTATTTTTTTCTCTTTTTTTAGTACTTCATCCACTGGATTTTGCACTTTCTCTCTGGTATTTGCATTGATAATGTTAAATATTTCAGCCAGGGGTTTATTTTGGGCCTCTTTAAAGGAATAACCTGTTAATTGTTCAGCCACTGGATTCATCCGATTTATTATGCCATCTTTATCAGTGGTAATAACGGCGTCTCCAATTGAGTCTAATGTAGCTGCCAAATTTTTTCTGGTTTCCTCTACTTCACTGATATTAAGTGAAACTGATATTACCTTGTTATTATCTCCTGTTTTAAAGGGTGAGACAAAGGATAATACGGTGAATTCATTATCATCAGGGCCAATCATTTTATTTTTAACTGTAATTGTATTGCCGTTTTTTACTGCTTGATGCATTTCGGGGTTTTTTTCAGCCATTTGAGAGGTTTGGAATAGGGAGATTGGTTTTCCAATTATATCTTTTTTTGATATTTTATCATTATCATAACCAAAGACCTGTAAAGCCCCGGGGCTGATATCTTTAATGATAGCATCCTGGTTATCTTCAGTAGGTTCTGCAATAAAGTAATAAAGGTCTAAAGAAGAGCTGAATATTGAGTCCAATATTTCTTCTTTCTCTTTAATCTCTGTGATATCATCATAAATAGCATATATTCCCTGGACATCATCTTCTAAATTTACTGGTATACCTTTAATTAAAAATTCTCTTGCTTCTCCTTTATTGGTATATCTGGTACCCTCTTTTTTAACCCTCTGGCCTTCCATTACCTGTTTAGTCAGATTTTTATCTATACTTTCAGGATTTTTTCTTTCCAGGACTTTATCCAGGTTCTTTCCTTTTATATTCTTTAAAGACCAGCCAAATTTTTCCGCAAATTTATTATTTATATTTAAAACTTTATGCTCACTATCTAATCTGGCTATAGCTGAATTGCTGTTCTTAAAAAGGGCTTTATTCCATAGTTTTTCTATCTTTCTTTCTGTTATATTTTCATGTAAAACTAAAGCACCCTCATTAAGGGGCTTAACTTTCATTGCAAACCAGCGTTTTTCTTCATCTGAATGACAGGGAAATTCTAAAGTAAAAATGTCTCGCTGGCCGGAAATTATTTCTTTTATTCCAGTGGCAGCTTCTGTGGATCCGCTGGCTTCTTCTCCTGCTGCCTGCTCAGCTACTCTAATATAATTAATTCCTATACCATTATTTGTCATTGCTAAATTGTTCTGCCTGCCAAATTCCTTCCACTTTTCATTGACATCAATGATTACTCCCTTATCATCTAAAATAGCAGCACTGTAGGGCAGAGCATTAATAAAAGACTGATAAGAAATTTCATTATTACAATCTTCTTCATCATTCATAAGTTCACCTCCAGGTTAAAGCAATATTAAAATATACCAATCATGAAAAAGCTAGTTTTTCTAATAAAATTTTATGATATTTCTGTTGTTTCTCAAGGTCTAATGGTTCTTTTTGTTGATTTAAAATTATGTCTGGAAAAGTTATTTTCTCAGTAAGGATATTGTTTTTTTCTGGTGAGAAGTTTTGTTTGAGCTCCTCTGTGATTTTTTTAATGAAAGTTTCACACCCGTTTGCATTGGTTAGTGGTAACAGAAATGTGTATTCACTGTGTTTGGTTAAATATACCTGATCAATATTTCTAATTTTGCTGGTTATAGTTTCTTTAAAGCTAATTAATTGTTTGTGATCAAGTTCTTTAATTTCCATTTTAACTAAAGAAAAAGGATTTTCAGATCTTAAAGCTCGATTTATTTCTAAAGAAAGATCAGTTTTAAAAGAATTTATATCATTTTCGGAAGTCTGCCTGGAGATAGCTTTTTCCTTATTCCCAGACTTATCATCAGATAATAAAGAATAGACCTTATTCAGCAGTGTTTTAGCATCAAAAGGTTTATTAATATATTCTTTTGCTCCCAGATTAACTGCTTTTTTTACAATGGGTTTTTTGCTTTCCACACTCATCATTATCACGGAAATATTTATATAATATTCAGATAAATAGGCCAGTAAATCAAGACCATTTCCATCCGGTAAGTAGATGTCTAAAAGTGCTAAATCAATATCCTCTAAATCAACATCCTGGGAAAAGCTATTATTCTTTACTGTATTTATATTATTCGTCAAAAAAACATTAAACCCTGCTTTACTTAAAATACTCTCCACTTTATAGCGGATTATACCTACATCATCTACTACTAAAATATTGGCCATGTTTTCTCCTCCTTAAAGAACTTTGCCTTTGATTAAGGTTATCTGATAATTACATCCTTTATACTTGCTTATTAGAAAACTAAATAAAGAATTAACTATAATACTTCCTGAATAAATGTTTCCACAATATAAGGATCAAACTCTTTACCTGCACCAATTTTAAGTTTGTTAATAGCTTCTTGTTGAGAAACTCTTTCTACATGAGGATGGTAATGAGTCAACTTGTCATATTCATTAATAACTTTTATAATCCTAGCTAAATATGGTATTTCTTCCCCTTTAAGTTGATGGGGGTAACCTGTTCCATCCCAGTTTTCATGATGATGCAAAATACCTTTAGCTATTTTACTAAAATAAGGAATAGATTTAATAAGTTGATACCCCTTTTTAGTGTGTTGTTTCAATATTTTTCTTTCTTCATTGCTTAATTCTTTTTCTTTTTCAATTATTTCACCTGGAATAGCTACTTTGCCTATGTCATGCATTTCGGCTAATAATTTTAAATCAGCCAATTCTTTTTCTGATAAATTGAGCTTTTTACCTAATTTTTTTGCTAAACCAATAAGACGCTGACAGTGTTCATGATTTTCAGGGGATGATTCCTGAAGAGTATTTATCAAGGAATTTATAATAGCTTCATGTTTTACATCGCTTTCCCTTAACTTATTTTGATACATTAAATCTTCTGCCTTCTGGAGTATTATTTTTACATCCTCATCTTTTCTGTTTTTAGTGGCATGACCCAGAGCAATGCTGGGAACTACAGGCTCAAAATCAGCCTCTGCTACACTGGATTTAATTCTTTGCGCTATTTCTTTAGCTACACTTTTCTTTGTCTGGGGCAACAAAATTACAAACTCATCTCCTCCCCAGCGAGCAATAATATCTTCAGTTCGGCAACACTTTTTAATTATTTTTGCAATAGTAGTTAAATATTCGTCTCCTTTATCATGACCAAAAGCATCATTGACCAGCTTAAGAGCATTGACATCACCAATAATAATGCTTAATGGAAGTTGTCTTTCAGTATCAAGCCTGTTCAATTCTTCTACAAAAAAGCTCCTATTATACAGGTCTGTTAATTCATCGTGATAACTTTTATATTTGATTTTCTCTTCTGCTTCTTTTCTTTGGGTTATTTCTCGATTCATACCTCTAACTTTTACTATTTCATTATTATTATCCAAAATGGGAATAAGCTCTATTTCATAGAAACTTTTCTGGTTATCCAGGAGAGCATGGTTAATTTCAGTTTTGACCTTTTCTTTTTTGGTTAAAACTATATTAAGGTTTTTCTCATATTCTTGCAGATAATCATTATTTAAGTCTAGCTCCGAAAGCTTCTTTCCCAATATGTCTTCCTTTTTCATCAATAGAGCTTCAGCAAAACTATTATTGACAGCTAAAAGTTGACCTCTCTTATCTAAGCTATAAATGAAATCAGGAGTATTATCCACAAGTTCCCTATATTTATCTTTCTGCTCTTTTATTTTCTTTCCTTGCCTGTGATTAATTGTAGCCAAGACGAAAGATATTAACACAACACTGGTAATTATAATTAAATAGTGATATCTGTGAACCTCTGTTTGAGCTGCAGTTAAAACAGAAAAATAAATTGCAGTTAGAAAAATAATATTATGAATAATAAGTGGCTTTATATTAGTATAAAAAAGGTTAATTAAGATAGCCACTACCACCATAGCATTTGCATGCTGGGCAGGATAATTAGTCTGGTGCAAGAATAAAATCATCTGTAGTGAGGCAAAGGTGGAGAAGTATATGCAAAAGGATATTAAATTATTTTTTACATATTCACTCCAGAAAGAACCAGCAAAAATACTTAATAGTAAAAAAGCAGCAACAAACCTTTGATAATTAGGAAAAAGATCAGTTAGCCCCTGAGAAGATGTTCTAAAATATATGCCATACATCACATATACAAAGGCGCTTACTATTAGAACTGCTCTTATTAAGTTGGTTAAAGTTAGGTGATGATTAAGTTTTTTAAATATAGGATTCATTTTCATTATTTTATCCCTCTACCTTATTTTGTATTAATTTTAACAATAATTAGTGTATATAGCAAATAAAAACCCCTCAGCAAACCACTGAGGGGTTTTGAAAGGAATATATTGTCAGATATCTTTAATCGTTTTTCAATTGGAATCTACCAACAAGTTCATTTAATTGTTTAGCCATATCTTCTAACTCATCTGAAGAGGCGGCCACTTCCTCTACTGAAGCACTTTGCTCTTCTGCTAAAGCAGAAACCTCTTCCGAACTGGCTGCATTATCTTCTACTGAGCCTCTAATTTCTTTAATGGATTTATCTATATTTTTAATTTTATTTTCTAATTTAGCAGCAAAATCCTTAACTGCCAGTATCTTTTCTTGACTCGTCTTAGAAGAAGTCACTATATTAGCCAGAGAATCACTGGCTTTATTCATAATCTTTATCTGTCCTTTAACCTGTTCAATATTGGTATCCATAGAGTTCACTGTAGCCTGGGTTTCAGATTGAATATCTTCAATTAAACTAGTAATATCTCCAGCTGCTTTGGAAGATTCTTCAGCCAGTTTTCTGATTTCATCAGCCACTACAGCGAATCCAGTACCCTCCTGACCAGCTCGAGCTGCCTCTATAGCTGCATTTAAGGCCAGTAAATTGGTCTGTGAAGCAATAGCCTCAATCATCTCCACCATTTCACCTATTTGCTCTGATCTTTTGCCTAGCTTTTCAATAGAATCTGTAGCAAAATCTACAGTTTCATTAACTATATCCAACTGGTCAATGGCCTTGCTAATTTCATTATTGCCATATTCGGCCATTTCCACAGATTCTTCGGCCACCTCTAAAGCAGTAGAAACATTATCTACTAAATTATCCCCGTCATCTTCTAATTCATCAGATATTTTTTGAATGTTAACTACCTGATTGCTAATATCGCCACTTTCCTCAGCCACAGTAGTAATAGAGCGAGCAATTTCTTCAGAACTCTGACCCATTTCATCAGAAGCGTCGCTTAACTGGCTAGAAGCTTCAACTACTGAACCAGAATTATCCTGAACACCACGTACAATTGTAGATAAATTGCTTATCATTTTCTGCAGTGAATTTATCAATTGGCCAATTTCATCCTGTCTAGCCCCTAATTTTTCAGGAGCTTTCACCTTTAAGTTGCCTTCTGCTACTTTCTCCATCAGACTTGCCGCCACACCTAAAGAGCCTGCAACTCTTCGAGAAAATATATAACCAATGATCAGCAGGAATAAACCAATTATTACTGAGATGATTAAAATATTCTGAAATGAATCAGCAATAAGGGCATCAACATACTCCTGTGAGACACCTACATACCACATGCCGATAATATTACCTGCTTCATCTTCGATTGGAGTATAAGCTGTTTGAGAAGGAGTCCCTGCTACATCAGCTTCACCATAGAAATTTTCTCCTTCTCCAAGAACCCTATCAATAACAGCATCTTCAGCCACCGTTCCAGTAGCTCTTTCGCCTGTTTCCAACTGGACATTAGTTGAGACCCGAGTTTCTTCAGCAAATAATGTCGCTGTACCACCAGTCAGATCGCCTATGTAATCAACCATTTCAAAGTTATCATTTAACAATTCATCGCCCTTATAAAGCTGTCCATTTTCCAAACTCCAATCACCAGGATATTCCCGGTCTAAAATACCATACCCCATCTCCAGATCACTTTCTAAAGTCTGTTCAACAATTAAATTTGTCAAAGTTGCCCTAAATCCTATTAAACTGCCCGCCGTTAATAGAAGAACTGTCAAAATTATTATTGCCATTATCTTGAACTTAAAAGATAAATCCCGTATTAACGTTTTCATTTTACTTCCTTTCTGGTCGAAACTTTTTTTAAATTTGTGCAATTTTTTTGGATAATTTGTAAATAAATTGAGAAAAAAATAATTTACTATTTAAAAATAATGGCGCGCCCGGGAGGACTCGAACCCCCAACCCTCTGATCCGAAGTCAGATGCTCTATCCAATTGAGCTACGGGCGCTATTTAAAAATTATTTATTTGTTACTAATCAGTCTATCATAATCAGAGCGATTTTTAAATAGTTTAACCAAATTAACAGCAATTATTCTCAAAGAGTTTAACAAAATTAACTGCCAGCTCCGGGTCAAACTGAGTGCCAGCACAGGCTTTTATCTCTGTTAAGGCCTCTTCCCTGCTAATAGCTTTTTGATAGGGGCGGCCATTGGTCATGGCATCATAGGCATCGACTAAAGAGATTATCCGGGCTAAGAGGGGGATTTCATCTTCTTTAAGTCCACGGGGATAGCCCTGACCATCCCAGCGTTCATGATGGGATAAAATTTCTTCGGCTACTAGACTGAACTCCTCAGAGGCCGCAGCAATCTTATAGCCTCTCTCGGGATGAGATTTTAACATCTCCCACTCCTTCTCAGTGGGCCGGCCGGGTTTGGTTAAAATCTCTTCAGGAATTGAAGTCTTCCCGATATCATGCAGGGTTGCCAGTAAAGAAAGCTTTCTCATATCAGCTTCAGCAACTCCAATCTTCTTCCCCAGTTTTTGGGCCAATTTTTCCATTCTGACTGCATGTTCTTTAGTCTCATCACTTTTTGCTCCCAGGGTATCCAACAGTCCCTTAACAATGCGATTTTTCTGACTTTTGCTATTTATCATCTTATCCTGCATCATCCGGTCATCAGCTTCTTTAATAATGCCATTTAAATCCTCCTGAGGATTGTTTTTGACGGCAAAACCCATCCCCAGGGATATCGGCATATTATCCTGAGATCTTTTATCACATTCTTGCCTAATTTTTTCACCAGTTACTCTAGCAGAGGTGATCTCTGTCTGAGGCATTAAAATAATAAACTCATCGCCTCCATAGCGAACAACTAAATCTTGCTCTCTAGCCAAATTTTCTAAAACCTCAGCCACAGTCTTTAAAACTTTATCCCCGGTGCTATGTCCAAAGGTATCATTGATAATTTTTAACCCATTTACATCTATCATGATGATACTAAGGGGAACTGCTGAAGTTTTATTCAACTCCTCAAGCTTTTTTATTAAAAAGGAACGATTATGTAAACCGGTTAGCTCATCATGATTGGTTTTATATATTAATTCCTGCTCTTTTTTCTTCCGCTTTGTAATATCAGAATAAATGGCATAACCCCCTACCACCTCGTCTTCTACAGTAATGGGGACAGTTTTTAATAAGAAATTATAGGGGTTGCCTTCCCTGTCAAAACGACGCACCTCTTTTCTAAGCATTTCTCCAGCCAAAAGTTTCGCAGTAAGAGATTTATTTACAGAATTCTTTCTGCCAGACTGCTTTAGAGCAGCATCTATATTCTCACCAATAATTTCACCGGGTTGGTATTTGAATTTCTTGATAAACTCGTCATTTATATTCACAATATCCCCCTGACTATCAATTTCTATTATGGGGTCAGGAGTATTGGAAAAAAGAGAGGCAAATTTTTCTTTCTCAGTCTGTAACTTCTGATTTAATTCCTTTCTTTTGGTGATATCATTATTCATCGATATAATCCCTGGTCTACCATCAGGTAGAGTGACACGGGTTTCTTTAATATGAGTATAATATTGGTTACCTTCTTTATCATAATTTTTAATATCAAAACTTAAGTCCTCTCCTGCTAAAACTCTGGCTATATTTTCCCGGGCCAATTCTTCATGCTCTGGCAGTACAAAAATATCAAATATGGTACTCCCTTCTATTTCCTCCTTACTATATCCTGATAACTGACATAAAACTTCGTTAACTTCTAAAATCTTTCCTTGCTCATCTTCTAACATGAGGCCAATGGGGGCATTTTCAAAGATAGTCTGGTATATCTTTTTGGTGTTTTCTAGTTTTTCATGCTGCTGCTTATGTTTTAGCTGCTGTTCTAGAAGTTTTTGCATTTCCAGCAGTAAAGTCTTTGTTTTTTCAGGGAAACTGCCTCCGTTCTTGCTGGCTATCCCTATAATGCCAAATATTTTATTTTCAGGATGATAGATAGGTAAAGCCAGATAAGAACTATAATTACCCTTAAGCTGCTTATCAGCCAGCCATTCTTCCAGCTTTTGAGAGCTATTTATCTCAACTACGGTCTCCTTTGGCAAATTTTTTTGACGGAAGGTCCGGGATAAAGAGAGTAAATCATCCTGCTTTATCTGGATTTGACTGTCGCCATCATCTATGCTTAACTGCATTAACTCTATTTCTTCACTAAATCTAGCCACAAAGGCCGTGGTTGAGTCAGCAATATAAGTTAATAATTTCAGAACACTTTTCCAGTGAGCAAAAATATCTTGACTTGAATTAGTCTGATTTTGTTTATTATTATTGCCTGTCATCGACTTCCTCCAATTTTTGCTATTGATATTATTTACCTTCTAGTTGCAATTTTAAGATATTAGTGTAACTGTACTGCAAAGTTTTTTATCATGGGTACAGCATTATTTGAGCAATAAGATAACAGCGGAACACATAGAACAGAGGAACGGAGAATACAGAGAGTAAAAGGCAGGAGACAAAAATATTCAAATTAGCTGCTCTTATTTATTATATTATTTATCGCTAGCTTAATTCCTGCCCCTGCCTTATAATTTAAGAGGTGATTCTTTGCTTTTGTCGCTCTCTTCCCCGATAAAATTGATTTTGATAGAGGGCATAATAATAACCCTTTCTATCAAGCAGTTGATAATGACTGCCGGATTCAATGATTTCCCCCTGTTTTAAGACTATTATTTTATCTGCATTTTTTATTGTTGATAACCTGTGGGCAATTATGAAACTGGTGCGATTTTTCAAAACTTCATTGATAGCTTTTTGCATTACCAGCTCCATCTCTGTGTCTATGGAAGAGGTGGCCTCATCTAAAATGAAGATAGCCGGGTTTGAGATAATTGCCCGAGCAAAGGAAATTAATTGCTTTTCGCCGGTGGACAGGAGGTCTCCTCCCTCACCGACTTCAGTAGCAAAACCAGCCGGTAATTGCTCGATAAATTCTGTGGCCTGCACTAAATCGGCAGCTTCTTTTATCTCTCTGTCGGTGGCCTCAGAAAAACCATAGCGGATATTTTCCTTAATAGAGCCACTAAATAGATGAGGATCCTGTAAAACATATCCTATCTTTGACTGCAGCCAGCTCTGGGAATGGTTTCTGTATTCAACCCCGTCAATTAAAATCTCACCACTTACTGGTTCATAGAAGCGACCCAAGAGATTGACGATGGTACTTTTGCCAGAACCAGTCTCGCCTACCAGGGCTATTTTTTGACCGGGCGCAACCTTTAAGTTGAAGTTATTTAAAACCTCTTCCTGGTCATTATATTTAAAATAGACCTTTTTAAATTCAATCTCGCCCTTAATCTCAGGCCAGTTTTCTTTTTTAGGCTGCAAAATTGAACCATATTTTTCCTTGACTTCTTCCCTGTCAATAATATCTGATTCTGTCTTAATCAAGGAGATTATTCTCTCAGCGGCAGCCTGAGCCGACTGTAGCTCTGCAAAAACCCGGGCCAGCTCTCTGACTGGTTCAAAGAACTGGACAGTGTAGCTGATAAAGGCTACCAGAGTACCATAAGTTATAGCACCCTGTATTACAGCTTCTCCCCCCTGCCAGAGGGCAAGCCCTGTACCAATACTGCTGAGAACCAGCACAGAGGGCAAAAATAGCGAGGAGTAGATGGCTGCTTTGATAGAAGAGCGGGCCATCTTTCCTGTTAACCCGGAAAATTCATCGCAGTTATCCTCTTCGATTACTAAAGTCTTACTGGTCCTGGCTCCAATAATCCCTTCATTAAAGGCTCCGGTGATCTTTGAGTTTATCTTCCTGACCAGTCTAAATTCCCGGAGAATTTTTCGCTGAAAATAGATGCTAATAATCAGCAAAACTGGCAGTACTATTAAAGTGATTAGAGCCAATCTGAAGTTTAGCCTCAGCATGATAAATACTATGGCCACCATCATTGCCGAACCCCAGACAAAATCAACAATACCCCAGGATATAATACTTGATAACTTGTGGACATCTGAGGTTAACCTGGCAATCAGCCACCCCGCCGGCCTTTCATTATAAAAGGAAAGCGATAATCCCTGCAGGCTGTCAAAGGCCTTCTCCCTGATTGAGGCTGCCATTTCCGTCTCCAGTTTGCCGGCAAAGTAGATTAAGGCAAAAATGTTGATACCCTGGATAACAATTATCAGCAAATATATCAGGCTAAAGCCATAGAGGCCAGTTAAATCTTCTGTCACTATATAGTTATCAATGGCATATCTGGTCAGCAAGGGCAGGATAGCATCAATGCCGGCAACCAGGAGCATCACTGCCGATAAGACTATTATAATTTTTTTATAGGGAAGGCTATATAACAATATTTCTTTCCATAATTTCAAATCTATATTTTTCTTAAAGGACTTTTCCTTATTCTTCAAGTTCCTCACTCCAATACAATTTAATCAATTTCACTCTGGCTTTGAATTTTCCAGGTTCTACTATAGAGACCTGATTCAGTCAGCAGTTTCTCATGCTTACCTCGCTGGACAATTTCACCCCGGTCCATGACTAATATCTGATCTGTATCTGCTAAAGTATCTATTCTGTGGGAAATAATTATCATCGTTTTATCACCATACCTTTCGCTTAAAGACTCTCTGATTAGATAATCAGTCTTCGTATCGACAGCACTTAAGGAGTCATCAAAGATTATTACTGGAGTGTCCTTTATTAGAGTCCTGGCAATTGCCAGCCGCTGCTTTTGCCCTCCAGATAAAGAGACTCCCTTCTCTCCCACTGCTGTTTGATACTGGTCTCTAAATTCGTCAATTACTTTATCAAGCTGAGCCACTTCAACTGCTGAATCTATTAGATTCTCCTTTTCTTTTGCTCCAATCGTGATATTTTCTTTAATGGTTTTGGCAAAAAGAAAGGGCTCCTGTAAAATCAATCCAATTTGATTTCTAATAAAACCTCTATCATATTCCTTTAATTCCTGACCATCTACTTTAATGGAACCTTTTTGGTAATCCAGTAATCTGGTCAAAATGTAGGTCAGGGTGCTTTTACCTGAGCCTGTTGTTCCCAGGATTCCCAGCTTCTCTCCTGGTTTGAGCTCAAAGGAGATATCATCCAAAACCAATTCATCTTCATAGGCATAGGATAAATTCTGAACAACAATATGACCTGATATCTTTCCCTGGCCCTTACTGCCATGGCCTCTATAGGTTTCTTTGGGCTCGGCTAAGATTTCATTTATTCTAGTAAAGGCAATCTCTGCTTTACCCATATCGGTGAGAATCCTGCCTGTCTGCCTTACCGGCCAGAGCAACATGCCAATATAGGTTGTGAAGACGACCAGGGAGCCTAAAGTTAACTGACCTGAAGCTGCTCTAAAGGAGCCAGCTATTAAAACAATTCCTATTTGTACAAAGCAGATAAAATCCGAAAGAGACCAGTAATAGGCCAGCAACTTAATTAAATGGAAGGTCAAATCTTTATGCTCATTATTCCGCTGGACAAATTTCTTTTTTTCCTCAGGTTGTTTGGCAAAGGCTTTTACCACCTGAACGCCGTTAAGATTTTCCTGGATCATCGTTGATAGCCGGGCTTCTGCTTCATCTGAGGCCTTAAAGGCCACCTTGACTTTTTGGAAAAAAACATAGGCGAAGATGAAGATTATAGGAACGACCAGTAAAGAAATAATGGTCATATATATATCTAAAGAAAGCATAATGATTAAAACTACAGATAACATAAAGAAAGCTCTACCAACCTCAACTAACTGGATGGCCAAAAACCTTCTGATGGTATCAAGGTCAGAGGTACAGCGCTGAATAAGATCTCCTGTATCTTTTCTTAAGTGATAGCCGAAATCCAGATATTGTAGATGAGTAAAGAGCTCATCCCGGAGATTTTTAGCAAATTCCTCTGCCCCTTCTGCAGCCCATTTACCTTTGAGGTATAAAAAGATTCCTCGCAAAATCGTTATCAATAAAATCAATAGGGCCGGTAGCCAGAGTTGCTGCAGTAGACTTTCTCTGTTGAGATAATCACCAAAGATATTCATAATAAAAGTTGGTAAGTTTAGAGGATCATCACCTATTACTGAATCAATGGTCACTTTTATGATCAGAGGATTTAGGAGCATTAATATTGCTGCCAGACCCACTGCTATAAAAGCTGATAAATATTTAATATTTTTAGTTGTCATATATTTTAAAGCTAGTTTGATTGAAGTCATTATTTAAAACCTCTTTTCTTACATAAATTAAAAAACCGCGGAATTCACCGCGGGTTAAGACATAAATATATCGATATCTAAAAATAAAAATACCGCGGCTTTTAATATGGCCGCAGTTACTGACTGGTATCCAATTATCTGGCTTGCTTTTACTTTAGAAATTTAGTGGTTTCTAAAGATTAGCTCTGGATAAGGATAGGCCATATTAAATGATTGGCTATTTAGTTTTAAAGCTGCTCTTACTCTGTTTAATAATCTCAAGGCAGATTTGGGCATACTACTCCCCTGGCTTACATCTGCAATAATTATCTGGCTCAACAAAAACTTAATTTGATTTAAATAGCCCTTGATCATTTTTGACCCTCCTCTCTCCGTAATAATTAATATTAATAATAAAACTTAATAATTTAAAGATTTAAGTTAAATAATTTTATTAAATTCTCCTATATTATACACAGTTTAATTAGATAATGCAAGCTCTTTTTTAAAAAATTGTAAAGTTTTTAGTTATTTTTCTGGGCTTTTTTTGAAAAATTGGACTGCTGTGAGAATGATTTCCAGGACCTTTGGCTGCCTCTTTACTTTGCTCTAACCCCTTGTAATTTGCCCGGTTCTATGTTAGAATTATTTTTGAGGTGCCGAAGTGGCGGAATTGGCAGACGCGCCGGATTCAAAATCCGGTGGGCGCGAGTCTGTGTGGGTTCGAATCCCACCTTCGGCACCATTTTATTATGATATTTAAGTCAGGCTTTGCCTGGCTTTTTTTGTTTTTGAGATGGTAATAAAATTCAAGAGTTAATCGGTACCCTAGTCGCTGTAAATCGCTATAGTTTCCATTACAGAGGGCTTGTCTCTTAATGGTGTTTAGTCCTCAAAATAACCTGGATGCCAACGCCTAAAACCTCCTTCAGCATTAATAATTTGTCCAGTAATCCACGAAGCCTCTTCTGTTAATAGCCAAGCAACAAGATGACCTGCATCCTCTGGTCGCCCATATCTCCCAAATGGAAACATAGGTTTAATCTGTTTCCACATCTCCTTACTTAAATAGCCAGTATCTACAGGGCCAGGGTTAACTGTATTAACAGTAATATTATCATCTGCAAGCTGATCAGAAATTGTTAGAGTAATATCAGCTAAAGCCCCTTTAGAGCTCGCATATCCAATTTCCCCAGACATTGGTCCTGGTCGTTGCCCTGAAGTCATAAATATAATATTTCCTCTACCTGCTTGATAATCATGTTGGTCTGCAAAATATTGGGCTAATAATAGACATGATCGTGTGTTAATTGCCCAGTGTTTATCTAGCATTTCTGCATTTAGCTCGCCAATTGCACCATCATTTCCACTAAGTGCATGGTTACAAACCAGAGAATCAATATGACCACAATTTTTAGTGATTTCTTCTATAACTCTCTTTGGTTCTTCAGGATTTAGAAAATTACCACTTAGAGCATATATGAAAGAATCTTCTATAAGTTTATCTTCAATGCCTTTTATTACTTTAGTTAAATCATCAGCTCCCCAGGGTTGCTCTTTATCATGAGGCTGGTAATGATGGATAATAACAGATGCTCCCCAGGCAGCTACTTGTCTAGCAATAGCATAGCCAATTCCCTTTCGGCGACTAACACCTGTTATAAAAACTTTTTTTCCTTTAAGTGGATACTGTTTACGATATAGATCTGTCATGGCAATTTCACCTCACTGTAATAATTATGTTTTGCTCAATATCAGGGACATTTGAAAGATCTATAACAAATAATCCCCAATCGTCTATAGATTCCTCATATTCAATATAGCTAATTGGGTCTAAATTTGCTCTTAATTTATTTTTAAAATGCTAGTTTCATTTTTATAACTATAATTCTTTTTCAATTTATGGCATTATTAAATCTTCTGACATAAATTTTCTTACAATTCATATTTCTTCATTGCAATATTAAGTCCTGCAAAATTTATATTAAAACCACCGGTTTCCCGCTGGTATCTAATCTATCTATATTAGTTTAAACTGCCTCGCCGTTTTCCAGTAGGGGCTTTTCTAAGTAGGGTTTTGCCTAAAAGATCAGGGTTCTTTTATGGCAGCTGGTAGGACAGGGAACTCGCTTTTCTTATTTTTTTGACCTCATTTTTTGAGTTTTACGGTGCTTCTCTCAATCCGCGGAAAATTCGAGTGCATCCACGAAAATATTGCAAAATAGAAAAGCCCGCCGGTGGAAATCGTGCTAGTTCCCAATGGCTGGCTCGTAGATTATTTATAACTTTTTTATATTCACCTTTCTTAGCTTTTTAAATAACTCTTAGAAATCGCCTGCCGTCATTTTTTCGACAAAATTCGGGAGGTAACCGGTACCCTAGCGAGCAAAGCGAGCTTTCGATAATGACTTTTTGCAATAGAACCACAAATCATATAAAACATCATTTTATCAATTTGATTTTTTATACTCATCTAAAATAGTTTCAATTGCTGTTTTAGGAGTTATATTTTTTTTATCTTTTTTTATCTTATCTATATATTTTTTGTGCCAGATATTAACAATTGCTGGCACTTTATCTATCCCAAGTAAATAAGCTAATACAATCCTATGAGTTCCACTGCAATTATGAATTATTTCTCCATTCCTTCCTATAGCTACATTTATTTCATTTTTCACTTTGCCTTCTTTCTTGAAAGACCTATTAGGTTTTGGATTAATTTTACCAATTTGGATTTCTTTTTGCGATTTATATCCATTTTTTTGATTTCTTCATATAACGAATCCCATCTTTTTAAATTTTTTTCTTTATATTCAGAAAAAGTTTCACAACCACCATAACTACCATCTTCTGCAATTCTTCTTTTTATCTTATTGTAATAAATTGTATCTTCCCATTTTTTTCATCTTCAAACCTTTGTTTAAAAGCCTTATAATCATCAGATTTATCAATAAAAGTTTTCTTGTGATTATCCCAATCATCTCCTAATATCATACCTCTAAAAAAAGTATAATTTTTTCTCATAAAAGATTTAGAAATTTTATATTTGACTTGAGATTTTACTGGAATATATACTACTTCATTTGGGTTTTTAATTCTTTTTATTCCTCTAAAACTTCTATACAATTTATTATTCTCTAATAATCTTAGATCAATAGTCTTTATAGTATCTAAAACTCCATCTCTTTTTATTTTACTAGAAGTCTTTTTTAATATTTTTCTCATTATAATAACATCTCCCTCTTAATTATTTTGGATCTTCTCCAGAACCGTTATTGTGATATCTTAAGATTACAGGGCTGGGGTGGGGGTACCCCCACCCCAGAATTTTCTGGAGTTGTGCTCCACCCCGCTTTTTGATACAATAAACCTGCGGGATGGAGCGCACTGCGGCCCTCTTATGAGGGTAGCGCTATTACATTGTGGGCTCCATCCCGTCTTGTATTTTAAATCTGGTTT
>PWEJ01000084.1 GCA_003553485.1 Halanaerobiaceae bacterium | reverse complement strand
TAGGCTCAGGAGCTGTGGTAGTTGACCACAGTAAGGTCAGCAAAGATGTTCCTCCCTATTTGAAGGTAACCGGCCATCCAGCCAGGATTGTCGGGACTGGTAATTGCCCTGATAGTGAAGTAAAGCTCAAAATAACCAGGGCCTATGAACTTTTATGCAAAGCTGGACTCAATACCAGTCAGGCCCGGGATAAGATCAGGGAAGAGCTGACAGGCCCTGAAATCAGTGAATTATTAGTCTTTATGGAGAATAGCAAAAGAGGAATTTGTCGCTAGAGGACAAAAGAATCATTTACTTTAAACAGGGTAGCTAAAATACATATTTATTGTTTTAAAAATATATGAAATCGAGATTTTTACAGGATTACAGGAGGTCAAAAAAATATGAGCAAGGTTCGGGTTGGAGTAATAGGCGTTGGTAATATGGGGCGGAATCACGTCAGGTCTTACGTTGCTTTGAAACATAAATGTGAACTGGTGGGAGTTTATGATATTGACGGGGAATTGAATCAAGAGATAGCGGAAAGTTATGGGGTAAAAGCCTTTGACTCAGCTCAAGAGCTAATGGCCGAGGTCGATGCTGTGAATATTGCTACCCCGACAACTACTCATTTTGAAATTGCCATGCAGGCGGTGGAAAATGGTTTACATATTTTAATTGAAAAACCGATCACCAACCTGGTAGAGGAGGCTCAGTCTCTCTTAAAGGCTGCCCGCCAGCGGGACTTGCTGGTGCAGGTAGGCCATATCGAGAGGTTTAATCCTGCCATTCAAGCCCTGCCGGAGATCTTAAAGCGGGAGGATATTGTGGCCATTGATGTTCAGCGGTTAGGCCCCTATGATCCTCGCATCAGTGACACCGATGTGATTCAGGATCTGATGATCCACGATATAGATGTAGTTTCTTCTATAGTACCGGGGGAAATCACCGAGGTTTCTGCCTTCGCCCGCCAGGTTAAATCAAAGGAGCATGTAGATTACGCTGTGGCTCATCTGCTCTTAGATAAAGAAGTGATAGCCACCCTGACTTCCAGTAGGGCTACCAACAAGAAAGTAAGGAAGATGACCATTACCACCTTAAACTCCTATATTGAATTAGATTATCTCCAGCGTAAAATTGTGGTCACCCGTCGCGGGGGATTGATGGCTGATAACAAGGATTATCAGCGGGAAAATGAACTGGAAGAGATCTATTCCAGCGATGAAGAACCTTTAAAATCACAGCTGGCTCACTTTATTAATAGCCTGGAAAATGGCACCAGACCCTTGATAAATGGCTCCGATGGACTGGAAGCTTTAAAGATCACCAAGGGAATCCAGCGGAGAGTATATGGTGAGGATAAGTTTAACAGCCAGACTGGTCAGGCCAGCCAGGTCAGACCGGCCAATTGAAAGGAAATTATATATCTATGATACCCATAGCAAATCCTGAAATCACTGAAGCAGACCGTCAGGCAGTAGGCCGGGTTTTAGATAGCGGCATGCTGGCCTCGGGACCAGAAGTTGAAAAATTTGAAGAAGAATTTGCTGATTTTATCGGTAGCGACTTTGCCGTGGCCACCACCAGTGGTACCACCGCTCTGGATACTGCTGTTAAAGCCTGTGGCCTGGAGCCCGGCGATAAAGTGATAACCACTCCCTTTACCTTTATTGCCAGCTGCAATTCCCTGCTCTTCAATCAGGTTCAGCCAGTCTTTGTGGATATTGAGCCTGATACCTTCAATATAGACCCTGAAAAAGTCCGCCAGGCTTTAAAAGAGGAAGCTGGGATTAAAGGAATCCTGCCGGTCCACCTCTTTGGTCAACCAGCAGCCATGCAGGAACTGCAAAAATTAGCTCAGGAACAGGACCTGGTTATAATTGAGGATGCTGCCCAGGCCCATGGTGCAGCTCAGCAGGGTCAGCGAGTCGGTTCCTTTGCCCAGGCCGGTATTTTCAGTTTTTACCCCACCAAAAATATGACCACTGGCGAAGGCGGGATGTTAGTAACTTCAGAGCCTGAAGTTGCTGAAAAAGCCCGCAAAATAATTAACCACGGTCGGGCCGGTCGCTATCGCCATGATATGTTAGGTCATAATTATCGCTCCACCGATATTGCAGCTGCCCTGGGGCGAGAACAGCTCAAACGCCTTCCGGATTATAATAAAAAGCGGCGGGAAAATGCCCGCTATTTAAAAGATAGATTAGCAGAGCTGGAGTGGCTGACTTTACCTGTCGAAAAGCGGGAAAACTATCACGTTTATCATCAGTTTACCGTTAGAGTCAACTCCTCAGCTATAAATAATCCCAATACCCAAAACAACCCTAGCTCCAACCCTGAAACTATCCAGGCAGCGGCAGAACTTAGAGACGATTTTGTGGAGCATTTGCAGGCCGCCGGAGTGGGCGCCGGTATCTACTATCCTATGCCTGCTCATCAGCAACCCCTCTATCAGGAACGAGGTTTTCAGGACTGCCACTGTCCCGAGGCGGAAAAAGCAGCCCGGGAGGTTGTTTCACTGCCAGTCCATCCGGCTTTAACCACCGATGACCTTGACAAGATTGTGGCTGCAGTAAAAAGTTTCAACTAGTCTTTTAGTCTCTCACTCAAATTAGCCCGAATTAGCCCGCGCAATTAAATTTTTAACTCTCCCGGATGAAATTAGTCCTTATGTAAATATATATTCCCAATATATATATGTCGATATAGCCCTGAGCAGATCAGGGCTTTTTTTATTGGCTTTAATTGGCCCTCGCTATGTGGTATAATACTTTTGAGCTTTTATTATTGGGATTTACGCTTAAATAATCGCAAGCAATGAAGAAGCAGATTATACTCAATTGCAATAGGAAGAGGAATAGTATTTTGCTGAGATGGTTAAAGAGGGAGGCTGTTTGAAGGGGGAATAGGATTATGACTATGAGAACCAGGAAGAGGAAAATAAAGAGAACTCAATATTTACTTATCATAATGCTGGCACTTTTCATATCCGGCAGCAGCCTGGCTATACTACCAGCAGAGGTTAATGCTTTTCAGCGCTCTGAGTTTGCAGATTTTCTGCTCGGTCCTGAGATAAGATATCAGCCAGAAGAGGGAAATCTAAAAGCTAGTTTAGCCCTGCTAAATTTTACCCAGGGAGATTTTGTGGCCATTGATGGCCTTGATGTGCTGCATCCCGGGATGAAGTTTAATTATGGTCTGGGCCCAAATAGCCAGCTAAGCAGTGAAGCCGATTATGATGGAGAAGGAAGCTTTTTTCTGCAGATCAAAAATGCCTTTTATGAGAATCGTTTTCTGGAATTGGCAGCCTTAGGACAGTTGGATTATAATAGTCAGCAGTCCAGCTTCGACTCCGGTCTCACTGCTAACTATGACTGGAGTGAGGAGATGGACCTCAGAGGCACCGCTCTGGTGAGTATTCGGGAAGGTGAAGTAGTCCTGGACTTAGAAGGTGGGGGTTATTATGACCTGGCTCCTGACCATCAGCTGGCCTATCGGCTGGCCCTGGACTTCTCAGAGGTTGATATCAAAAGAGACGAGGTGGAGTTTGCTTTAGCCCTTTCAAGTCAGGTCAACCGGGAAGTTAAATACCAGGGAGAGTTGGCCCTGGACCTGGCCTGGGAAAATGTTGCCCTGAGCAATCAGCTGGAATTTAAGCCCCGGGACCAGGAGGATTTGCGCCTGGGAACTCTTTTGACCCTGGAGACTGCTGGCAATCATGAGCTGGCTCTCTTTGGAGGTTATCAGCTTTTAGATAACTGGGAATTTATAGGTCAGGTTAAGCATCAGCGAGGAATTAACAGCACTGAAGTACGAACAGGAGTTAATTATAGTTTTTAATTTTTTTAATAGCTGACAGAAACTGGATTTTATGATATAATTAGCGCAAAATAATATAAGAATTGTGGATGATTTTTGTTTTACAAAGGAGGATAATACTTTGAGTTATATGTCAAGGTACCGCGACTGGCAGCTAAATGATTATTTTGATGAGGAGACCAAAGCTGAGCTGGAGAGTATTGAAGGTGATGAGCAGGAAATAGAGGACCGCTTTTATAAAGATCTGGAGTTTGGCACCGGTGGCATGCGAGGTAAGATGGGAGCCGGCACCAATCGGATGAATAAATATATCGTCAGGAGAGCTACCCAGGGGCTGGCCAATTATATCGTCAATTATTATGATGATGCAGCAGGCCCCCGGTCGGTGGTGATTTCCTATGATTCCCGTCATAACTCGCCCCAGTTCGCCGAGGAGGCAGCTTTAGTACTGGCCGGCAATGGTATCAAAGCCTATCTTTTTGAGGAATTGAAACCGACCCCGGAGCTTTCCTATGCTGTCCGCCATTTTGAAGCCAAGGCCGGCATTATGATTACCGCCAGCCACAATCCCCCGGAGTATAACGGCTACAAGGTCTATGACCCCGATGGCTGTCAGTTAGTTCCAGAAAAAGCCGGAAAAGTAACAGCTGAAATTGCTGAAATTGACGACTTTGGCCTGATTCGCCGTCTGGATAAAGAAGAGGCTATGGCCCGGGATTTACTGGAATACATTGGCGAAGAGGTGGAAAGAGCTTACTTTAAGGAAGTGAAAAAGGTACTTCCAGATCTCGAACTGGCCCGGGAAGAAGGGGGCAAATTGAGCATCATCTACTCTCCCCTCCACGGCACAGGCAATAAGCCGGTGCGAGATTTTCTCAGTGAGCTGGGTTTTTCAGAACTTATGGTTGTTCAGCGACAGGCTGAGCCTGACCCCAACTTCTCCACCGTCAAAAGCCCTAACCCCGAGGAGGAACAGGCCTTCACTTTAGCCCTGGAGATGGCCGAGGATTATCCAGCTGATTTAATTATGGCCACTGACCCCGATTGCGACCGCCTGGGCGTGCTGGTAAGATGTGCTGAAGACCAGGGCTGCTCCGGTGTTGAGCTAGAAGGGGAAGAGGGAGTTGAGGAAGAAACCGAAGCCGAAGCCGGGAAAGAGGCCGAAGCAAGTTCTCAAGCCCCGGTCTATCAGGCCTTAACCGGCAATGAGATTGGAGTATTATTTGCCGACTATCTCCTGCTGAGGCTGCAGGAAAAGGGTAAATTACCTGAGCTGGGAACTATAATCAAGACCATTGTCTCCACGGAGATGGTAAATAGCATCGCCGAAGAATTTGGAGTTGAAGTCATAGATGTTCTGACCGGTTTTAAATTTATCGGCGAGAAGATCAAGCTCTTCGAGGAGACAGAGGAGGAGTTTATCTTTGGCTTTGAGGAGAGTTATGGTTATCTGACAGGCACCTATGCCCGGGACAAAGATGCTTTGAATGCAGCAGCTCTGATGGCTACCATGGCCCTTTATTATCAGGAAGAGGAAAATAAGAGTCTTTTAACAAGATTGGCTGAACTTAGAGCAGAACACGGTTATTATCTCGAGGACCTTAAGGCAATCCGCCTGGAGGGTAAAGAAGGTCAGGAGAAAATTGACCATACTCTAGAGGAACTGCGGGAAAACAATCCGCCGGAGATTGCCAGTAAAGAGGTTGAAGTCTTCAAAGATTATCTCAATCAGGAAGAGATAGACTGTAAGTCCGGGGAATGCAGCGCGATTGACCTGCCCACCTCCAATGTATTACAGTTTCGCTTGAGTGATGAAAGCCTGATAACGGTGCGCCCTTCCGGTACCGAACCCAAACTTAAAATATATTTTGCTGTGCGGGGCAGCAGGAAAGCTGACGCTGAGGAGCGGATGAAGGAATTACAGGAAGAATTCATGGATTTAGTCTATCAGATATTAGATGACAAATAGTAATATAGATATTACTAGAGATATCACTAGTGATATCACGAGGGGGTTAAAAGTAATATGGAAGTTAACAAGGCGGTAATTCCGGCGGCCGGTTATGGAACTCGTTTTTTGCCGGCCTCCAAGGCCATACCCAAGGAGATGCTGCCTATTGTTGATAAACCGACGATTCAGTATGTGGTGGAAGAAGCAGTGGCTGCCGGCATTGAAGAGGTTCTCCTGATCACCAGCAAGGGGAAAGAATCCATTGAAAATCATTTTGATTTTGATATGGAGCTGGAAGCCGTGCTGGAGGAGAAAGAAAAGGAGGATTTGCTGGAACGGGTCCGCTATGTTTCTGACCTCATCAGTATCCATACTGTCCGCCAGAAAGAACAGAAGGGCTTAGGTCACGCCGTAGCCTGTGCTAAAACCTTTGTTGGCGATGACCCCTTTGCCGTGCTCCTGGGCGATGATGTGATGTACAGCGATAAACCGGTCATTGGCCAGCTGATAGAGCACGCCGAAAAAACCGGCTGCCCGGTAATCGGCTGTCAGGAGGTAGCCCGGGAAGAGATCAGCAAATATGGCTCGGTGCAGCATTCTGACCGCTCTGGCCGTCGGGCTAGAGTTACCAACCTGATAGAGAAGCCGGCCCCGGAAGAGGCTCCTTCAACTCTGGCGGTTTTAGGCAGATATGTGCTAACTCCTGATATCTTTCCCATCCTGGCAGAAACTCCTCGCGGGGTAGGAGGCGAAATTCAGCTGACCGATGCCCTTAAAACTCTGGCTGATAAACGTCCCCTGGAGGCCTATAAATTTAAGGCCCGCCGCTATGATGTAGGCCAGCTCCAGGGCTTTTTAGAGGCCACAGTAGAGTATGCCCTGCGCCGGGAAGATGTTAAAGCTGATTTTCATGAGTATTTGCAGCAGTTGCTGACTGAGCGAGGGGGATGAAGGTTCTAAGATAATTTACCGAACTAGGATAAGAAAAATTATAATATATAATTATTCAGGGAGATCAGAGGCTGAGGGTTTTGTTTTATAAACCCTCAGTTTTTTTGTTTTTTAAGCTCAAATAACTTATTATTTTAAATATTAAACTTTAATAGTTTTTCTCAGTAAAAGAGAAATTATCTAAAGAGAAGAGATCAATTATTTTGACTATAGCTTGCTTATATTTGCTTAAACTTAAAAAACTAAAATTTTACCAAAATAAAAAAGGAACTAATTACTAAGTCCAGAATACAAATTATAGAAGATAATTGCAAACTGCAAAAAAGAATTTATTTTTTGATTCTTGCTAAAACACTTAAACCGGAAATAAACTGCAAAATTATCCTTTAAACAGTTTATAAAGGCAATAACAACTAGCTTTAAGCAATATGCTTATCAATTAATAATTATTTTTTTGCCCGTAATATTGCAGACTGCAAAAAAGCTAACAGGGTGGAGGGATAAAACCATGTTTTTTCCCGCAAAAATAGTGATAACAGAACGGCGCGCGAGAAAAATCAATACCAGGTGATTGGGATTGTGGTGACTATGGCTGTCTGGAGACTTTTGTTTCTGGATCAGCTATTAGTAGAGAAGTGCAAAAACGCATCAAAAGAGGTAAAAATAATCTGGTGGCAGAACTTGTCGCCGGTGAATTAAGAGATATAACTGGGGAGGTGGTTCATCAGGCAGCAAAAAAAGGAGCTCCGTTAGCTCAGGAGGTTTTCAATCAGGCCGGCAGTTACTTAGGTGTAGGTATTGCTAATATTATCAATATTTTAGACCCCGAGATTGTCCTCTTAGGCGGGAGAGTTATCCAGGCAGCTGATTTTCTACTGGAGCCTCTCCGGAAACTGTAGCCCGGAAAACGATGGCTGAACCTCCGCCTATCATTCCAGTTTAAAATGGCGAAGAGGCCGGCGTTATTGGAGCATTATAATCAATTATATAACTGGTCAGCAAAATTACAAGGAGGAGATTATTCATGTCTACAAAAAAGTTATTAACTTCAATGCTAGTTTTGCTAATTGCCCTAACCTTTACAGCTACTTTACAGGCTGAAAGCCCGGAATTAAATCTCTGGCAACATGAATTCGTCATTGATTGGCAGGGGCGTGAGGCCGTTGTGGACTTTTTTGAAGAGAATACCCAGCTTAATGTAGATGAGGATTACGGGCCTGCTGGTTTTGACTCTATTGAGGAGCAGTTTATTATCCAGGGACGGACCGGTTATCCCGATGTGCTGGAAGGAACACCAGAGCAGATGTTTACCTATCAGGAGGCTGGCCTTGTTCATTCCTTAGATGAATTCTGGCAGGATTATGAAGATAAAGACCAGTATCCTGAATCTCTTCTGGAAGCACTGGAGATTGATGGTGAACTCTATGGGTTGCCCTATTCTCATAACGTGAGGATGCTTCTTTACAGAGAATCGGTCTTTGAAGAGCATGACCTGGATGTCCCTGAGACCTGGGATGAATTTGTTGAAACTGCTGCCTATATTTCTGAAAATGTAGAAGATATGCAGGGCTTTATCTTCACCAGTGAAGCAGACGAAGTCAGGGTAATGCAGGAATTTCTCACTTTTTATTATCAATTAAATAACGAGGGACTCTTTGATGATGAAAGTGACCCTGCTCGCTTGTTAGCCAGTGAAGAGGAGCTGGCCGAGGTTCTTAAATTATACGATGATATGTATACCGAAGGTGGAGTTGATATCGATGAGCGTGGTTCAGATTGGATGAGAACTGACTATGGTTACACCGGTGGCGACTTTGCCATGGTAACGGTGGGACCCTGGGTCTGGGGCCATCGAGCAGAAGACGATGAAGCTTCTGACGTTCTCGATGACACCGGCATAACCCATCCCCCGGTCCATGAAGAAGGAGAAGCAGCCACCTTTATGGAAGTTGCCCCCATGATGATGAATGCTCATTCTGAGCATCCAGAGGAATCCTGGGAGCTTTTAAAGGAAGTTACCAGTAAGGATTTCCAGCTGCTCATCAATACTCTTTCAGGTGCTCAGGCCGCTCGAGAAGATGCCATGGAGCAGGATGCTATCAATCAGCTAATTGAAGAGAGAGATGACATCGATGAAGAAATGGCTGGTGATTGGTGGTTAGCTGGTTTCAGTGAATATGCCGATATAGGTGTTGCTCCTTCCGCAGTTAGTTGGGACCGACCAGAAGATTATATTATCGATGCCATTCAGGAAGTAATCTATGAACAGCAGACCCCAACTGAAGCTGCTGAAGAGCTCTACCGTAACCTCGATAATTTAGATCTTTAAGGCTATTAGAGCAATAAAAGAATAAAGGATCTACTAAGTTGGTCTTAGTTAAAGGCAGTCGGTTATTAAGCCGGCTGCCTCATTTACTGAGGAGGATAGCCATGTCAGGTAATAAAAAGAAGGACAGCTTTTTCAGCAGAATAAATATTTTTTCATCTTTTTTACAGAAGAGGACCTTGACTGAGAAGAAGAAAATCACCGGTTGGTTGATGTTATTACCAGTAATACCGGCCTTTCTTATCGTGATAATTTTCCCGGCTCTGATGGGAATTATCAACAGCTTTACCGATGCCGATATAGTAGCCATGACTGTGGGTATAGGTGCTGAATTTTTTGATATAGTTGATTTTATTGGCTTCTCCAATTATATGGACCTTTTTACCGATGGCGATTTTTGGGAAGTTACGCTGCGCTCCTTTGCTCTGGTGGGAATAGCAGTAATGCTGCAGTATGTTTTAGGCCTGATCCTGGCTTTACTCTTAGATGAAGGGCTTAAAGGTTTTGGCTGGTTCAAAAATGTTATCATGCTGCCCTGGGTGGTACCAGTGGCCTCTATGGTGGTTATCTTTAATTGGATGACTGCCCCCAATTATGGAGTAGTTAATATGCTGTTAGAGACTATAGGTTTAGAACACCTAACGACAAACTGGTTTGGTTCTTTAGCCTTCGCCTTTCCCATAATTATCATCATGCATGTCTGGAGAAATATGCCCTTTTATGCCCTGACCCTCTATGCCGGATTAAGCTCCATCCCCCAGAATCAGTATGAAGCAGCTGAAGTAGACGGAGCCACTGCCTGGCAGAAATTTCGCCATATCACTCTTCCCAATCTAAAATACCCTTCGATGGTGGTTATTGTTCTCCATGTTCTCTGGACTTTTAACAATTTTGATATCATTTATCTTTCAACAGGTGGTGGACCAGTAGGCACCACCGAAGTTATGGCCACGGAAGTCTATGATATGGCCTGGAATCTAAATCTAATGGGACGGGCAGCAGCCCTGGGAGTAATTATGATGCTGATTATGATGATTTTCTCAGGTATGTACTTGAAATTGGTAGGGGGTGATGTATAATGTCTGGTAAGAGCAATGAAAAAATTATCACACTGGGGAAATATTTGTTAATGGTCTGTTATACAATCTTTATCTTAGCCCCCTTTATCTGGATATTATATTCTTCGTTGCGCTGGGAACCCAATTTATTTGCCGGAGAGTTTCTGGCTAATCCCGGGGGTTTGACTTTTAACAATTATTTCCGAGCTATAGCAGGAGCAAATTTTGGGGAGTACTTTTTGAATACCCTCACCATTTCCTTTATAACTACAGCAGTAGTTACCCTGCTTGCGCTATTAGGTGGTTATTCCCTTTCCCGTTTTAATTTGAGATTTAAAAATCAGATAATCATGGCCATGCTTTCTTCCCAGATGTTTCCTCATGTGCTGCTGATAATACCTTTCTTTGCTGTGATGTCAGGTTTTAAGCTTTTAGATAGCTATACTGGTATTGTCTTGACCCATATTGTTCTGGGGTTGCCCTTTGGCATCTGGTTGATAAAGGGGTATTTTGATGGAGTATCCACTTCCTTAGATGATGCCGCCCGCATCGATGGCCTGGGTTCGGTGGGGATTTTGTTCAGAGTGGTCTTGCCGGTAGCTGCTCCAGGTGTGGCAGTGACAGCCTTTTATGCCTTTATGGTCTCCTGGGGAGATTATCTTTTCGTCTCCATTATATCCCAGTCTTCCTCCACCCGGACTTTGACCATAGGGCTGGATAACTTTTTAGGTGCAACTCAGATTCAATGGGGACCCATTAATGCTGCCACTGTATTAACAGTCCTGCCTACCATTGTTTTATTTGCTTTTTTGCAGAAATGGATAGTCAAGGGCTTAACCAGTGGAGCAACAAAGGGATAAATTAATCAGCTTCAGTCAGGAGGATTTCTAATGGATAGGGCAGATAAGAGTTTAGAGGATTTAAAGAACTTTGAGAGTTTAAAGATAGGTGAAGCTAAAATAAGGAGAGACAGTCATCGGGGGTTAAAATCAACAGTCCTGGAGAATGACTGCTGGCAGGCCACATTTTTACCTGACTATGGCAGCAAGCTTGCTTCACTCTATCACAAAAAAGAGGAGCAGGAGTTTCTCTTTCAGCCGCCCCAGGGTGAAAAGTTAACTCTACCTGAATACGGGGCTGACTTTGCTGCCTGTGATGCCAGTGGCTTTGACGAGGTCTTTCCCACTATCGATGCCAGCTTCTACCCCCGGGGTAAATGGAGGGGAAAAGAACTGCCTGACCATGGAGAACTCTGGTCGGTGGCCTGGCAGGAAAGCATGGATAAGAATCAGGATCCTAAAGGCCAGCTAACCTTTAGAGGAAGAAGCCGGCAGCTACCCTGCTGGCTGGAGAAGAAAGTTACTCTTAAAGATAATGAGCTGAAATTTTATTATACCTTACATAATGAAGGAGAGGAAGAACTGGAATTCATCTGGGCTGCTCATCCTCTTTTCCAGGCCCGTCCAGACCTGAAAATCATCCTGCCAGAAGAGGTAGATGAAGTGATTAATGTGGAGGACAGCAACCCCCATTTCGGCAGCTGGGGGACTTTTCATAATTATCCCCTGACTAGAAGCCAAAAGACAGGAGAGATAATCGATTTAAGCCAGGTACCGCCGCCAGAGAGAAATACCTGCCGCAAATTTTATGTGCCCCGGCAATCAAACCAGGGTTATTGTGCTCTTCACTACCAGCAAAAGGGGTTATTTTTACAGATAAGCTATCCGCCAGAGAAGCTGCCCTATCTGGCTGTCTGGGAGACCCTGGGGGGCTTTCGCGGTGACTATAATATAGCCATAGAACCCTGCACCGGGGCCTTTGATGACCTCTATCTGGCTCATAAAACTGGCCGGGTAGCAACTGTAGCAGCCCAGTCCAGCTATAACTGGTGGTTGAGCTTTTCACTTCTGGAAAAAAAGGAGGAGATAAAATGACTGATAAACCAAAGATAACCTTCATGGGAGCAGGCAGCACGATATTTGCCAAAGCGGTCTTAGGAGATTGCATCCTCACTCCGGAACTGGCTGGCTCCGAAATTGCTCTCTATGATATTGATATTAAGCGCCTGGAAGATTCTCAGCGGATGCTCACCAATATAAATAAAAATAATGGCAGCCCCCTGAAGATAAATTCCTATCAAGATCGGCGCCAGGCCCTAAGCGGCGCGGATTATGTGATTAATGCCATCCAGGTAGGTGGTTATCGGCCGGCCACTGTCACCGATTTCGAGGTGCCCAAAAAATATGGCCTCCGCCAGACCATCGGCGATACCATTGGTATTGGTGGAATCTTCAGGGCCCTGCGCACAATTCCGGTGCTGCTGGACTTTGCCCGGGATATGGAAGAGGTCTGTCCGGATGCGCTCTTCCTCAACTATACCAACCCCATGGCCTCGCTGACAGGAGCCCTGCTGAAGGCCACTGATATTTCCACCGTGGGACTCTGCCACAGTGTCCAGGTCTGCCTGGAGGAGCTTCTAGAGCCCCTGGGAATGGATCCCGAGGGGGTGGAGTCCTTTATAGCCGGTATTAACCACATGGCCTGGCTATTGAAATTAGAACGACAGGGTCAGGATCTTTATCCCGAGGTCAGGGAACGAGCTCGTCAGCGAGAGACCCCCCATGATGATATGGTGCGTTATGAGATCATGGAGCGCTTTGGTTATTACATCACTGAGTCCAGCGAGCATCTGGCTGAGTACCTGCCCTATTTTATTAAGGCAAGCCATCCTGAACTAATAGATAAATTTAATATTCCCCTGGATGAATACCCCCGTCGCTGTGAGGAACAGATAGCGGAATGGGAGGAGAGGCGTGAGGAACTGGTTAATAACCAGGATATTGAGCATCAAAAGTCTCAGGAATATGCCTCCTATATTATCAAAGCTATTGAGACCGATGACCCCATTAGAATAGGAGGCAATGTGCTGAATAGTGGATTGATTACCAACCTGCCGGATTCGGCGGTGGTAGAGGTCCCCTGTCTGGTCGATGAAAATGGCATCAACCCCTGTTATGTGGGAGAGCTTCCCCCTCAACTGGCGGCACTCAATCGCAGCAGCATCAATGTCCATCTGCTGGTAGAGAAGGCAGCCCTGGAGGAAAATAAGGATGCCCTTTATCAGGCAGCCCTGCTGGATCCCCACACCTCGGCCGAGCTATCAATTGAAGAGACTCTCTCCCTCTGTGATGATCTGATTGCTGCTCATGGAGATTGGCTGCCATGAAATAAGATTTCAAGCGAGAGATAACAATGAGCAGAGATAATTACTATTTTTTTCTTCGAGTTTAATTTTTTCTCTATTAATGATAAAATTAAAGGTAATAGAAGTTATAGCTATTTTGATAGAACTACCCTGTAGAGTTATGCTGTTTAACTAACGGGTTTTAGAGGAGGTGAAGATTATGCTGGAAGCAGGAGCTAAAGCCCCGGACTTCTCCCTGCCGGCCCAGGATGGCAAGACCTACAGTCTGGCAGATTTTGCTGATGATACTTTAATCATGTTCTTTTATATCAAGGATGGCACCCCTGGTTGAACCAATGAGGCTGTCTCCTTTAGAGACAACCTTGAAACCCTGGAAGGGTTGGGTGCTAAAGTCGTTGGTGTCAGCAAGGACAGTGTAAAATCCCATGAAAAATTTGCCGCAAAAGAGGACTTGAATTACCCCCTGCTGGCGGATTCAGAAGGAAAGTTAAGTCGTGATTTCGAGGTCTTAAATTTTTTGGGAGTGGTAAAGAGAAGTACCTTCATCATTGAAGAAGGCGAGATTATCAAGGTTTTCCCCAAAGTCAAACCGGCTGAGCATGTAGCAGAGGTTATCGAATTTTTGCAGTCCAGAGACTGAAAATTTAATGATTTTAGACATAATCTTAGACCATAAAAATTTAGACCATAAAAAGGCTTCTCTGCTGGATTGAGGCTAAAGGTCCACAGTTTAAAGGGCAGAGAAGTCTTATTTTATGGTCTTTTTTTGGCTTTTCTATTTTTATTTTTACCTTATTGATGATAAAATTAAGAGTAGATAACATTATAGATTAGCTAGATAGATTAGCTAGCAGACTATATTCAAATCAGATGATCTTTTATATTGAAAGCCGGTTATTTAACCGGTAACCCTAATTAAAATATAAATTAACACTTGTCTATAAAAAATATAATTAAAAGCAGGGAGGTTATTTCCAGTGCAGAAATTTTTATCGTTACTGATTTTGATACTCTTTTTATCCTTTTCCCTCATCACCGGCACTCCGGGCATGCCTGGCCCGCCTGGCGGCAGCAGCACGGTGCAGGCGGTAGAGGTTGAGGTTTTAGCCCGTTCTTTGGGCATGGGCGGAGCCCAGGTGGCCGTAGCCGATGATGCTTCAGCTACAATTTTCAATCCCGCCGGCCTCTATCAATCCGGCCGGATGGGAATCATGGCCAGCGGCGGTTTTTTGGCCGATAATGTGCGGGAATACGGTGACCTCCTGGATACCATCGACGATTTTTCCAGCCAGGCTGATTCGCCGGAAGAATTTTATGACCAGCTCCCGGAAGAGGTCAATCTCCGGGGCCAGGGATTGGCCGGCTTTCAGCTGGGCACAGGAGCTGTGGCCGGCAATTTTAAAGCCCGGCTCACCGGCGAGCGGGGAGATGACTCTGCCAGCTACGCCTACGAAGGGCTGACCCAGGGTCGGCTGGGGATGGCCGGCGACATCGTCACCATCCCGGCTGAAGTGGGTCTGGCTGCCTATGGCCTCAGCATCAATTATAGCCGGGTCACTTCCGGAGAATATGAGCTGAATTATGACAGCGAAAATCCGGCAGATTCTTACCAGATAGAGTGGCAGGGCAGTGACAGCGGTTTGAGCGTAGATGCTGGATTATTGTTGCAGCTCACCCCGATGGTGAAGATGGGGGTTTCAGTGGAGAATTTCTGGGCCCAGGATTTAGACCCCAGCGGAGCTAGAAGGAGATATAATTACGATGTCGACCCCGCAGAGCAGGGGGGAGAATGGGTCGAGGATGAAGCAGCCTTTGAAGATGATGATAATGAGGACTTTGGCCCTGATTTCAGTCGCAGTATTGCTCAGCCCCGCCGGGGCCGGGTAGGGGTGGCAGTTGATCTGCCGATACTGGGCATTATGGCCGCTGATATCAATAATTTCCCGGCTTTAAGTGCCAGTGAAGCTGGCGACCCTTCCCTTCATTTAGGTTTAGAAACCGATATGCTTTTAGGTATGCTGACGCTGAGGGCCGGCACTTACAGTACCGAAAATAGCCCCCGGATGCTGACAGCCGGCGCCGGACTTAACTTTGTTGGTGGCAGTCTGGATTTAGGAGCGGGAGTTGCTCCCGCTGGAGGTCGCAGCAGTATCCTGGCCGCCGTCAGTTTAGATCTTTAAATTTTCTTTAAAAACTAACATTCATGGTTTTGCAACCCGGGAACATTTTGCAGGCCAATATATTGATATAATTTCTGTTAGATTAAATGGTGGATTAAGGGTCAGGTTGGAGCAAGGACTAGAAAGGATGAGGTTATGGCAATCTTAATTGTAGATGATTCTCTGGAGATGCAGCTCCTTTTAGCTAAATATTTACGCCAGGAAGGCCATGATAACCTGGTTTTTGCCAGCTCTGCCCCTGAAGCCTATGGGATACTGGAAGAAGAGGTCAACTCTGGGGTCGACCTTGCTCAGCTTGAAAATCTGGCTGACCTGGCCGCCAGAGAGGATATTGATAATATTGAAGATCTAGAGGGGTTGGAAGACCTTAAAGAGTCATTGAGCGAGGAAGCTCTGGCAGGACTGACAGGTGAAGATAAAGAGTTACAGGAGAAATTATTATCTTCAGTTAGAAGTGCTGGAAGTGAAGAATTCACAGAAGAGAAAGCTGAAGTAGATGAAGCTGACAACTCCGGTAATTATCAGCAGATAGATAAGGCTTTTAAAGCCACCGGAGCCCAGAAGGTTGAAGAAGAGATAGATCTAATCCTCCTGGATATCGTTATGCCCGAGGTCGATGGCATTGAAGCCTGCCGCCATATCAAGGAAGAGCTGGGCATGGAAGATATCCCCATAATTCTTATTACCGGAGAAACTAAGGAGGAGTTACTGCAGGAGGGTTTTGCTGCTGGAGCCCGGGATTATATTAAGAAACCGGTAAGCCCCATTGAGCTTAAAGCCCGGGTCAAGTCGGTGCTGGAGCTTAGACGCAAGGAGAAGAAATTGAAAAAGCTGGCCGATCAGCTCCTGGAGGCCAATAAAGAACTGGAGCGCCAGGCCTTCCTGGACGGCCTCACCGGTCTGGCTAACCGGCGGCTCTTTGATCAGACACTGGTCAAAGAGGTGGGGCGGGCCCGGCGGGAGAGCAGCTGGCTCGGTCTATTGCTCATAGATATCGATGATTTTAAGGTTTTTAATGATACCCATGGCCACCTGACTGGCGACCGCTGTTTGCAGCAGATAGCAAAGGTTTTGAATCAGGCAGCCAAACGTCCGGCGGATCTGCCGGCCCGTTATGGCGGCGAGGAATTTGCCGTAATTCTGCCGGAGACTGATATTGACGGCACCTGCGAGGTGGGGGAAAAGATAAGGAAAGAGATAAAAAGTTTGGTCAGTGACAGGGAAGAAATAAAAGATAAATCCTTTGCGAAAGCTTTAGAGCCAGTCACCGTCAGTGTAGGTGCAGTGGCTAAAATTCCCCGGCAAAGAGCACAGGATATTATTTCCCGCTATTTAGAGGTTGAATTTGAGGTTGAAGAGGAAGAGCTGGAATTGGATAGCTTATTAGAGGAAAATATTGCAGCCCGGGAACTGGACGAGGCTGACCAGAAAATCATGCAGGAAATTGGCCAGTATTTAGAAATGGCTGAAGATAAGGATGTGGCGGCCAATAGCGTAGAACTTATTCAAGCTGCCGATGAGGCCCTTTATCAGGCCAAGGAGCAGGGTAAGGACCAGGTGCAGCTGGCTGAAGAGTCTGAAGAGTGAGCTGGCTTAAAAACTGGCTTAAAAAAGCCCAATAATATTTTAACTGCAGGAGGAGATATTATGGAACTTACTAATTGTAAAGAGTGCGGTAAGCTTTTTTCCCCTCAAGCCAGGGAGAAGGTCTGTCCGGTTTGTCGTCAGGATGAAGAGAAGAAATATCAAAAGGTGAAGGATTACCTCTGGGATAACCCCAATGCCTCCGTGGAAGAGGTCCATAAGGCCACCGAGGTGGAGACTGACCTGATAATCAAGTTTGTCAAGGAAGGGCGCCTGGTTGCTGATGGCCTTGACGTTGATATACTGCTGGATTGTGAACGCTGTGGAGCGCCGATAACCGGCGGTCGTTTCTGCAGCAGCTGTCTTAAGGAGCTGCAGGAAGGCCTTTCTGGCAAGAAAGAGGTTGATAAGAAAGAGAAAAAGAGGCGGGGCAAGAAAAGCCAGGAGATGCATTTAAAGAAAAGAACGCGTAGAGATAAGAATAAATAATTAACATCTTACTTTATCTAAAATGCCTCAAGGAGGTTCCCAAACCTTCAATCACCAGGAGCGGGGGAAAAAGAGCGCTGGAACGAAAAATCAAGCGAAATTTAAGAGAAAAAAGCTCAAAAAAAAGAGATAAAAGGGTGATTGAGCCAGCAAAAGCTATTTAATCAGCTTTGAAAGCCTGTAAAAGCCTTACAGAGCAGCTGGCTCCTGTTAATTTTTTGTCCCTTTTTTCGATAAGTAAGATAGCAGAGAAAGAAAAGTTAATTATTGAATCTCAAAAGGTCAAAGGTCAAATAAAAAGTTAAAATTAAATTTTAAGGTCAAAATAAATTTCTCTCAAAATTTTTTTAAGGAGTGAAAGACGATGAGAATTGAAGGCATCCAGACCGAACAGCTGCAGCAGCTTTATAATCGCCACCGCAAAATGCTCAATCAGGACAGCGGCGAGGTAAGCCGCCAGGAAGTCGGTGACGGCCGTGACAGCATGGAAATTTCCACTGAGGCCCAGGAGATGCAGGAGATTTCCTCTCGTTTGGAGGAAGTAACGGCCCGCCGTTCTGAAAGGGTGGCCGAAATCAAAGAAGAGATTGACGGCGGCACCTATCAGGTCTCCAACGAAGAGCTGGCTGAAGCCCTGCTGGATGAGCTGGAGCTGCTGAATTAATATATTTTAAAGATTTAAGAGATTTAACAGGGAGGATATCGGTATGTCTGAAGCAACTATAAACCTTACAGCTAAAAACAGGGCTGCCCTGACTTATGAGGAGCAGGAAGAAGTAAAGCAGCTGACGGAGAAGCTGCAGCAGACCTTAAAAGCAGAGGCCAGCCTCTATCAGAATTTTGCCCGGGTTGCCAAAAAAAAGCAGCAGACCCTGATCGATAACGAGATAACCGAGCTGGCCGAAATTGTGGAGCAGGAGACGGAGATTCTAGACCGCCTGGATAAGCTAGAGGAAAACCGGGGACTGGT
>PWEJ01000017.1 GCA_003553485.1 Halanaerobiaceae bacterium | reverse complement strand
CTGGAGATAATGTAGAGATGAGTGCAGAGCTTATTACACCGATAGCGATGGAAGAAGGACTGCGTTTTGCTATTAGAGAGGGCGGCAACACCGTTGGTGCTGGCGTCATCACCGATATAGATGAGTAAAATGACTGGAAAAAGTTGAGGAGAGTATCCTCCTCGCTTTTTCTCTGTTTTTAATCTCCAGCTTGAAAAGTAAAAGGAGGTAAGAAGATGTCCACTCAGGAAAAGATCAGGATAAAGCTTAAAGCATACGAACATGAGCTTTTGGATAAATCTGCTCAAAAAATTGTTGATACAGCAGAGAGAACAGGTGCAGATATTTCTGGACCAGTACCTCTGCCCACGGAAAAAGAAATTTTTACTGTTTTGCGGTCACCTCATGTTCATAAAGATGCCCGGGAACAATTTGAAATGAGAACTCATAAACGCTTAATTGATATTTTAGAACCCAATAATAAAACTGTAGATGCCCTGATGCGGCTTGATCTGCCAGCCGGGGTAAATATTGAAATAAAACTTTAAAGAGTTTGGTAAGATTGGAGGTGCAAGGAGAATGGCAAAGGGATTAATCGGTAAAAAACTGGGGATGACCCAGGTCTTTTCTGCAGAAGGAGAAATGGTACCTGTTACGGTATTAAAGGCCGGCCCCTGTCTGGTAACAGCTGTGAAAACCGAGGAGAAGGATGGCTATAATGCTTTGCAACTGGCCTTTGAAAAAGTTAAACCTAGTAAATTAAATAAACCTGAACGAGGTATTTTTGACAAGTTAGAGGTGGAACCTAGAAAACATCTGCAGGAATTCAGAGGTTTTTCCGTAGAGGAATATGAGCCAGGAGATGAGGTAAGCCTGGATATCTTTTCTGAAGGTGAACTGGTTGATGTAGTAGGAGTGACCAAAGGAAAGGGCTTTTCCGGTAATGTAAAGAGGCATAATCATGCCACCGGGCCGAAGACTCATGGTTCTAGAATGTATCGTGCCCCTGGTTCTATCGGTTCTACCGATGCAGCCCGGGTTTTTAAAGGACAAAATTTACCAGGTAGATTGGGGCATGAGAGAAGAAAAATGAAAAATTTAGAAATAGTAGAATTGCGACCTGAGGATGAGGTAATCCTGGTTAAAGGTTCTGTGTCTGGTCCGAAAAAAGGGATTGTAACCATAGAACTTAGCCAGTAGTTTAATCTTGGAGAGGAAGGAGGAGAGTTAAGATGCCACAAGCAGGCAAATTTGATTCCAGCGGAGAAAAGCTGGAAGATATAACTTTGCAAGCAGAAATTTTTGCTGAAGAAATAAATGAGCCAGTAGTCCATGAAGTAGTTACTGCTCAACTTGCTGCCCGGCGACAGGGTAACGCTTCAACTAAAACCCGTCCTGAAAAGAGAGGGGGAGGCCGTAAACCCTGGAGACAGAAGGGTACAGGTAGGGCTCGCCATGGCAGTATTCGCTCGCCCCTCTGGGTTGGGGGAGGAGTTACCTTTGGACCTAAACCCCGCTCATATGATAAAAAAATTAACCGCAAGGTAAAAAAATTGGCCTATCGGTCAATTTTAAGTTCCAAATATCAGAATGAGGAGCTAAAGATTATTGATGAACTGAACTTTTCTGAACCTAAGACTAAAAGTGCAAAAGAGTTAATAGAAAGCCTGGGTTTAGCTGATAGGAAGGTTTTAGTTATACTTCCTGAGAAAGATAAAAATAGTTATCTTTCCTTCAGAAACCTTCCCCAGGTTAAAACCATGGTGGCTGGTGCAGTTAATGCCTACGATCTGCTCAATAATAATATGATATTGCTGCCCGAAGCTGCTCTGGCTAAACTGGAGGAGGTGCTGATTGATGAATGATCTAAGAGATATAGTTATTCAGCCTCTAATTACTGAAAAAAGCATGAAAATAATGGAAGAGAACAATGCCTATACCTTTGAGGTAGCACCGCAGGCTAACAAAGTGCAGATAAAAGAAGCGGTGGAGAAGATTTTTAATGTCAAGGTAGTAAAGGTTAATACCATGAACATGAAGGGTAAAAAAAGAAGGTTAGGTTTTAGCGAAGGCAAAAGAAAAGATTGGAAGAAAGCCATCGTTAAACTGAAAGATGATGACTCCATAGAGATTTTTGAAGGAATTTAACAGCTGTAAATCGCAGAATTATAATTATTGCTTAATTAAAGGAGGGTTAAAAAGATGGCTATTAAAAAATTTAAGCCTACCACTCCTTCCCGTAGATATATGACTGTTTCTGATTTTAAAGAAATAACAAAAACAGAACCAGAGAGAAGTTTACTGGCGCCGAAAAAGAGAACTGGAGGAAGGAATGTTAATGGAAGAATCACCTCCCGGCGTCGGGGTGGTGGACATAAAAAACGTTATCGTATTATTGACTTTAAACGAGATAAAGATGGAGTACCGGCCAGGGTTAGCAGCATTGAATATGACCCAAACCGCTCAGCTCGGATAGCGCTCTTAACCTACTATGATGGGGAGAAGCGTTATATCCTAGCTCCTAATAAAGTAAGAGTTGGAGATGTTTTGGAGACAGGGGAAGATGCTGATATTAAACCTGGCAATGCTCTGCAGCTGCAGGATATTCCTGTGGGAACCATAGTCCATAACATTGAGATGAAACCAGGACATGGTGGTCAGATAGCCAGGTCAGCTGGTGTTATGGCTCAAATTTTGGCCAAGGAAGGTAAGTACTGTACCGTCAAGATGCCTTCTGGTGAGGTACGGATGCTGAGAAAAGAATGCAAAGCAACTATTGGTCAAGTTGGTAATATTGAACATGAAAACATTGTCAGCGGTAAGGCTGGACGTTCTCGCTGGAAAGGCAAAAGACCCAGCGTCAGAGGTGTAGTAATGAATCCCCATGACCACCCTCATGGTGGTGGAGAGGGTAAATCACCAGCCGGTAGACATCCGGTAACACCCTGGGGACAGAAGACTATGGGTAAACAGACTCGTAAAACTAAAAAGTCTGATCGCTTGATCGTGAAATCCCGTAAGGCTAAAAAACGATAATTTAGAAAGGGGGATTAGATCTTGGCTAAAAGAGCATATCAGAACGGTCCCTTTGTTGAAGAGAAGCTGATGCAGAAAATAGAGGAAATGAACGAGAGCGGCGAAAAAGAAGTGGTTAGAAGCTGGTCCAGGAGCTCTACAATTTATCCAGAGATGGTTGGCCATACCATAGCCATTCATGATGGACGGAAACATGTACCAGTATTTATTACTGAGGAGATGGTTGGTCATAAATTAGGAGAATTTGCTCCCACCAGACTCTTTAGATCGCATAGCCGCCATACCGAAAGATCCACAGCTTTAAAATAATAGAACAAGAATAAGTTTATGGTTTTCGATGAAGGAGGTTTAAGGATGGAGGCAAAAGCCGTAGCTAAACATGTGAGAATTTCACCTCGCAAGGCCCGCCAGGTCATTGACTTAGTCCGGGAAAAAGATGTGGGGGAAGCTATTGCGATTTTGAAAAACACGCCTAAAAAGGCTTCAAAGATGATAGAGGATGTAATCAACTCTGCCATGGCTAATGCAGAGCACAATCATGATATGATTGTGGAAGAGCTTTATGTTGCCGAAGCCTATATCGACGAAGGTCCGACAATGAAACGTTATCGTCCGCGAGCTATGGGACAGGCTTCGATGATCAGAAAAAGAACCAGTCATATTACTATTGTATTGAAAGAAAAGAAGGAGGGATAAATTTTGGGTCAGAAAGTAAACCCCCATGGCCTTAGAGTAGGAGTAATAAAAGATTGGGATGCCAAATGGTATGCCGATAGCAATAATTATTCAGAACTCCTGCATGAGGATCTGGAAGTGCGAAAGCACGTCAAAGAGAAAATGTTCGATGCTGGTATATCCCGAATTGTAATTGAAAGAGCAGCCAAAAAGCTTAAAATTGATATCTACACTGCCCGACCTGGTATGGTTATAGGTAGGGGTGGTTCTGAAGTAGATGCTTTAAGACAGGATATTGAAGCGATGACAGGCAAGACTGCTCAAATTAATGTAGTGGAAGTAGATAATCCGGAGATGGACGCTCAGCTAGTGGCGGAGAGTATCGCTGGACAGCTTTTAAAACGAGTATCTTTCCGTCGGGCCATGAAACAGGCCATGAATAGAGCCATGCGCATGGGCGCAGAGGGATTTAGAGTCCAGAGCAGTGGTCGCCTGGGTGGAGCTGAGATGGCTAGGAGAGAGGGATATAGTGAAGGCTCTGTTCCTCTCCACACTCTAAGAGCGGATATAGATTATGGATTTGCTGAAGCAAAGACAACTTACGGGACCATTGGAGTAAAAGTATGGATAAACAAAGGGGAAATTTTGCCTGAAGTTGATGATTCTTAAGGTGATTTTCCGAAGAAAGGAGGCAGCAGTATGCTCGTCCCAAAGAGAGTAAAACACCGTAAACAGCATAGAGGTAGATTGAAAGGTAAAGCCCTAAGAGGCACCGAGGTAACATTTGGAGAATTTGGCCTCCAGGCTTTAGAACCTGCCTGGATAGATAATAGACAGATTGAGTCTGCCAGAATAGCTCTTACCCGTCATATTAAGCGGGGAGGTAAGGTCTGGGTTAAGATTTTTCCTGATAAGCCTGTTACCCAAACTCCTGCCGAGACCAGAATGGGCAGTGGTAAAGGAGCTGTAGAGAAATGGGTAGCCGTGGTTAAACCTGGACGGATAATGTTTGAAATAGCTGGTATTGAGGAAGAAATGGCCCGGGAAGCTATGAGACTGGCCTCACACAAACTTCCCATTAAAACTAAATTTGTTGCAAGAGATGGTGGTGAGTCCAATGAGGGCTGATGAATTAAGAGATATGACAGATTTGGAGTTGGAACAAAAGTTAGATGAATTTAAAGAAGAATTATTTAATCTTAGATTTCAACATGCAACTGCCCGGCTCGATAATCCCATGCGGATAAGACAGGTAAAGAGAACCATAGCAAGAATCAAAACCATTTTACGGGAACGGGAGCTAGGCCTAAAGAAAGAAGCCTAGTAGCAGGATAACTGAAGGGAGGTTTATTATGGCAGTTGAAAGAAACGAACGCAAAGAAGAGATTGGTTATGTAGTTAGTAGTAAAATGGATAAAACAGTGACTGTTACTGTGGAGAGACGCAAGCAGCATCCATTATATAAAAGGGTTATTAAAAGAACCAAGAAATTTAAAGCCCATGATGAAGATAATAGCTGTAATGAAGGAGATAAGGTTTTAATTCAAGAAACCCGGCCTTTGAGCAAGACTAAAAGATGGCGGGTAGTGGAAATATTAGATAAAGCAAAGTAAATTAACTGGTAAGTAAAGGGGTGTATACGATGATCCAGGTAGAAAGTCGCCTCAAAGTAGCTGATAACTCAGGAGCTAGAGAACTGCTCTGCATAAAAGTTCCTGGAGGCACCAGGAAGAGATACGCTGGTGTGGGTGAAGAGGTAATTTGTAGTGTTAAAGAGGCTATACCTGATGGTATGGTGAAAAAAGGTGAGATTGTCAGAGCTTTAATTGTTCGGACAAAGAAAGAAACCAAGCGTCCGGATGGTTCATATATAAAATTTGATGAGAATGCAGCTGTTGTTATGGATGATGTTAATAACCCCAAGGGAACCAGAATTTTTGGTCCCGTGACCAGAGAACTGCGCGATAGAAATTACATGAAAATCATTTCTCTGGCACCAGAAGTATTATAGTGTAAAGGAGGGGCAGCCGGTGAAGGTTAAAAAAGGAGACCAGGTAGAAGTTATTGCTGGTAAAGATAAAGGTAAACGCGGAGAAATTTTAAGTGTCGATAGAGAAAATGAGCGTGTTATAGTTGAAGGGGCAAATATAATCTATCGTCATATGAGACCAACTCAGGATATGCAACAGGGCGGAATAATAGAAAATGAGGGCCCTATTCACGTCTCTAATGTAATGTTAGTTTGCCCATCCTGTGATGAGATGAGTCGGATAGGATATAGATTTATCTCCGCTGGAGAGGAAGCAAAGGAAGAAAAGGTTCGTTATTGCAAAAAATGCGATGAGATTATCGATAACTAAAGGTTGGAAGGAAGGAGGTCTAAGTGATGTCTGTACTGGCCAGAGAATATCGGGAAGAAATTCGTCCCGCTTTAGTAGATAAATTTTCCTATGAAAATGTTATGGAAGCGCCGGAAATTAAAAAAGTTGTCATAAATGTAGGTTTAGGAGATGCCAAGGAAGACCCAAAACTTTTAGATGCTGCTACTGAAGATCTAGCACGTATTACCGGGCAGCAGCCGACTGTTACCCGAGCCAAAAAAGCTATTGCTAACTTTAAAATTCGGGAAGGAATGCCGGTGGGTCTCAAGGTTACCCTGCGCGGCAGATTGATGTATGAATTTCTCTATAAATTGATTAATATAACCTTTCCCCGGGTCCGTGATTTTCGAGGTATATCTCCTGATTCCTTTGATGGTAGAGGGAATTATAGTTTAGGAGTTGACAATCATACTGTTTTCCCGGAAATCAAAGTAGATGAAGTAGATGAGGTTTTTGGAATGCAGGTAACTATCGTCACCAGTGCTGAGACTGACGAAGAAGCCTTTGAGCTACTCAGCCGTATGAATATGCCTTTTAAAGATTAAAGGTAAAAGTAAAATTATTAAGGAGGGATAAGCTGTGGCCCGCAAAGCTTTAATTGAAAAAGCTAACAAGGAGCCTAAATATTCCACCCGTAAAGTTAATAGATGTGAGCGCTGTGGAAGAGTAAGGGGCTATATGAGAAAATTTGATCTCTGCCGGATCTGTTTTAGAGAACTGGCCCATAAAGGTGAAATACCTGGAGTTAAAAAAGCCAGCTGGTAAATGAAAGGAGGTTTTTTCTTTGAATATTAATGATCCTATTGCCGATATGCTAACAAGGTTGCGTAATGCTAATAATGCCGAAAAGAGTGTAGTTAATATTCCGGCTTCAAAAATAAAACGTGGTATTGCTGATATATTAAAAGAAGAAGGTTTTGTCCGCGATGTTAAGATGATTGAACGTCATCCCCAGAATGATATCCGCCTTTATTTAAAATATAGTGATAACGGCGAAAAAGTTATTACCGGGGTGAAAAGAATAAGCAAACCTGGTTTAAGAGTCTATGTCAATAAAGATGAAATTCCTCGGGTGCTAGGGGGGTTGGGAGTAGCAATTATTTCTACTTCTCATGGAGTGCTCTCTGATAAACAGGCCCGGGAAAAAGGTATCGGAGGAGAAGTTCTCTGCTACGTCTGGTAAGAAAAATGAAGATTTAGGAGGTGGCAAAATTGTCTAGAATAGGAAAGTTGCCGGTTGATTTGCCGGATAAAGTTCAGGCCTCCCAGCAGGGAGATGAGCTTACCATAAAGGGTCCTAAAGGTGAACTGAGCAAAAAGATCCACCAGCGAGTAACCTTAGAGATCTCAGAGGATAAAATTATTGTAAAAAGACAGAGTGACAGTAAAGATGATAAATCTCTTCAGGGCATGACCCGTAGCATTGTTGATAGTATGGTGGAAGGTGTAGTTTCTGGTTTTAGCAAAAAGCTGGAGATGAAGGGGGTAGGTTATAGTGCTTCCCTGCAGGGTAAATCTCTGCAATTAGAAGTTGGCTATTCTCACCCGGTATTAATAGATCCACCAGGAGAGATTGAATTTGAAGTCGGCAAAAAAAATACCATAACAGTTTCAGGAATTGATAAACAATTAGTAGGTGATGTGGCAGCTCAAATTAGAGCAGTCCGCGAACCGGAACCCTATAAAGGTAAAGGCATTAAATATGTTGACGAGAGAATAAGAAGAAAAGAGGGTAAAACCGGTTAATCTATAGCAATATATTTAACTGTTATATTGTAGGAAGGGAGTGATTTAGGCATGAGTAAATTAGATAAAGAGGCTGCCAGAAAGCGCAGGCATAAAAGAATACGCAATAAAATTAATGGCACCCCAGATTGCCCGAGAATGTGTGTCCATAGAAGTTCAAATAATATTTACGTGCAGTTAATCGATGATCTACGGGAAATTACCCTTACCTCTGCCTCCAGTCTGGATCCAGCCGTGAAAGAAGATATTGATTTTGGTGGCAACAAAGAGGCTGCTGCTGAAGTGGGTAAGTTAATAGCAGCAAGAGCCCAGGAAGAAGGAATTACTAAAGTGGTCTTTGACCGAGCCGGTTATAAGTACCACGGAAGAGTAAAGGCCCTGGCCGAAGCGGCCCGGGAACAGGGTTTAAACTTTTAAGGTGAAGGAGGCGAATTGATGAAAAGTAAAATCGATCCTAGCAAATTAGACTTAGAAGAAAGAGTAGTCGATATTAATCGAGTTTCTAAGGTTGTTAAAGGTGGTAGAAGGTTTAGTTTTACTGCCCTGGTAGTAGTGGGAGATGAAAAAGGACATGTTGGTGTTGGTTATGGAAAGGCCAACGAAGTCCCGGAAGCTATCCGCAAGGGCATAGATGATGCGCAGAAGAACCTTTTTAAAGTCCCTATGGTTCAAAACTCTATTCCTCATGAAATAACAGGGGAATATGGGGCTGGCAGTGTGCTATTGAAGCCAGCGGCCCCGGGTACTGGAGTTATTGCCGGGGGACCAGTTAGAGCTGTCGTTGAGCTTGCTGGTATTAAAGATATTTTGACTAAATCTCTGGGAAGTTCAAACCCCATTAATATGGTAAAAGCAACAGCAAATGGATTGCAGAGGTTAAAAAATATCGAAGAAGTTGCAGCCCTACGGGGGAAAACAGTGGAAGAAATAGAAAGATAAATAGTATTTGAGGAGGTGCTAGTTGATGAAACTTCATAATCTCAAACCAGCTCCTGGAGCTAAAAAGAAAAAACAGCGGGTAGGCCGAGGGGTAGGTTCCGGTCGTGGTTATACCTGTGGCCGAGGAGCTAACGGTCAAAATTCTCGCTCTGGTGGTAGTGTTCGTTTGACCTTTGAGGGAGGACAGACCCCTCTTTTTAGGAGACTGCCGAAAAAAGGTTTTAATAATCCCAATAAAAAGGAATACACAATTGTCAATGTTAGTCAACTAAACAATTTTCCTGCAGAAACTGTTGTTACTCCAGAACTGCTGCAAAAAGAGGGGCTCATAGATAAACTGGCTGCAGCTGGAGTTAAGGTTCTCGGTGCTGGAGAGCTTAATAAAGAATTAACTGTTAAAGCTCAAGCCTTTAGCAAATCTGCCCGGGAGAAGATTGATTCAGCCGGTGGGAAGACAGAGGTGATTTAACTTGATTAAGGCCTTAGGTAATGTTTTTAAAGTAGAAGAACTGAGAAATAGGGTTTTATTTGTCCTGGGAATTATGGTGGTCTACCGGATTGGTGCTCATATTCCAGTTCCCGGGGTGGATGTCGCTCAAATTCAGGAATTTTTATTTGCCGGTGCAGGCGAAGCCGGTGGTGTTTTTGACTTTCTTGATATGTTTGCTGGCGGAGCTTTGAGTAATTTTTCCGTCTTTGCCATGAGTATTACCCCCTATATTACTGCTTCAATTATTCTGCAGTTATTGACTGTGGTTAGTCCAAGGTTGGAAGAACTGCAACGTCAGGGACGGGAAGGAAGAAAAAAGATAGCTCAGTATACCAGATATCTTACCGTTGTCCTTGCTTTAATTCAGGGTGTAGGTATCACCATGTATATCATGCAATTTGGAGCAGTTCCTGATCCCAATGCCTTTGATGTTATTGTTATTATTGTAAGTCTTACCGCTGGAACCACAGTTTTAATGTGGCTGGGAGAGCAGATCAATGAATATGGTATTGGGAATGGTATTTCCATCCTTATTTTCACTTCCATTATTGCTCGTTTCCCCTATGAGATTATAGAGACCTGGCAGTTATTCCAGGCTGGGGCTTTGACGATTTTTAACTTAATTTTATTTGCTATCTTAGCGGTAATTATAACCGCCGGAATTGTTTATGTACAGGAAGGGGAAAGAAGAATCCCGGTACAGTACTCTAAAAGGATTGTGGGCCGTAAAGTCTACGGTGGAAAGAGCACTCATATTCCTATGCGAGTAAATCAGGCTGGTGTTATGCCGGTTATCTTTGCTTCTTCAGTATTGTTATTTCCAGGAGTAGTTGCTCAGGTTATCCCCTTTGATTGGGCACAGGGGATGGCGGATATTATCAGACCTGGTTCAACACTTTATATCGTTCTTTATGGTGTGCTCACCTTTTTCTTCACCTATTTTTATACGGCTATAACCTTTAATCCAGAAGAGGTTGCCGATAATATGAAAAAATATGGAGGCTTTATCCCGGGAATAAGACCTGGTAAAGCTACCATTAAGTATCTGGATAAAATCTTGGTCAGAGTCACCTTAGTAGGGGCTGTTTTCTTGACTACTGTTGCTCTATTGCCCTTTGCTATGGGGCCTCTGACAGGAGTAGAGATTTACTGGGGAGGTACTTCACTACTAATTATGGTAGGTGTTGCCCTTCAGACCATGCAACAAATTGAATCCCATCTGTTAATGCGCCACTACGATGGTTTTATGGAATAGTTTTGACTTAAGACAGGGAGGAAATAATTATGAATCTGGTCCTATTAGGTCTGCCCGGTGCCGGAAAGGGCACTCAGGCCGGTCTGCTGGCAGATAAATATAATATACCTCATATCTCTACAGGAGATATGTTTCGGGAAGCTGTAAAGAACGAAACTCCTTTGGGCAAAAAGGCCAAGGAATATATGGACGCCGGTGAATTGGTGCCCGATGAAGTTACCATCGGCATAGTACAAGAGCGACTGGCCCAAAAGGACTGTGAAGCCGGCTTTATCCTTGATGGTTTCCCCCGGACTATTCCCCAGGCCAAGGCTCTTGATGAAGTTTTAATGGAGTTAGAGCAGCAGCTGGATCTGGCTCTGTTAATTGCTGCCCCAGAAGAAGAGTTGATAAAACGCTTAACAGGCAGAAGAGTCTGCCAGGACTGCGGAGCCACCTTTCATGTGGACTTTGCTCCCCCTGAAGAGGAGGGGATCTGTGATGAATGTGGTGGCAAATTAGAGCAGCGTGATGATGATAAACCAGAAACTGTTAAGAGACGGCTAGAGGTAAGCAGAGAAAAGACGGATAAGCTGGTGGATTATTACAAGCGCCAGGATTTGCTGGCAAAAATTGATGCCCGGGGAGAGATTTTAGAAATTAATCAGCAGATTCAAGATTTATTAGAGGATGCTGGCGATGATAATTAGAAAATCCCAGCGGGAAATAGCTAAAATGCAAGCTGCCAATCAAATTGTGGCCAGGACTCATGCTTTGTTGCGGGAAAAGATTGCTCCTGGTATCACCACTGCAGAACTTGATGCTATGGCAGAAGAGTTCATCAAGCAGGAAGGTGGGCAACCCTCTTTTAAAGGGTATAGAGGCTATCCGGCTTCGGTCTGCCTATCCATAAATGAAGAGGTGGTTCATGGGATTCCCAGTTCAAACAAATCTCTAAAGGATGGCGACATAGTAAGCATAGATATTGGGGTCTTTTATCAGGGTTTTCATGGAGATGCAGCCAGGACTGTTGGTGTCGGAGAGATAAGCAATAAAGCTGAGCAATTGCTTGAGACTACCCGTCAAGCTCTTGATGTTGGCATTGAAGAGGCGGTCATTGGCAATCATCTGACAGATATTTCCCATGCTATCCAGGAGTTTGTGGAGGGCAGAGGTTATTCAGTTGTTAAACAATATGTTGGCCATGGTATTGGTCGGGATATGCATGAAGATCCTCAGATACCTAACTTTGGTCCTCCCGGCAAGGGGGCAAAACTCAAAGAGGGTATGACCTTTGCTATCGAGCCTATGGTTAATGTTGGAGATTTTGCTGTGAAGACTAAAGATGATGATTGGACAGTGGTAACCGTTGATGGTAGTCTTTCAGCTCACTGGGAAGATTCGATTGCTATAACTAAGGACAGTCCATTGATAATGAGCAGGCTGACAGATTAAATCTTTTGCTAGCTTAAATTCTGTGCTATAATAAAAGGTAGGCTTTTTAAAAAGCCTTAAGCCAGGAGGGGAGTCACTTTAATGTCAAAAGAAGATCCTATTGAAGTTCAGGGCACTGTTGTAGAGCCTTTGCCTAATGCCATGTTTAGAGTGGAGTTGGATAACGGTCATAAGGTTTTAGCCCATGTTTCTGGTAAGATGCGGATGAATTATATTAGGATTCTGCCCGGTGATAAAGTAACAGTAGAACTATCACCCTATGATCTTTCTCGAGGCAGAATAACCTATCGCCATAAAGCATAACAGAATATTATTTTTTGAGGTGATGGAAATGAAAGTAAGACCTTCAGTAAAACCTATCTGTGATAAATGTAAAGTTATAAGAAGAAAAGGTAATGTAATGGTAATCTGTGAAAATCCCAAGCATAAACAGCGACAGGGTTAAAAAATTTTTGGAGGTGAAATAATGGCTAGAATAGCTGGGGTAGATTTGCCTAAAAATAAACGAGTTGAAATAGGTTTGACTTATATTTATGGTATAGGTAGATCACGGGCTAATGAAATATTGGATAACTCTGGCGTAGATCCCGATACTCGAGTAAAGGACCTCACCGAAGCTGAGATAACCAGTCTTCGCAGTGAGATCGACGAATATCAGGTAGAGGGAGAGTTGCGCCGTGAGATTAGAGCTGATATTAAGCGTCTTAAGGATATAGGCTCCTATCGAGGCTTGAGACATCGCCGCGGTCTGCCAGTTAGAGGGCAGCGGACCAGGACTAATGCCCGGACGAGAAAAGGACCTAAAAAGACCGTTGGTAAGACCAGGAGTGCTCCAACTCCCAAGAAATAATGAACAAAATTAATTTATTTTCCATTAAAGGAGGGAAGAAATAAATGGCCAAGGGTAGAAAAAAAGATGGCAGAAGAAGGAAGAAGAATAAAAAATTTGTGGAAAAGGGACAGGTATATATCCGTTCCACTTTCAACAATACAATTATAACTGTAACTGATAGCGAAGGCAATGTAATTGCCTGGTCCAGTGCTGGTAAAGCTGGCTATAAAGGTTCCCGAAAAAGCACCCCCTTTGCCGCTCAGATAGCTGCTGAAAATGCGGCCGATGAAGCTAAGGAGATGGGGCTTAAGGAAGTTGAAATCTATGTTAAGGGTCCAGGTTCAGGACGGGAGTCGGCTATAAGGTCTTTGCAATCTGCTGGCTTAGAGGTTACTTTAATAAAAGATATTACTCCCATTCCTCATAACGGATGTAGGCCGCCCAAAAGACGGCGGGTATAAGATTAAATATTTAGGAGGTGTAATTTAAGAAAAATGGCAAAATACACAGGACCAAAATGTAAGCTTTGTAGACGTGAAGGTGGAAAATTATATTTAAAAGGAGAGCGCTGTTACTCCGATAAATGTGCCTTTGAAAGAAGACCCTATGCCCCGGGTGAACAGGGGGATAGCAGAAGAAAACAATCAGAGTATGGACAGCAGTTAAGAGAGAAACAGAAGGTTCGCCGGATTTATGGCATAATGGAAAAGCAGTTCAGCAATTATTTTTCCCGGGCCGCTCAGCAACGAGGTGTCACCGGAGAAAATTTCTTAAAATTGCTGGAGAGCAGACTTGATAATACTGTCTTTAGAATGGGTTTTGCTACTTCTAGAGCTCAGGCTCGACAGTTTGTCCTCCATGGACATATCTATGTAGAGGGACGCAAAGTCAATATTCCTTCCTATCAAGTCTCGGAAGGAGAAACTATCAGCATTAAAGATTCCAGCCGGAAGAAAAACTTTATTAAAGATGTCTTAGAGGTCAATGAAGAAAAGACTCCTCCGGAATGGTTAAGTGTTGACTTTGATAAAGCTGAAGGTACAGTAGTAAGCCTACCAGAGAGAGACGATATCGATCAGCACATTAATGAACAGCTAATCGTTGAGTATTATTCCCTCTAAGAAACAAAATATATTTTGTAGTGGGAGTCTAGTGAGAGGAGGGCTTTAACTCTTCATGATAGAAATTGAAAAACCCAAAATTGAAAAATTGGAATCAGAACAGTATTATGGTAAATATGCCGTGAGCCCACTGGAAAGGGGTTATGGTATTACTTTAGGTAATGCTATGAGAAGAATCCTACTTTCTTCTCTCCCGGGAGCTGCTATTACCTCGGTAAAGGTTGAGGGAGCTCGCCATGAGTTCACCTCTATTTCAGGTGTGGTAGAGGATGTAACTGATATTATCTTAAATTTAAAGGAAGTGGTTGTTAAGTATTCCGGCGATGAGCGAGAAACCATGAGCTTGGATGTTGCTGGCAAAGAAGAGGTAGTAGCCGGTGACTTTACTTTCTCCGGTAATATGGAGATCATAAATAAGGACCACAAAATTGCCACCCTAGCTCCTGAAGGCAGTCTGGCCATGGAAGTAACGGTGGAAGAAGGACGGGGATATGTCACCGCCGAAGAACTGAAGGAAACCTTTGATAATGTAATCGGCTTAATCCCCATCGATGCTTCCTTTAGTCCTATTGAAAGGGCTAACTTCAAAGTGGAAGATACTAGAGTTGGTCAGGTAACAGATTATGACCGCCTGCTGTTAGAGCTTGATACCAATGGTAGTATCAGCCCTGATGACGCCGTAGGACTGGCAGCTCGAATAATGATGGAGCACTTAGAATTGTTTATTAACCTGACTGATGATATAGATGAACTGGATATAATGGTGGAAACTGAAGAAGAAGATAAAAATCAAATTTTAGAGACAACCATTGAAGAGCTGGAACTTTCTGTGCGCTCTTCTAACTGCTTGAAAAGAGCGGGAATCGATACCGTAGAAGAGTTAGTGGACAAAACAGAAGATGATCTTATGAAAGTTCGCAATCTAGGAAAGAAATCGCTGCAGGAGATAAAGGATAAATTGAGCGAGCTAGATTTGGAATTGAAGCAAGAGGAAGAATAATAAGGAGGGATGAAAGGTGCCGAAAAGAAAATTGGGAAGAAAGAGTGCGCATAGAAAAGCAATGTTTAAGAATATGCTAACGGACTTCTTTCGGCATGAAAGAATAGAGACCAGCCTGGCTAAAGCTAAAGAGCTGCAGCCTATTGCAGAAAAAACAATTACCACTGCCAGAGATAACAACCTTCATGCTCGGAGAAAGGTGCGCAAGAAAATAAATGACCGTGAGGTATTGATTAAGCTTTTTGATGAGATTGCCCCGCGCTTTTATGACCGACCGGGAGGATATACCAGGATCATTAAAATGTACCCCCGACGCGGTGATGCTTCAAAGAGAGCTATCTTAGAATTAGTAGAATAACTATAAGAAGGTGTAGGTTAAGATGAGCCAGATTGTTATTCAGGATGTCGAATTTTCATATCGAGGTCAACAGGATAAAGCTTTAGATGGTGTTGACCTGGAGATTAATCAGGGAGAGTTTGTGGCCATAATTGGGGCCAATGGTTCAGGTAAATCAACTCTGGCTAAAATGATGAATGTTCTTCTGGTACCTGACAGAGGTTCAGTGACCGTAGAGGGGTTATCAACCTCTGATCCTGATAATATCTGGCAGATTAGACAGCAGGTAGGTATGGTATTTCAAAATCCTGACAATCAGCTCGTGGCTACTATGGTAGAAGATGATGTGGCCTTTGGCCCGGAGAATTTGGCTCTGCCCTCAGAGGAGATCCGCCGCAGAGTGGATCTGGCTTTACAGGTTGTTGGTATGGATGGTTATCAATCTCATCCACCTCATAAATTATCTGGAGGTCAAAAACAGCGGGTAGCTATAGCTGGCATACTGGCTATGAAACCTGACTGTATCGTATTAGATGAGCCCACAGCCATGTTAGATCCTATGGGCAGAAAAGAGGTCTTAAATACCATCCTTCGTTTAAATCAGGAAGAGAATATAACGGTAGTTTTAATAACTCATTTTATGGAAGAGGCCGGTCTGGCCAACAAAATTGCCGTTATGCAAAGAGGGGTTGTGACTGAGGTAGCTCCTCCTCGAGAGATTTTTTCCAATACTGCTTTAATCTCTGAAGCTGGTTTGGATATTCCAGAAGCTGTTAAGTTGGCCAAGGAATTGCAGGAGAGAGGTATCTCTCTACCGGATATAATGACAGCAGATGAGTTGGTGGAGGCTCTATGTTAATAGAATTGAAGGATATTCGTCACGTCTACAACCTCGATGATCCTGTAGTAGCTCTGGAGAACATTAATTTAGAAATAACCCAGGGGGAATTTATTGGTCTTATAGGCCATACCGGTTCCGGCAAGTCTACCCTGGTGCAATTATTAAATGGACTTTTGCAACCCACAGCAGGCCAGGTTTTTTTTCAGGGTCAGGACATCAATGCTGATAGGGCCTCTTTGCAGGACATACGCAAAAAAATAGGTCTGGTCTTTCAATATCCTGAACATCAGCTCTTTGAAGAAACAGTGGCTGAAGATGTGGCCTTTGGCCCTAAAAATGTCGGTCTTTCTCGAGAAGAAAGAGAAAAGAGAGTAAAGGAAGCTCTGCAGCTAGTGGGGCTTGATTATGAAGAATTTAAAGATCGCTCTCCCTTCAACTTGAGCGGTGGTCAGCAACGGAGAGTGGCTATAGCTGGAGTGCTGGCCTTAAAACCAGAGGTTTTAATTCTTGATGAACCCTCTGCAGGCCTGGACCCCGAAGGCAGACAAAAGCTATTAGATCTCCTGGTTTATTTGCACCAGGAACTCAATCTAACCATCATCTTGATATCTCATAGAATGGAAGAGGTTGCGCGGCTGGCCTCCAGGGTGGTGGTTATGGATCAGGGAAAAATTGCTTTAGAGGGGACCCCGGCCGAGGTTTTTAACCGCGGGGAGGATCTTAAAAAAATGGATTTGGATTTACCTGTCCTAACTCAAATATTGACTGATTTAAAGGCTAGAGGTTTACCGGTTAGAACTGACATCTTTTCGCTGGAGAAAGCCCGGGATGAGATCCTGGCAGGTTTAAAGAAAATAGAAAAGTCCAGGGAGAGTAAAACATGTTAACTGATATCACCATCGGTCAATATATCCCCGGGAAATCAATTGTTCATCGGATGGACCCCAGGATAAAAATTTTAATTACTTTAATAAAAATCACCATTCTCTTTTTAATCGATACTTTTTGGGGGTTTGGACTCTTTTTATTGCTGGTAGTGGGGATTTTATTGGCTGCTAAGTTGCCTATAAAAAGGGTATTGAGAGGTTTGAAGCCTGTATTTTTCTTAGTTATTTTAACATTGGTACTGCATCTGTTTTTAACAAGAGGAGGAGAGGTGCTCTGGCAATGGGGATTTTTAAGGATTGAAGAAGCTGGAGTATTTACCGGCTTTTTTATGGTGGCCAGGATACTGTTGTTAATTATGTTCACCTCAATTTTAACTCTAACTACTTCCCCCTTAGAATTAACTGATGGTATTGAGTATTTGCTAAAACCGCTGGCCCGCTTTGGTCTGCCGGCAGGGGAATTGGCTATGATGATGACCATAGCTTTAAGATTTATTCCCACTCTACTGGAAGAGGCAGAAAAAATCATGAAGGCCCAACAGGCCCGAGGGGCTGACTTTGAAAGCGGTAATATTATTCAGCGAGCCAAGGCTTTAATTCCTTTATTAGTTCCTTTATTTATAAGTGCCTTTCGTCGAGCCGATGAGCTGGCTCTAGCCATGGAATCTCGATGTTATCGCGGAGGCAGTAACCGGACCAGGTTACATGAGTTACAATTGAAAAAATCCGATTTAATACTCTTTTTCCTGGCAGTTATAATAGCAGTCTTTATAAGTTTTTTTTAAGCTGGAGGAAAGTGTTGATGGCAAATGTATATTTAAAAATATCCTATGATGGAAGTAATTATAGTGGCTGGCAGGTACAGGCCAATACCTCCCAGACAATACAGGAAAAAGTGGAAAAAGTAGTGAGCAAATTTAACAACAGACCGACTCGCATTTATGGTGCCAGCCGGACTGATGCCGGAGTTCATGCCTTTGGTCAACGGGCTCAATTTCAGCTGGAGGTGGATATTCCGCTGGCCAAAATACCTCAGGCCTTTAACGGAGAGTTGCCTGATGATATCGTTTGCCTTAAAGCCTGGCAGACTCCACCTGATTTTCATGTTCGTCATGACGCTCTGGCCAAAAAATATATTTATCGTATTTATAATAGAACTTATGCCAATGTCTTTTTGCGGAAATATAGTTATCATTGTTATTATGATTTGAAGGTAGCAGATATGGTGAAAGCTGCCAGTTATTTTACCGGAGAAAAGGATTTTTCAGCCTTTCAGGCTCAGGGCTGTAGTAACTCCACCACGGTTAAAGAAATTTATCAGTCCCGGATCACCCCAAAGGATAATGGTGAGATCTGGCTTGAGGTAGTTGGTTCGGGCTTTTTATATAAAATGATGAGGATAATAGCAGGAACGCTCATAAATGTAGGTAAAGGCAAACTTGCTCCTGAGGATATTTCTTCCATAATTGCTTCTCAGGATCGCACTAAGGCTGGCTTCACTGCTCCAGCTAAGGGTTTAACCCTGCAAGAAATATATTATGATCAAGAGATTTTAGCTAAGGAGGTAAAAAAATGACTAACACTTATATGGCTAAACCAGATGAAGTTGAACGCAACTGGTATGTAGTTGATGCTGCTGGAAAAACTCTGGGCAGGCTAGCTTCAGAGATAGCAAAAATTTTGCGAGGCAAACACAAGCCCGAGTTTACTCCCCATGTGGATACCGGTGATTATGTGATCGTTGTTAACGCCGAAAAAGTAGAGCTAACTGGCAATAAATGGGAAGATAAGCTCCATTATAAGCACTCTAATTATCCCGGTGGTTTGAAGAAGACCCCATACGAGGAGCTGCGAAAAAAGAAACCGGAATTTATTATTCAGAAGGCTGTGAGGGGTATGATTCCTCATAATAAATTAGGCAGACAGGTTGTCAAGAAGCTTAAAGTTTATGCAGGACCCGATCATCCCCATGAAGCTCAACAACCGGAAGAATTAGAACTATAATATGGGAAGGAGGAAATAAATATGGCTGATGTTCAATACCGGGGAACTGGCAGAAGAAAGACCTCGACTGCTAGAGTTCGTTTGTTGCCCGGAAGTGGAAATATAACTGTAAATGGCAGAGATGTAGAGGATTATTTTCATCGTCGCTCTCAGATTAAAGATCTTAAGTCCCCCCTGGAGACAGTTAACCAGCTGGGTAGTCTTGATGTAGAGGTGAATGTAAATGGTGGTGGCCTGGCAGGACAGGCAGGAGCAATCCGTCACGGTATCGCCAGAGCCCTCCTTGATGTTGATGAGGAATTTAGAACCCCCTTGAAGAGAGCCGGTTATTTGACCCGGGACGCCCGGATGAAAGAACGGAAAAAACCTGGACTCAAAAAAGCTCGTAAAGCTCCTCAATTTTCCAAAAGATAATATTATGTTTTATTTTAGCCGGGCTTTTAATAACCCCTTCTCTTTTGGAGAGGGGTTTTTCTTTTACAATTATTATTCCAGTTAAGAAGGAACCTTTCTCTTGGGCTAGAACTATGATAATGATGGTGATTTTTTTAAGCTATCTAAAATACCAGCAGAGAAAGGAGGGATAATATGCTAAGGGGAGGTCTTTTTCCTCATCCGCCGATTATTATTCCAGAAATAGGAGGAAAGCGCAGATTTAAGGCGACTGCTACCATTGAGGCCTGTGAAAATTTGGCGTCTGAGATGGCGGCTAGAGAAGCAGATTTAATAGTTGCTATTGGCCCCCATGGTCCAGTAGACCGCCAGAGGATTACGATCAGTGCTGTTGAAAAATATCGAGGGGATTTAGGATATTTTGGTGCTCCAGAATTGAACTTTTCCCTGCCAGGCCAGCCCGGATTAGCACAAGAAATAGCTGCTAATTTTTCTGGCACTGACAAAGAGGTAAAATTGCTCCAGCAGGGTAAAGAATGGGGGGAGTTGGATCATGGGATTTTGGTGCCCCTTTATTTTTTGCAGCAGGCTGGCCTGCAGGAGGTTCCCTGGCTAATTCTAAATATGACTTTCTGGAAATCAGAGAAATTATATAACTTCGGCCAGGAGTTAGCCCGTTATCTGAAAGAGAGCTCTGCTGTCAGCAAACCATTATTTTTAGTAAGTGGCGATCTTTCTCATCGCACTGAACCCGGTGCTCCTGGAGGTTATTCTCCTGCCGGGGAAGAATTTGACCGTAAATTAATGGATGCTCTGGCAGCCAATGATATTTCTGGAGTTCTTAACCTCGACCCTGCGCTGATAGAAGAGGCTGGAGAATGTGGCTATCGTCCCCTCTTAGTAGGCCTGGGTTTTTCTGAGCTCATGGCAGGTGAAAGCAACCTTGATATTGAAGTATTATCTTATGAAGCACCCTTTGGCGTAGGCTATGGCGTGGCAAGTTTTAATGATGGGAGGTAAAAGATGTTGGAATTACCCTATGACCCGGCTGCTTTAGCTAGAAAAATACTGGAAAATCATTTCTTTTCCCGGGATAGTACAGCAGTCAACCTGGAATATAATGATGATATCAAAGCTGGCTGTTTCGTTTCCCTAAAGAAAAAGGCTGACAGCTCTTTAAGAGGTTGTATCGGCACCACCGAGCCTACCAGAGATTCTCTAGCATATGAGATAGCTGGCAATGCTTTAGCTGCTGCCCTGCGTGATCCCCGTTTTCCCGGTTTATCACCAGGAGAGCTGACAGATATTTATATTACCGTTGATATTTTAGGGGAACAGCAGGGGGTAGTCGACTATGATCAGCTAGACCCCAGGAAATATGGTCTGGTAGTGGTTAAGGGACAGAGAAAGGGAGTTTTGCTCCCTGATTTAGATGGGGTGGAGACAGTGGAAAAACAGCTTGAAATAGCTGGTAAAAAGGCGGGGCTTTCTCCTGAAGAAATAGCTAAGGGGGATTTTGACCTTTATCGTTTTCCAGTCCATCGCTTTAAGGAGCAAAAAGATGAATAATTCTCAAGGTTATCCTGCTAGATTTTATCAGGTTGAAGAAGGTAAAGAAGTCCGCTGTTTACTGTGCCCCCATAACTGCCAGCTCACTCCGGGAGCTCTAGGTCGTTGTCGGACCAGAAAAAATATAGCTGGAAAACTAAATTCCTTAAATTACGGGGAAGTTAGCTCTATATCCCTGGATCCTATAGAAAAGAAACCCCTTTATCACTTTCATCCTGAGGCCAGAACCCTCTCTGTAGGTACCTGGGGCTGTAATTTGAGCTGTGGCTTCTGTCAAAACTGGCGCATTAGCCAGGATAGCCCTCAGGTAAGAGAGTTATCACCTCAGGAGGTAGTGGAACTCTGTCAGAATAGAGGAGTGGAAATTCTGGCCTTCACCTACTCTGAGCCCCTGATCTGGTATGAATTTGTCAGTGAAACGGCTGAGCTGGCTCAGGCTGAAAAGATAGCTACGGTGTTAGTTAGCAATGGTTTTGTAAACCCTGAACCCTTAGCGGAGTTGATCCCCAAAATTTCAGCCTGCAATATAGATCTTAAGTCCTTTAGAGATGAATTTTATCGGAAATTTTGTCAGGGGGAGTTAGCTCCTGTTAAGAAAAACCTAGAGTATATTGCTGCTTCTTCTACCCACCTAGAGGTTACCAACCTCCTGATTTCTGGGAAAAATACTTCTCAGTCAGAGATAGAAGAGCTGGTTAAATTTTTAGCAGATTTGGAGCCAGAAATTCCCCTGCATATATCCAGATACCATCCAGCCTATAAATTTAGAGAACCAGCCACTGATATTGAAGATCTATTAAGGGCCTATGCGTTGGCTAAAGAGCACTTATCCTATGTTTATTTGGGCAATGTACCAGGCAATGACAAGAGTAACACCAGCTGCCCTAATTGTGGCAGCCAGGTTATTATTAGAGAGGGCTTTTCAGCTCATAATTATTTGCAAAAGAACCGTTGTCCTGAATGCAGGCATGTAATAGCAGGTATATTCAACTAAAAAAAGGAGATGATGTCTTTGGGAGAGTTGTTTGGAACTGATGGGGTCAGAGGGGTAGCTAATCAGGATTTGACCCCGGAACTTGCTTTTCAATTGGGTAAGAGTGGAGCTTATGTCCTATCGCAATATAATAATTCTAGCAGCGGGAATAAAGGAAAAGTTTTGCTGGGGCGAGATACAAGGCTTTCAGGTGACATGTTAGCTGCAGCATTAATTGCTGGAATTAATGCTGTGGGAGTAGAAGTGGTAGACCTGGGGATAGTGCCGACACCAGCAGTATCTTATCTTAGTAGAACTAGACCTGCTTTGGGCGGTATAATGGTTTCTGCCTCCCATAATCCCATTGAAGATAACGGTATCAAATTTTTTGATGACCGGGGAATTAAAATCTCTGCTGCACTGGAGGAGCAAATAGAGGAAAATCTTAATAGCGGTCTTCCTCGCCCTACCCATGAGCAGGTAGGACGTAAACTGGAGGGAGAATATTTGCTGGAATCTTATCTTGACCAGGTCCTGCGTTCTTTCTCCAGTGATATTTCTGAACTAAAGATAATTTTGGACTGTGGTAATGGAGCTGCCTATAGGCTGGCCCCGGAATTATTTAAATTAGCCGGAGTGGATAATTTGCAGGTTATTAATAATTCTGGCCAGGGAGAATTGATCAATGTCAACTGCGGTTCAACCGATACTGCTGAACTCAAGGAAAGAGTTTTAACTAGCAAAGCAGATATTGGTATTGCCCTTGATGGAGACGCTGACAGAACCATCCTGGTAGATGAAAAAGGCCAGGAAATAGATGGTGACTATATTCTTTATATCTGCGCTAAGCATTTAGCTCAAAGAAATAAATTAGCAGATAAAAAGATAGTGGCTACTAAATATAGCAATTTAGGTCTTTCAGAAGCCCTGAAAAAAGAGGGGGTAGAGGTAATCTATGCGTCCAATGGTGATAAGTATGTTTTGGCTAAATTGCAGGAATTGGACTTAAGTTTAGGGGGAGAAAAGTCGGGTCATATTATATTTAGAGATCATAATGTCTCTGGTGATGGAATGCTTACAGCTTTACAGGTTATGGAGGTGATGGTTAATGAGAATAAACCCTTAAGCCAATTAGCTCAGGGATTAGAGGAGTGGCCTCAACTCTTAGAAAATGTTAAAGTTGCCCAAAAAGAGGAACTAGAAGATAATAAGGCTATTAAGTCCGTTGTGAAAGAGGGGAGAGAAGAGTTAACCCAGGGCCGGATTTTTATTAGAGCTTCAGGAACGGAGCCGGTGATTCGTCTGATGCTGGAGGGAAAGGACCTGGCTTTATTAAAGAAATGGAAGGATAAAATAGCTGCAGTGATAGCTGAAGAACTTAATTAAAGCCCTTTTAGTCTTTGTTAAAAAGCAAAAGCGCCTGATCCTGCCTGACAGGATGACGAGGAGGAAGTTATCGAAGGTTCGGCGGATGCTTCCGGGTCTGACCAGCCCTAATGGTTGAGGTAAAACCACCAGGTAACTGGGGGGACAGAGACTCAACTGAGGTCCTTGTTTATTAATTATCTAGAATTATCTAGACAGCAATTCTAATTCTAATAAAATAAATTGATTGATTTTTTGCAAATAAAAACTTGCTTAAATAAATGGAGGATTGCCAATGTGTGGAATTATTGGATGTGCTGGACGGAAAAAAGCTCAGGAATTTTTAATGCAGGGTTTAAAGAAACTTGAATATAGAGGATATGATTCTGCTGGTCTGGCTGTTCTTAATGGTGATGAACTTAAAGTAGTGAAAGCAGAGGGAGAGCTTAATAAATTAGCAGAAAAGCTAAATTCCAGGAGTCTGGAAGGTTCTCTGGGGATTGGCCATACTCGCTGGGCCACTCACGGCATTCCCAGTGATGAGAACTCACACCCCCACCAGGATTGTCAGGAGAGGTTTGCTCTGGTTCATAACGGTATTATTGAAAATTATCAAGAGCTACAGGAAGATTTGGAGGCTCAAGGCCATACTTTTTCCTCTGATACCGATACAGAGGTTCTTGCTCATCTTATTGAGGAAATTTATGAAAAAGACATGATTTCCTCCCTGCAAAAATTAAAGGAGAAAACAACGGGTTCCTATGCACTGGCTGTTATAGATAGAAAAAATCCTGGCAAAATCTATGCTCTCCGCCAGGATAGCCCCCTGGTAATTGGTCTGGGAGAAAAAGAAAATTATTTGGCCTCTGATATGCCAGCTCTGCTAAATGTCACCAGTGAGTTTAAGATTCTGGAGGATGGTGAGATGGCAGTTATCGATAGTGAAAATGTCAGGATTATTTCAGCTGATAATCAGACAGTAAAGCGTGCTATTTTTAAGGCAGATTGGGATGCTGAAATGGTGGAGAAAAAAGGTTATGAGCATTTCATGTTGAAGGAAATCTACGAACAACCCATAGTAGCTCGAAGGATTTTAGGTGAATACCTTGATGAATATCAGGTAAAAATCCCTGAATTAAATGATATCTGGGATAAGGATATTGAAAGGATTATGATTACTGCCTGTGGTACCGCCTACTATGCCGGTTTAGTGGGCAAACATGTTCTGGCAGAGCTGGCTCATCTACCCGTTGAGGTAGAAATTGCTTCGGAGTTGCGCTATCAAAGAGATTTTTTAACTGAAAATACGCTGGTGATTGTTGTTAGCCAGTCTGGTGAGACAGCTGATAGCCTGGCGGCTTTGAAAAAAGCTCAGGCTAAGGGTTGTAAGGTCCTGGCCATTACCAATACTCCAGGCAGCAGTATAGCCCGAAGCAGCGATGTGGTTATCAATATTATGGCCGGGCCAGAGATTGCAGTAGCCTCCACTAAAGCTTATCTGGCTATGTTGATTGCTTTTTATCTATTGGCCTTAAAATTGGCGGAACTGCGGGAGGAGCTCTCACGCAAAAAACTGGCTGTCCATCGCCGGGAATTACTGCGACTGCCAGAAAAAATAACTGCTACTTTAAATCGGGTAGAAAAACAATGTCAAAAAATTGCAGATTATCTTAAAGACCAGCAGAGCATATTTTTTATCGGAAGAAATTTAGATTATAGCCTTTCTCTAGAAGGGGCTTTAAAGCTCAAGGAGATTTCTTATCTCCATGCCGAGTCCTATCCAGCAGGAGAATTAAAGCATGGCACTCTAGCTTTAGTAGAAGAAGGGGTGCCGGTGATTGCCATAATGACCCAGAAAGAGTTGGCCCCAAAAACTTTAAGCAATATAAAAGAGGTCACCGCTCGCAATGGCAGGGTGATTGCCGTTGTCAGTGGGGGCATAATTACTTCTCAGGAGGACCTTGATGAAGTTATAGAGGTACCTCTCTGTAATGGACTCTGGGCCGGGGTTCTTACAGTTTTACCCCTGCAATTATTAGCCTACCATACTGCTAAAATTCTGGGGCGTTCTATAGATAAACCGAGGAATCTGGCAAAAAGTGTGACGGTGGAGTAATAAAATGATAATTGGACATGGTATAGACCTGGTTGATGTCAGGAGAATAGCTCATCTGGTGGAGAGATTTGGCGATAAATTTCTTACCCGCATATTTACCGAGCAAGAACGGCAGTACTGTCAGCAGAGCAGCAATCCGGCGGAATCCCTGGCAGTCCGCTTTGCTGCTAAAGAAGCCCTTTATAAAGTTATATCGCCGGAGAAAAATTTCTTGAACTGGCAGGAAATAGAAGTAAAGATTAACTCTCAGCAGAAACCTGAGATTAAATTAGCAGGTAGAACCAGAGAGGCTGCTAAAAAGATGGGTATCACTCATTTTCATCTTAGTTTAAGCCACGAGCGAGAGCAAGCGGTGGCCTCTCTGATTGCTGAGCAAAGGAGGGAGAGTCAAGAATGCTATTATTAACTGGTGAAGAGATGCAACAGGCAGATAAGTTAGCCGTGGAGCTGGGCATTCCTGAGATTTTATTGATGGAGACGGCAGGCAGAGCCACGGCTGCTCAACTGCTGGAATTTGCCAATCCTAAACCAAAGGAAGAGATTATAATTTTAGCCGGCAGCGGCAATAATGGCGGTGATGGCCTGGTTGCTGCCCGTTATTTAAAACGCTGGGGCTATCAAGTAACTCTGCTCTTATTAAAATCACCAGATAATTTCACTGGAATAACTGCTGATAATTATCGCTTCTGTCAATTGGCTGAAGTTAAAACTTTAGAGATGGAAGAATTATCAGAAACTGAAATAAACCATTACCTCAAAGGAGCAGATTATTTTGTTGATGCCCTTTTAGGCACAGGAATAACAGGAGCAGCCCGGGGATTGGCTGGCAGAGTAATTTCCCTGATTAATAATAACCCCCAGCCCACTTTAGCCGTCGATATTCCCTCAGGTTTGCAGGCTGACAGTGGTGAGATACCTGGCCCGGTGGTTAAAGCCCACTGGACTGTGACCATGGCCAATTTAAAACTGGGACAGGTGCTCTATCCCGGTCGTTCTTATTGCGGGGAGATACAGCTAGTTGATTTAGGCTTCCCACCTCAGATATATAAAAAGCTGGCTGTAAGCCATTATATGCTAACCGATGAAGAGGTTGCTAAATTAATTCCAGCCAGGTCTACTACTGGCCATAAAGGAGATTTTGGCAGGGTGTTGGTAGTGGCTGGTTCTCAGGGGATGTCAGGAGCTGCTCTGCTGACGGCGATGGCTGCCTTGAAGGGAGGGGCCGGCTTAGTTGAACTGGCTGCACCAGCAGCTGTGGTTAGAGCGGCAGCAGCGGCTACTCCAGAGATAATTACCAGAGAACTTCCAGCCAGAGAAGGAAAAATAGCGGAAGATTCTCTGACAGCTATTTTAAAGGCGGCTAAGGAGGCAGAAGTTATAGCCTTAGGCCCTGGCCTGGGACAAAACCAGCAGCTGAAGAGATTGCTCTCCAAGCTCCTAACAAAACTAGATAAGCCTTTAGTATTAGATGCCGATGGTCTCAATAATTTGACTTCGCTGGAATCTTTGAGAGACTTTGACCAGGAGCTGATTATCACTCCCCATCCGGGAGAGATGGCCCGCCTCAGTGATGGCCAAATAACAGATATAACTGCTAACCGCAAAGAGATAGCTAAAGACTTTGCTCAAAAAGAAGAACTTGTATTATTATTAAAGGGGGCTGATTCTTTAATAGCCCTGCCCCAGGGAGAGTTATTTATCAATCCCACCGGCACGGAGGCAATGGCAACTGCTGGTAGCGGCGATGTTCTAACCGGTTTAATCGCTGCATTAATGGCCCAGGGCCTGGCGGAAGATTTAGCGGCCACCATAGGTGCTTATCTTCATGGCAGAGCCGGGGAATTGGCAGCAGAAGATTTGTCCAGTTACGCCGTTACTGCTGGTGATATTTTAAATTATTTGCCTGGAGCCTTTAAATCGCTTAAGAAAAAAACTAATTTCCCGGGAGGGAAAGCTAATGAAAACAGCTAAAGATATTATGACCACCGATGTAATAACTGTAGAGCCAGAGACTAGCGTTGAGGAAGCAGCAAAGATCATGAGTAAACATCAGGTAAGTGGACTGCCAGTTTTAAAAGATGGCAAATTGGTAGGGATAGTCAGCGAGAAGGATTTAATTGTTAAGGATAAAAAATTGCATTTTCCTGAATATATCAATTTGATTGGTGGAATAATATATATTGAGAGTTATCGAAAATTCAAGGAGGAATTCAAAAAATATATAGCCATCAAGGTTGGCGAGCTAATGACCACTAAACTGGAAATAATTGAACCAGATACTCCTATAGCTGAAATAGCAACGCTTATGAGTCGGGAGGAGATTAACCGCCTTCCAGTGGTGGAAGATGGAAAATTAGTTGGCATTGTAAGTAGAGGAGATTTAGTACGCAACATGGCAGAGTAATAGAATTTAAATTTTCAAAAGGAGTAGATAAATGATTTTATCGGATAGAACTCTAAAGAAATTAATTGATAGGGGAGATTTAGAGATAAATCCGCTGGAGCCAGAACAGATCCAACCGGCTTCAGTGGACTTAAGACTTGATAACAGTTTTCTTAAGGTTAATGAAAATTCCATGGAATGTATGGATTTAACGGAGGAATTAAAATATCAGAGTTTAGAGCAGCAGGAGATAGTTATTCCACCTCATTCCTTTCTGCTGGCGGCAACCAGAGAATATATAAAATTGCCAGATAATCTTACCGCTTTCGTTGAGGGCCGCAGCTCAATCGGTAGAATGGGGCTTTTTATTCAAAATGCCGGCTGGGTCGATCCAGGTTTTGCCGGTCAGATTACTTTAGAACTTTTCAATGCTAATCGTCTACCGATAAAACTTTTGGCAGGGAGACGGATATGTCAGTTAGTCTTTGCCCGGATGGATCAAGCTGCGGCTGAGCCCTATGATGGCAAATATCAGCAGCAACGGAAAGCGGTAGGTAGCAAAATTTATCTTGATAGCGAAAATAAGCCAGCGGAATAAGTTTTTCCAGGAGGTGCAGTTGATGATAAAAATAATAATCAGTGGCTTTGAAAAAAATATTGGTCCAGGAGATATTGTTGGAGCTTTTATCAATGAATGCGGTGTTTCCAATAAAGATATCGGTAAAATTAATATCACCAATAATAAAGCAGAAGTAGAATTGGAAGACAGGGTTGCCGCTCGCGTCATTGATACCATGGACAACAATCAAATTGGGGGGGTAAAGGTTAAGGTTAATCCTGCCAATCCCAATAATGTAATGCCGCCGGATCTGGTCAGTTATTTGAAGGAGAAACAGCGAGAAGTAAAGCAGGAAAGAGATGATTATAATAATAAATTTTCTTTAGAGATAAAGCATTATTCTCCTGAAATAAGGGAGAGAAGAGGTCAGGCCCTCACAGGGCTTAAGGGGAGATATAATGGCCGTTATTTTGATAATCGAAAGTTATTATTGCTTTATCGGGTAAAGGCAGGACAGGAGCTACCTGTAACTTTTTTAACAATAGGAGATCAGGCTTTAGTCAGACCGCAGCAGGAGGAAACTGAGGAGGAGATCACTGTAGAAATAGTTGATATATCTTCTTATTATCTTCTTTTAGCTATAGAGGGAGAGTTTCCTGATTTTCTGACTGAAGAGAAACTTATGCTGGATAAATTCTATCATGACGGGCTTTATAACCAATCTTTACAGGTCCTTGAAGAACTTAAAAATCCTCAAGGTTCTTTAAAGAAATTGCGGGATGTAGCTCTTCTGGACCGGGAAGAGCCGCAGTGGCTGCCAGGTAAGGTCCGTTTAAAGAACTGGTATAATAATAACCTGGTGCCGGAACAAAAATCAGCAGTTCAGCGGGCCCGGAAGGCCCAAAACTTTTTCCTGGTAGACGGTGGAGCCGGTACCGGCAGAACTGAGACCCTTATTGAGATCTTAAAACAGGCTTTAGGTAATGGTGAGAAAGTGCTGCTGCTTGGCAAATATAAAGAGATGCTGGCAGATATAGCCCGGCGCCTGTTGCCCCTGAAAGAAGAAAAGGTCTGGCTGGGCTCCATGGTTTTTCAAGATAAGGAATTAGAGGAAATTAGACTAATCAATCAGGTGCTGGAGGATAAAAATTATCTTGCTGCCCGTCGTCTGGAAATTCAGGCTTTAGATCTCAAGTTAGAAAAAGATAGGATATCCTCAGGAAAAAAGATAGCTGGTATAGATATTGATAAACAGCAGGTAAACCAAAGACTGCAAGAAAGGTTGCAGGTTTTGGCCGAAAGAATTAAAGATAAAAAGGAGAGTGCAGTTGCCAGTGTTATTGAAGAGGCTCAGCTTGTTTTTGCCACTCCTACTGAACTGGCTAGAACCAAACTTACTGAATCCTTCTTTGATCTGTTGATTGTTGATGATGCTAATTCGATAGCTGAAATAGAACTTTTACCGGCTTTAACCAAAGCCCGGCGCTTTGTGCTGGCTGGTGATGCAAAGGAGGAAGAAAATAATCAACTCTATAATCGCCTCTATAGCGAAAAAAATCAGCATTTTTATCAGCACTTGAAAATACAGCATCGCCTTTCCTCTGATCTGATGGATTTTATTAATGATAATCTCTGCCAGGAAAATAACTGTGTAGGGGATATCGGGGCTAGCTATAAGAAAAGGGGGCAAGAAAATCAGCAGCAAAGAGAGAGACAGTCAAAGTTAGAGGAGCTAGGGATGCCAGAGGAAAAAGCTTTACTGGGCGGAGAAGAGCTGGTTTTTATCGATACTAAAAATCTGCTGGCTAAAGAAGAACAATATCCAGGCTCTAACTCTTATTATAATAGTAGAGAAGCCGAAATAGTATTAGATTTACTCTCTACAGCTTTAAGTTCAGGTTTAAAGGCTGATAATATTGGAGCGCTCACTTTTTTTTCAGACCAGTATCGCTATCTTAAAGGTAAACTAAACAGGGAAAACCTTTTTTTGGCCCCGCTGGAGTCCTGGCAGGGCTTAGAAAGAGAGATCATTATATTAAGTACCGTCAGGAGTAATGATTATGGCTATCTAGGGCCTTTGCAAAAACCCTCCCTTTTAAGAAAGGCTTTATCAAGGACCGTTGGTAAAGCAATAATCTTAGGAGATTCTTCTCTGTTGTCCAGGGAAGATTTCTATAATAAAGTCATAGAACACTGTCAAAACGAGGGACTTTATCTAAAATTATAAAACAAAGCAATATTATTAATCAAACCGGAGATAAATGTTGCAAAAATTTGTCAAAAGGCTGATAGCTCAAGCATTTTAGGTTGACAGCTCACTCCAATTGCTATATACTTATTAATAGGTATAGGTTATTCCTTAATCATTTTTATTCCTATATATTTTATTCCTACATCTTAGGATTAGAGGGAGAGATAAGATGAAAGATTTTTTAAAAAAGCACAGGAATTTAAGCAAAGAGGAGCGGAGAAAAATAGCCAAGGAAATGATTGAGGGTTATAAAAAGCTAATCAAAAAAGAGAAGAAACAGGGCAAGGTTGACAGCAGCAAGATTCCGGACTAATATTATTTTTTAGCTCATTTTTGCTAATTTAATATAAAAAATAACAGCGGGGGTGGATTTAGTTGGGGGAAAATAAAAGGCTGCAGATAAGTATTCCGGCTAATTTGATGAAAGAGGTACAGGGTCATCTGGGATCCAGTGAGGTTAGTAATAATAGTGAGTTTTTTAAAGAAGCTGTCAGATTGTATCTTGCTCATTTAAAGAAAGATCAGATAAAAAAACAACTAAAAAATGGCTACAGGGAAATGAGTGATTTAAATAGAGATTTGGCTGATGAAGGATTGTTGAATAATCACAGGGCTATTTCTTTTTACGAAGATAATCTAGCCGATTGTGATTAAATTAGCCAGCAATAATTGTTTAGTGGAGAGTGAAAAAATTGGAGATATTACGCGGTGATGTGTTTTATGCTGACTTAAACCCGGTAGTAGGCTCTGAACAGGGAGGTACCCGTCCAGTTGTTATCATTCAAAATGACATCGGTAACCGCTACAGCCCCACAGTGATTGTGGCTGCTATTACCTCTCGTATCAGAAAAGCTAAATTACCCACCCATGTTGAAATCGAAGCAGGCGATAGTGAACTTGATAAAGATTCTGTTATTTTATTAGAACAGATCAGAACCTTAGATAAGCAGAGATTGGAGAGACATATAACCAGATTAGATTCTAAAATAATAACCCAGGTAAATAGAGCTATTGAGATAAGCCTGGGTTTGATAGAATTTTAGCTTGATTGAAAAATACATAACTGGCCCCCGAATAGGGGGCTTTAATTTTGTTAGGCAAATTTTTGCCGGGTTTGAAAATTAGAATAGGAGGTAGGCTATTTTGGCACAGGCCAGGTTGGTAGAGGTAGTTAGAGGAGAATTGACTGAAAGCCAGCACTTGGGTTCGATTGCAGTTGTTGATAATAGTGGAACATTAGTGCTCAGTTATGGAGAGGCAGATTTGAAAACCTACTGGAGGTCAGCAGCCAAACCCATCCAGGCTCTTCCGCTGGTAGATTCTGGAGCTGCTGCTGCTTTTGATTTATCTCCAGCTGAATTAGCAGTTATAACAGCTTCTCACAGTGGCGAGGAGAGACATTTAGAGCTGGTCCGTTCTATCCTGGCTAAAATTAACCTGGGAGAAGAGCACTTAAAATGTGGCAGTCATCTACCTTATAGCAGGGAGGCAAAGAGGAAGCTCCGCCAGGCGGGCAGGAAACCTGGCCCCCTGTATAATAATTGTTCTGGCAAGCATGCTGGCATGTTAGCTCTCTGCCAGCATCAGGGCTGGGATGTGGAAAATTACTTAAAGGAGGCCCATCCTTTACAAAAATATTTATTGGATTATATCAGTCTATTCACTGATTACCCGCAGGAAAAGATAGTAAGAGGGACAGATGGCTGTGGAGTGGTAGTTTATGGTCTGCCCTTAAAAAATATGGCTTTAGCCTTTGCCAGGTTGAGCAGCCCCCTTACGGTGAGCGAGGATTTAGCCCGGGCAGCTCATAAAATAAAGGCAGCCATGCTAGCCCACCCCCTGGCAATAGGAGGAGAAGGGCGCTTTAATTCTGTCCTGTTGCAGGCTACCAACAAGAAATTAATAGCCAAGTCAGGGGCTGAAGGTGTCTTTTGTTTTGGTTATCAGGATAAAGGGGTGGCCATTAAAATAATTGATGGCCATAGACGAGCCCTGCCGCCGGTGGTAATGAAGATTTTATCTGAACTTGAAGTTTTAAATGAAGAAGAAGAGAATTCGCTGGCTAAATATTTCAAACCTGTAGTTACTAATCATCGAGGGGAAGAAGTTGGTTTTTTGGAGCCGGTTTTTTAAAGGAACGTAATTTTTAAGCAAGACCACATCTAGGAGGAGATAAAATGATTGCAGTTAAAGCTGGAGAAATTAGGACAATGGGTAAAAAAGGTGTCATTAAAGATGGTTTAATAATTATCGAAGATGGAACAATAAAGGACCTTGGCCAGGATATTTCTCTCCCAGAAGATGCTGAAGTCTATGATTATTCCGATAAAGTTATAACACCGGGATTAATTGATGCTCATACTCATCTGGGCATTGGGGAAGAGGGCATAGGCTGGGAAGGCGCTGATTATAATGAGATGACCGACCCTATAACACCGGAGTTAAGGGCGATAGATGCTATTAACCCCGATGATCAGGGCCTGGAAGATGCCCGGGAGCATGGGGTTACCACTGTGATGGCTGGCCCTGGAAGTGCCAATGTCATAGGCGGAGAGTGTATGGCTTTAAAAACCAGTGGCAGCATAGTAGATGAGATGGTCGTTAAAAGTCCTGTGGGAATCAAGGCAGCCTTTGGAGAAAACCCCAAGAGAGTCTATAAAGAGAAAAATCAATCTCCCAGCACCAGAATGGCAATAGCTGCCCTCCTGCGCAAAACTTTTCAGGAAACAGAAAATTATCTGGCCAAAAAGATTAACCAAAAAGAAGATGAACCCTTTGATAAAGACCTTAAATACGAAACATTAATCCCGGTTTTAAAGGGTGAATTACCCTTAAAAACTCATGCCCATAGGGCTGATGATATTATGACCGCCCTGAGGATAGCAGAGGAGTTTTCCCTTGAACTCACCATAGAACACTGCACCGAGGGCCATAAAATTGCTGAAAAACTGGCTGAGGCGGAAGTGCCAGCAGTAGTAGGCCCTAGCCTGACTACCCGTTCTAAAGTGGAGGTTAGGGAAAGAGACTTTAAAACAGCAGCTGTTTTGGCTGAAGCCGGGGTTACAGTGGCTATCATGAGCGACCACCCTGTAATTCCTGTTCATAATTTAACTCTCTATGCTGCTTTAGCTGCTAAGGCCGGTTTGGAGAAGGAAGAGGCCTTAAGGGCTATTACCATTAATCCAGCTAAAATTTTAGGTATAGCTGATCGGGTGGGCAGTTTAGAGAAAGGGAAAGATGCTGATCTGGCTGTTTTCTCTGCTGATCCCTTTCAAGTCTCAACAGAAGTAGAAGCTGTCTTCATAACCGGGGAAGAGATTTAATTATTTAAGAGCTAGAAATTTAAGAGTGCAGGTGAAAAATTTAATGGATAATAAGGGGCTAAATAATGAGTCGCCACAGCAGAAACTGATAGTGGAGAGCAACTCTGCTAAATTCACTCAAAAAATTGGTGGAGTTATAGCCAGGGCAGCAGACAGGATAATTAATAATGAGCAGGATAAATTAAAGGGGGCAGTGAAGGTCTTTCTCTCAGGAGAGCTAGGGGCAGGCAAGACCTCTTTGGTACAGGGAGTGATGGCTGAACTGGCTCCAGAGGTGAGGGTTACCAGCCCCACCTATACCTTTATCAATGAATTTTCTTTAGCCACTTATACTGTTTATCATGTTGACCTTTACCGTTTAGAATCAGAGGCGGAGTTGGAGTATCTGGGTTTATATGACCTCCTGACAGAGGAGTGTTTAATATTAGTTGAGTGGCCTGAATTAATTTTGTCTGAGGCCTTAGATTACCTCAAGATTGAATTTAGCAAAACCGGGGCAGAGAAGAGAAGCCTAAGTTTTAGTGCCCGGGGAGAAAAGAGTCAGCAATTATTAAAGGAGATAGAAAAAGATGAATTTATTAGGGATTAGCACCTCCAGCAAGCAGCTTTCCTTGGGAATCTGGTCGGAGGGTCAGGTGATTGTTGATTACAATATTCACCTTGGCCATCGTCATAACGAAAGATTGATACCGACTCTTAAAAATATCATGACAGAGGTTGACCTTGCCTTTGCTGACTTATCGGCTGTAGCCGTAGATATTGGCCCAGGCTCCTTTACCGGTTTGAGGATTGCTTTAGCTTCAGTGAAAAGTTTTGCTCTGGTCCAGGAGATTGAGATTGTAGCAATCTCCAGCCTGGAAATAATGACAGCAGGATATCTAAATCATGATGATTATATATTGCCTTTATTAGATGCTGGCAATAATCGGGTCTATACTGCTCTTTTTCAGGGTGAAACCGAAACTTTACCCCATAAAGCTCGCCAGTGTAAGGATTTAGCCCTCTCCCTGACAGAAATTCCACAATTTATCCAGGATAAAGTCAAAAACAACTCCCGGGTTTTAGCAGTGGGGCCGGCAGTAAAGAATTATCAGCAGCAATTATCAGCAGTCTCCCATGGAAAATTTTCTTTAGAATTATTTAAGGCTTATCAAAGCCAGGGCTGGGGAGGTAAGCTGGCTGAACTGGGAAGCTATTACCTGCAAGAAGACCTGACGATTTTGCCATCAGAGCTGGAGCCTAATTATTTAAAGAAACCTCAGGCAGTGTTAAATCGCAATAAGAAACAAAATTAAGATGAAGGAGAAAATTTCCATGACTGATTTTAAGGGTTCATTAATTTTAGCCATAGAAACTTCCTGTGACGAATCATCGGCTGCTATCGTCAAGGGTACAGCTAAAGGGCCTAAACTACTTGCCAACATTGTAGCCTCTCAGGTTGATTGGCATGAGGAGTTTGGCGGAGTGGTTCCAGAAATTGCTTCTCGCCAGCATTTGCGGGCCATTGACCGCATAATTCTAAGAGCTTTAAAGGAAGCTGAAGTATCTTTAGCTGATCTAGAAGCCGTAGCGGCTACCCAGGGTCCAGGACTGGTAGGAGCCCTGCTGGTGGGTATGGCTGCAGCTAAAGCTTTAGCCTTTAGTCTTAATATTCCCTTTCTGGGCATAAATCATGTAGCCGGACATATTTATGCTAACTTTTTAGTCCATGAAAAGATACCAACTCCCTTTATCTGTTTAACAGTCTCTGGCGGCCATACTGATCTGATATATTTTACTGACCAGAGAAATTATAAAATTCTAGGTCGCACTAGAGATGATGCAGCCGGGGAGGCCTTTGACAAAGTGGCTAGATATCTGGAGTTAGGCTATCCTGGAGGACCGGCAGTAGAAAAAATGGCAACAAATGGTGCTGATAATATTAATCTACCCAGAGCTCTGGAAAATTCTCCTGACTATGATTTTAGTTTTAGTGGATTGAAAACAGCGGTAATCAATTATGTTCATAATAAAAAGCAGCGTGGAGAAGAGGTGGATTTAGCCGATCTGGCGGCTTCTTTTCAGCAGGCGGTAATAGATAGTCTAAAAATAAAGGTTGATAAAGCTCTGGCTAATTATCAGCCTCAAGCGATGTTGCTGGCTGGAGGGGTGGCAGCCAACCAGAAGTTGCGGACTGATTTTCAAAGTTTAGCTGCTAATTATGATATACCCCTGTTTTTGCCTCCTTTGGAATACTGCACTGATAATGCGGCTATGATTGCTGCAGCTGCCTATTATCGAAGACTTAGGGGAGAGAGTGACCCTTTGAGTCAGGAGGTTGAGCCTACCTTAAAACTTTGAAAGCACTTTACAAATTGTTTTTTAGACAAGGAGAAAAAGCAGGTGGAATTTGTGATAGATGATTATGCTTTAAGTGTTTTATATCAAAGTGTTCAGCAGTTCAATATTCTCCCCCTGACCTCGGCCTGTCCTCAGTCCTGCATTTTTTGCAGTCATAAATTTAACCCCCGGGAAATAGAAAGCTTTCAGTTAGGTCATCTCTCGCTGGCTTTATTAGAGGATCTTTTCCCCTACCTTGATACTGATAACCCGGTAGTAATAGGAGAGTCAGCAACGAGGATCAATGAGGGAGAACCCTTTTCCCATCCTCGATGGCAGGAGATATTACTGAAGCTGCGGCAAAAATACCCTGAGACCCCACTAAAGATCACCAGCTCTGGAGAGGGCCTAAAAATCAAAGATATAAAGCTTCTCCAGGACTTGAAACCCCTAAGACTCTGTCTTTCTTTAAATCTAATCTCCCCTGATTATCGCCAAAAATATTTAGGTGTCAAAAAACCTGCCCGGATAAAAACAGTCATTACAGAACTTGCTAACACCGAAATTGAGTTAGAAGGAAGTATGGTGGTCTTGCCCAGGCTTACTGGTTTTTCTGAAATCAGCAAAACTATAAAATTTTTAGCACAAACAAATAAATTTAAAGTGGTGAGATTATTTAAACCTGGGTATACCAGGTTTGCTACCCAAAACTTACAGCAGGTTTTATCAGTTGCAGATAAAAAGCTTAAAGAAAAGATAGCTGATTTACAGAGAGAAGTGGAGTTGCCTTTGATTTATGAGTCGGCAGAAATCGTTGATTTACTACCAGTTATTCAGGGAATAATCAGGGATACCCCCGCCCATGAAGCCGGCCTTAAAGCTGGAGATATTTTAGAGGAGATAGAGGGGGATAAGCCCTTTTCTAGAGTGGCAGCTTTTCATAGATTTAATAATCTGCTGGAAAAAAAGGAAAGCTTTAAAGTAATAATTAAACGAGGAGCAAAAAGTTTGACTAAAGAGGTCAGGAGTAAAGAGGGTTTTCAATCGACGACTGACTACGGGGGATTGGTTATGGCCTATGATTTTTCCCGGCCGGATTATGAAAACTTAAAAGAAGAGATAATTAAGACTGATAGAAAAAATATTATTATTTTAACAGCGCCCGCTGCTGTTCAAAGGTTACAGGCGGCATTATTGCGCTTAGAAAAAGAACTAGATAAAAATTGGCAGTTAAAAATCTCTGAACCTGAATTTTTTGGTGGCAACATTTCCGCCACCGGTCTACTGACTGTTAGTGATATTTTTAAAACCTTAAAACAAGAACCAAAAATAAAAAAGAGCAGGGTAATCATGTCTTCACTGCCCTTTGATAACCAGGGACGAGACCTTAAAGGAGATTATTATACTGCTATTGAGGAAAGACTATCCTGTGAAATTTCTCTTTTATAGACTTTTTATTCTCTCGCAAAAATTAAATAAAGAATAACAAAGAATAAAGAAGTAAAAACTATATATTGTTAGCTAATCGTTTCAGAAAGGTTTAAAAAGCCTTAAATGCTGCTTGAAATCTTTTAATCCCTTTATTATTATATAAACTGTGAATATTAGCACTCGACATTATTGAGTGCTAACAAAAAATAAATTAAGTTATCAAGAAGGGGGTTAATTTAAATGCAATTAAGACCACTTAATGAACGAATAGCTATCAAACAGATTGAACCAGAAGAACAAAAGACCGACAGCGGTATTGTCTTACCTGATACTGCTAAAAAAGAAAAGCCCCAGCAGGGTGAAGTAATAGCAGTAGGTAACGGCTGTGCAGATTCTGAGCTGGAAGCTGTAGAGGTTGGAGATGTAGTAGTCTTTGATAAGTTTGCTGGAACCAATGTTAAAGTTGAAGGAGAAGAAATTATCGTTTTAAGCCTGGAAGATGTGCTGGCAGTTATTGAATAACATAAAATAAGGAGGGAAATATAATGGCTAAAGAGTTAAAATTTGCAGAAAATGCCCGACGGGCTCTTGAGGATGGAGTAACTTCTCTGGCTCGCTCGGTTAAAGTAACCCTGGGTCCAAAGGGAAGAAATGTTGTATTGGAAAAAAGCTTTGGTTCTCCAACAATCACCAATGATGGAGTTAGCATTGCTAGAGAAATAGAACTAAAGAATAACTTTGAGAATATGGGTGCACAGGCAGTAAAAGAAGTAGCTACCAAAACTAATGATGTTGCTGGTGATGGTACCACTACTGCTACTGTTTTAGCTGAAGCAATTTTCCAGGAAGGAATTAAGAATGTAGCAGCAGGTGCCAATCCAATGCTGATGAAAAGAGGTATTGAGAAAGCCGTTGACTGCCTGACCGATGAAATTGCTAATATCAGTCAGCCTGTAGAAGGCAAAGAAGCAGTCTCCCAGATAGCTGCTATCTCTGCCGATGATCAGGAGATTGGCGATCTGATTGCTGAAGCTATGGAAAAAGTTGGTCAGGACGGAGTAATCTCTGTAGAAGAATCAAAGAGTATGGGAACCTCCCTTGATGTGGTAGAGGGTATGCAGTTTGATCGCGGTTACCTCTCCCCTTACATGGTAACTGATACCGATACCATGGAAGCTTCCATGGAAGATCCATATATATTAATTACCGATGAAAAGATCTCTAGTATACAGGATGTACTTCCTTTATTAGAAAAAGTTGCTCAATCCGGTAAGTCTCTATTGATAATAGCTGAGGATGTAGAAGGTGAAGCACTGGCTACTTTAGTAGTAAATAAAATAAGAGGAACCTTTGATGCTGTTGCTGTTAAAGCTCCTGGCTTTGGTGACCGAAGAAAGTCCATGCTTGAAGATATTGCTATCCTGACTGGCGGTCAGCTAATTACCGAAGATCTCGGTCTTAAGCTGGAAAATGCTGATGTAAGCATGTTAGGTCAGGCCAGTAAAGTTACTATCACCAAAGACGATACCACTATTGTAGAAGGTGAAGGCAATGCAGAAGATATTAAAGGAAGAATCGCTCAGATAAGAAAGCAGATCGATAGTAGCGATTCTGATTTTGATAGAGAGAAATTAGAAGAAAGACTGGCTAAATTGGCCGGTGGAGTAGCTGTTATTAAAGTTGGTGCAGCTACCGAGACTGAATTGAAGGAGAAAAAGCACCGTATAGAGGATGCTCTCTCAGCTACCCGGGCTGCAGTAGAAGAAGGTCTGGTTCCCGGTGGAGGAGCAACCTATCTGCAGGCCTTAGAAGCTCTAACTGAGCTGGACTTAGAAGGCGATGAAGCAACTGGCTGTCAAATAGTTAAAAAGGCTCTAGAATCACCTGTTAGATTGATAGCTAATAACGCCGGTTATGAAGGCTCGGTTGTCTGCGAAAAGCTTAAGAGCGAGCATAAGGGCAAAGGTTTTGATGTCATGAAGGGTGAATATGTCGATATGATTGAATCTGGAATTATTGATCCAGCTAAAGTAACCCGATCTGCCCTGCAAAATGCTGCCAGTGCAGCAGCTATGCTCTTGACCACGGAGTGCTTGGTGGCCGAAAGAGCAGAAGATGACGATGATGATAATGGCGGCCCAGGAGGCCCAGGCGGCGGCATGCCCGGCGGCATGGGCGGCATGGGTGGAATGGGTGGAATGGGCGGCATGATGTAAGCCCCCTTCCCCTACAAAAATAGAATTAATTGTTAGAAGTTAAGGCAGCCTCCTTAGAGGGGGGCTGCCTTTTTGCTTGCAGATATAATTTGTGGTATAATTTTTATGGTCAGAAAAAATTTGATTCCTAAGCCGATATAGTTGATAAGAGAGAGGAGCAAATAATGAACAAAAAAATATTAGTGGTGGACTTTGGTGGGCAATATGTAAGAGTTATTGCCAGAAGGATTAGAGAATTAGGGGTTTTTAGTGAGATAGTATCCCCTGAGCAGGAGTTGGATTATTTTGCCAGGGAAGAAGTGGCAGGCATAATTCTTTCTGGTGGACCGGCTAGCCTGGCTGAAAGTGGAGCTCCCGGTATTGATGAAAGGATTTTTCAGTTAGGCAAACCAATTTTAGGTATCTGTTATGGTATGCAATTGATGGCTGATCTTCTGCCAGGAGGAAGACTGACGACCCGGGGTATATCAGAGTATGGCCGAGCTGAGTTAAAGGTCAGCCAAAAATCACCGCTTTTTTCTGGTATTGCTTTTAAAAACGGCGACAGCTCATCTAAAAATGGCCATAGTTTAGCAGAGCTTACAGTCTGGATGAGCCACGGAGACAGTGTGGATAAGCCTCCTCAGGGTTTTACAGTAGTAGCAGAAACAGCTGAGACTGCCATTGCAGCCTTAGAAAACAGAGAAAAGCAGTTATATGGCCTGCAGTTTCATCCTGAAGTAGAACATACTGAGAGAGGCCAGAAGATCTTCCAGAATTTTTTGTTTGATATCTGTCAGGTGGAAAAGAGCTGGAGTATAGAAGAAATCAAAGCCGATAAGATAGCTACCATAAAAGAAAACTTAAGTGAGGAAGATGGGGTGGTTTTAGGTCTTTCAGGGGGAGTTGATTCAGCGGTAACGGCTGCCCTGCTCCATGAAGCGATTGGAGATAGACTGCGCTGTATCTTTATCGATCATGGCCTTTTGCGTCAGGGAGAGGTTGAACAGGTGGAAAAAACCTTTGCTGAAGAGTTTGCTATTCCCTTGCTCAAGGTTGAAGCCCGGGATAAATTTTTGCAAAAACTAGCTGGAGTACAGGAGCCCGAGGAAAAAAGGCAGATTATTGGCGAAACCTTTGTCCGGGTCTTTGAAGAGGAAGCCCGGAAATTAGAGGGAATTACTTTTTTAGCCCAGGGAACTATCTACTCAGATGTCATTGAAAGTGGTGAGCACCAGCAGGCAGAAACGATAAAATCCCATCATAATGTTGGCGGATTGCCAGAGAAGATGGAGCTTAAAATAATCGAACCTCTTAGAGACCTTTTTAAAGATGAGGTTCGCAAACTGGGAGAAGAGTTAGGTCTGCCAGGGGAGATTATCTACCGGCAACCCTTTCCTGGACCTGGTCTGGCTATAAGAATAATTGGTGAGGTGACTGAAGAGAAGCTAGCCATCTTGCGAGAGGCTGATGCAATCTTTCGGGAAGAGCTGGAAAACTCTGCCGTTAAGGAAGATATCTGGCAGGCCTTTGCAGTACTGCCGGATATCCGCAGTGTTGGCGTTAAAGGCGATGCCCGGACTTATGGTTATCCGATAATTCTGCGGGCTGTTTCCAGCAGCGATGCCATGACTGCTGATTGGGTTAGAATTCCAGAGGAGGAACTTGATAAGATTTCCCGAAGGATAGTAAATAGAGTGGAAGAAGTGAATAGGGTTGTTTATGATATAACTTCAAAACCCCCAGGAACCATTGAATGGGAGTGAAAGGAGAGAAATAAAATGGCCAAAAAGATTGAAAATGAATTGACGGACCAGCTTTTTGATGCTATTTTAAAGCTTAAAACCAGGGAAGAGTGTTATCAGTTTTTCACCGATGTAGCCACTGTTGGAGAGATTCAGGCTTTATCACAGCGATTAGAGGTAGCTAAAATGTTGAAAGAGGGAGTTACCTACGAAGAAATTGTGGAAAAGACTGGTGTTAGTACTGCTACTATAAGTCGAGTCAAAAGGGCTTTAGAATATGGGGAAGATGGTTACAATATTATTTTGGAGAGATTGGAAGAATAAAATAGAAAAATAATCTAGGCCAGCCAGAAAGGATGAAAAAGCTCGTTATGAAAGAACACCTTTTAGATCTGCGGCAATATTTTATAAAAATGCTCAATGGTATGGCCTTGGGGCTTTTTGCTTCCTTAATAATCGGGGTCATTATCACTCAGCTGGGGGACATCCTCCAGCTTAATATTTTGTTCAGACTGGGAGAGACAGCTCAATATTTCATGGGGCCTGCTATAGGAGCCGGGGTGGCTGCCAGTCTGGGGGTTAAAGGTCTGGGACTTTATGCCTCGATAGTAACAGGGGCTTTAGGGGCAGGTACTGTAGAATTTGCTGCAGCCGGGCCCATGCTCCAGATTGGAGAACCAGTGGGTGCTTTAATTGCTGCTCTTATTGGAGCTGAAGTAGCTCGCCGAATTGCCGGTAAGACTCCTGTCGATATAATAATAGTCCCTGCCCTGACTATTATCTCAGGGGGAGCAGCTGGGATAATAATGGCTCCAGCAATTATTAGCTTTACTTATTGGTTGGGAGCCACCATCAATGCAGCTACAGCCTTACGACCCCTGCCCATGGGGATAGTGGTCTCTACTATTATGGGAGTGTTATTAACACTGCCTATTTCCAGTGCTGCCTTAGCCATCTCTCTGGGTTTGGAAGGCCTGGCAGCAGGCGCTGCTACGGTGGGTTGTTCAACTCAGATGGTGGGCTTTGCCGTTATCAGCTATCGCGATAATGGACCAGGTGGTCTTTTTGCCCAGGGTCTGGGAACTTCTATGCTCCAGATAGGAAATATCGTAAAAAACCCCCTGATCTGGTTACCACCTACCTTAGCCTCTGCTTTGCTGGGACCAGTGGCTACTGTGCTACTGGGTCTGGAGAATAGCAGGATAGGTGCCGGGATGGGCACCAGTGGCCTGGTGGGCCAGGTCACCACTTTAGAAGTTATGGGTACTGAGGTGCTGCCAGTTTTAATTTTAATGCATTTTGTTTTACCTGCTGTACTTTCTTATTTGATTTATTTGCCCCTGCAGCGCCAGGGATTTATTGCTGCTGGAGATTTAAAATTAAGCAGGGAGGTTGCTTAAATGAAAAATATCTATGATGTTATCCTGATTGGTTCCGGACCGACGGGAATTTTTACAGCTCTAGAGCTCAGCGAACGGCGACCAGAGCTAGATATATTATTGCTGGAAAAAGGTGACGATATTGAGCAGCGGACCTGTCCAATGAAAGAAAAACCAGGCAGTGGAAGTGGCTGTTATTCCTGCTCATCCTGTGCAATTGTCTCTGGCTGGGGAGGAGCGGGAGCCTATAGTGATGGAAAATTATCTCTTTCAGCCGATATCGGCGGCAACATGGAAGAGTATATTGGACGGGAAGAACTGGAATCCTTAATAGAATATGCTGATGATTGGTATCTTGAGTTTGGAGCACCGGAAAGAATTTTTGGGGCTGAAGAAAAGGAATTAGAAAAATTTAGAGATGAAGCTGTTAAGGCTGGATTGAAATTTATCCCGGCCCGCCTGAGACATTTAGGAACCGGCCATACCAAAAAAGTATTGCAGAAGATGCGGGATTATTTGCTGGATAAAGGGGTGGAGATCAAATTTAACACCCAGGCTGAGGAGATTATTATTGAAAATAATAAAGCTAGAGGAGTAAGGCTTACTTCTGGCGAAGAGATTGAAGCTAATTTTATTTCGGTAGCTCCAGGGAGAGAGAATGCCAGCTGGCTTACCAGCCAGGTTAAAGAGATGGGACTGGAGACCAGTTTAAATCCAGTGGATATAGGGGTTAGAGTGGAAACTCCCGCTGCCATTGCCCGACCCCTGACAGAAAACCTCTATGAATCAAAGCTAATTTATCAATCTCCGACCTTTGACGATAAAGTCCGCACCTTCTGCACCTGCCCCGAAGGAGAGGTGGTCAGTGAAAATAATCAGGGACTTATTACAGTCAATGGTCATAGTCATGCTGATATTAAGACTGCCAATACCAATTTTGCTCTGCTGGTCAGCAAAACCTTTACTGAACCTTTTAAAGAACCGATTACTTATGGAAGAGCCATTGCCAAGTTAGCCAATCTCCTGGGAGGAGGAGTTTTGCTACAGAGACTGGGTGATTTGCTGGCCGGGCGCCGCTCAACCCCAGCCCGGATTGGCCGCAGCATAGTTGAACCTACATTAAAAGAAGCCACCCCCGGTGATCTAAGTTTAGTTCTGCCCCACCGACATTTAACCAGTCTCATTGAGATGATAGAAGCTCTAGATAAGATTGCTCCTGGCTTATACTCCAAGGATACTTTGATTTATGGAGTAGAGGTAAAGTTTTACTCTTCAAGGTTAGCAGTTTCTTCAGCTTTAGAGACTGAGGTGAAAAACTTATTTGCCGGAGGAGATGGAGCGGGCATTACCAGGGGTTTAATGCAGGCCTCTGTAGCTGGTCTAGTTATTGCTGAGGAGATCATTTCCCGTTCATGACAAACCCGCTCATATTAAAGAGTTAAAGTGCCTGGGGTTAAGTTGTTATAAAAATGTGAAGTATTGTGCTATGATATTGAACTGGGAGCGCAAGTTTGTTATAATTTGATATTGAAAGGTTTTTTAAAATTAAAAAGGAGGGATGTATTAATATGAATTATACTTGGTGGAAAAAGTCTTTAGCTTTAGTTCTGGCTCTAGCCTTTGTGCTAGCAGGAACTGCAGCAGTAGCCGCAGAAGAAGATCCTCTGGTTATAGGACAGGGTGGAGATGCTCCAGGGCTCCATACCCTGATGGAAGTCGATATTCCAGCCTATGAGAGAATTAATCTTATCAATGAGCCGCTCTTCTTCATTGATTATGATCTTACTTTAGAACCAAATTTAGCCACTGATTGGGAAATAAGCGATGATGCTCTGCAGATTGATGTGGAATTGAGAGAGGGAGTAGAATGGCACCATGGTGGTGAGATGACAGCAGAAGATGTTGCCTATACCTTTGAGTGGATTTTAGATGAAGATAATCCTGCTGAAAATAGGGATCTCTACGAAGCCATCGAAGAGATAGAAATAGTAGATGATTATAATATAGTTTTCCATCTCGATGAGCCCTATACCTTTTTAGTCAATAACATGGCTAGGGTAGGTATAATTCCAGAAGAATATCATGAAGAAGTGGGCTATGAAGAATTCCGCCAGAACCCCAGTGGTACAGGACCCTATATCCACGAAGAGTGGGCTGATGATGACTATCATAGATTATCAGCCAATGAAAATTATTGGGGTGGCGAGCCTAATTTTGCCGAATTGGAATTCCGTCCTATCCCGGAAGACTCCTCCCGTCTATTAGCCTTTGAAGGCGGAGAAATAGATATGTTTGAAGGAGGAGTAGTTCCTGATGAAGTGGAAAGACTGGAAGCAGATGAAGATATTGAGGTCCATCGAGTCGGAGGAGCCGGTTATGACTACATTGGCTTTAATAATAATGTAGTAACAGATCAAAACCTGCGCCTGGCGATTTCCTATGCTCTGAACCGGGAAGCAATCGTTGAGCATGTAATGGGTGGAGTTGGCATGCCCGGTGAAAGTAATTTGACTCCTGATATGGCTCACTATAATGAAGAGTTAGATTTTGTACATTATGATCCTGATATTGCAGAGGAGTATCTTGATGAGGTAGAGGAAAAGCCAGATCAATTGAGAATCTTCACCAATGAAAACCCAGTAAGAATGCAGATAGCTGAGATTTTAGAATATGAACTGGGCGAAATCGGCATCGATGCTCAGGTGGAAGTTGAAGAATGGGGGGCCTTCCTGGATAGAGTATATGATACCGATGACTATGAAATGTTTATTCTCGGTTGGGCCGGTCAGGTAGATCCCGATAGAGCTTCCTATCGTCAGTTCCACAGTGAAGGAAGTTCAAACCATGTCAATTACGAAAATGAAAGAATGGATGAATTACTAGAAGAAGGTCGGGCCATCGACCCTGATTCTGAGGAATCCATGGAGATTTATGGTGAAGTACAGGAGATTCTCAATGAAGAACAGCCCAAGATGTTTGTCAGTTACAGTGAAGAGATAGCCCTAGTCCATGATGAGTATGAAGGCTTTGAACTTCATCCTTATCCTGCTAATAACTGGCTGCAACTTGTTGATGATGTCGAGTTAGCAGAATAACTTTTTTCAGCTAACCAATTACTTGATTGTTTAACTTTGTTAGATAAAAGCAAGTAAAATAATGCCAGGATTTAAGGGTTAACCTTAAATCCTGGCTATAAAATTTTTATAAAAGCTCTAAAACAAAGGAGTTTTTTGACAAATTACAAAACCCTCCTTATCTTGACTTTGACACCACCGGGTGGTATAATCTAAGGGTAGATTATTTTTATTTAATTTTTATTAAAAACCTGGAGGAGGGTTTTACATGTTGAAAAATTTTATTAAGGGTTTCTTTGTCTTGTTTTTGGCGATGACTTTTCTCTTCGCTGGAACAGCTGGAGTAGCAGCTGATACTCTGGTAATAGGGCAGGGAGCAGATGCACCCGGGCTTCATACCCTGGTAGAGGTTGATATACCTGCTTTTGAGCGTATCAATCTTATTAATGAGCCACTTTTTGTTATTGATTATGATTTAAGCTTAAAACCAGGCCTGGCCACAGACTGGGAAATTTCTGAGGATGCCATGCGCCTTGATGTCGAGCTTCGCGAAGGAGTTCTCTGGCATAATGGTGATGACTTCACTGCTGAAGATGTCCAGTACACTTTTGAGTGGATACTGGATGAGACAACAGCTGCCGCAAATAGAGATCTCTATGCAGCCATCGATGAGATTGAAATAGTTGATGACTACAATGTTGTCTTCCATCTTTCTGAGCCCTATACTTTTCTGGTCAATAACATGGCTAGAGTAGGAGTTATTCCTAAGGACTATCACGAAGAGGTGGGTTATGAAGAATTTCGCCAAAACCCACTGGGAACTGGTCCCTATGTACATGAAGAATGGGCTGATGATGATTATCATCGTCTGAGTGCTAATGAAGATTACTGGGGAGGAACACCTACTTTCTCTAACCTGGAATTCCGTCCCATTCCTGAAGATTCTTCCCGTCTTCTGGCCTTTGAGGCTGGAGAAATTGACATGTTCCACAGCGGAATTGTCTCGGATGAGATAGACCGCCTGGAAGCTGACGAAAATGTATCGGTTTATCGTACAGGTGGTACCGGTTATTCCTATGCCGGTTTCAACAATAACGTAGTTACCGATAAAAATCTGCGTCTGGCTATCTCCCATGCTGTAAACCGTGAAGCTATAGTCGAGCATGTAATGGGTGGTATTGGTGTTAAAGGTAAAAGCAATATAACTCCAGACATGTTCCATTTCCACTCCGAGCTGGATTTTGTTGACTTCGATACTGAAAAGGCCGAGGAATATTTAGAACAGGTGGAAGAAATGCCCGATCAAATTCGCATCTTTACTAATGAGAATCCCGATAGAATGCAGATTGCTGAGATTATGGCCTATGAACTTGGCCAGATAGGTATCGATGCCAGTGTAAATATTGAAGAGTGGGGAGCTTATCTTGATAGGATATATGATACCGATGATTATGAGCTCTTTATTCTAGGCTGGGCTGGTCAGGTAGACCCTGATAGAGCTTCCTATCGTCAGTTCCATAGCGATGGTAGTGCCAATCATGTTAACTTCAGCAATTCCAGAATGGATGAGCTACTGGAGAGAGGTCGTCAGGTAGATCCAAACTCTGAGGAATCCCGGGAGATTTACTGGGAAGTTCAAGAGATCCTCAATGAAGAACAGCCAAAGATCTTTATCAATTATTCAGAAGAGGTAGCTCTGGTACAACCCGAATTTTCTGGATTTAGAGTTCACCCCTATCAGGCTAACGCCTGGTTGCAGCTCGTTGATGAGGTAACTAGAGATAATTAAATAGGCAAAGGTGATTCTTTGTTCCTGTTTTATAGAGCTGGTATTTAGAAATAAATAATTAAATTGCTAAAACACCGGTTTTACCGGTGTTTTAGCAATCTTAGTCCATGAATTATTATTTGCTTACCTAAATTTTAATTATTTATTTGACTGATATTTTTATAATTGTTTATTGTTTTAATTGGTCTAAAGGCTTTGGCCTTATTTTTATTATAATTAAGAGCAAATATCCTTTGTTTAGTAGAAAAAAATTTCAGGAAGGAGTTAGGAAAAAAATATGTCTAAATATATCATTAGACGCCTTTTAAACCTGATATTAATACTACTGGGCGTTTCTATTGTGGTTTTTATGCTGGTTTATCTGGCACCTGGCGATCCCATTAGGATTATGTTGGGTGAAGATGCCAGTCCAGCAGAGGTTGAAAGGCTGAGAGAGGTTTATGGTTTAGACCAGCCCGTCCATATTCAGTATGGCCGCTGGCTGGGTAATGTGCTACAGGGGGACCTGGGCACTTCTATCAGGCAGGGAAGGCCGGTTACCGGTTTGATTTTAAACCGGTTGGGGGCTACCTTTGAGTTAGGCTTTGCCTCGCTTATTATTGCCGTAATGATTTCGATTCCGTTAGGGGTGCTGGCCGCTTTAAAGCATGCATCCTGGCTGGATCTTTCGACGATGGTGGTAGCCCTGCTCGGAATTTCCATGCCAGGTTTTTGGCTAGCTTTGATGCTCTTAACCCATGTGGCTCTGCATGTTGATTTCTTTCCTCTTTTCGGCAGAGGAGCCTCCTTTGCTGGTGGATTTATGGCGCTTTTCAGTGAAGGAGATATCACCGAGCTTTATGATGCCTTTAGATATGTATTATTGCCGGCCTTTTCTTTAGGAACGGCCTCAGCTGCTCTATTAACCAGATTGACCCGTTCTAGTATGCTAGATGTTCTAAAGTTAGATTACATCAGAACAGCTCGCTCTAAAGGTTTAGGTGAGAGAGTGGTTGTCTTTAAGCATGCTTTAAGAAATGCTTTATTGCCAGTTGTTACGGTTATGGGCTTACAATTAGGGGTTATGCTGGGAGGAGCAGTTATAACTGAGACTGTCTTTGCCTGGCCTGGAATAGGTCGTTTGATCTATAACTCCATAACCCAGCGGGATTTTCCAATAGTTCAGGCAGGTACTTTGATGCTGGCTGCTGGGTTTACCATAATTAATCTTTTAGTTGACTTAAGTTACGCCTGGTTAAATCCCCGAATTAGATATGATTGATAAGCTGAAAGGGAGGATATAGACAATAATGGATACCAAGAAGAAATTTTTAAGCAGTAAACAAGCCATTGTAGGTATAATATTAATTGGTATACTGGCTATTATAGCAATATTTGCCTACGAAATAGCCCCCCACGATCCCTATGAACAGAATCTCTTTTTGCGCTATCAGTCACCAGATGGCCCAGGGGGAGAATATGTATTGGGAACCGATAATTTAGGGCGCTGTGTCCTCAGTCGAATTATCGTTGGAACCAGGGTTTCTTTGCTAGTTGGTTTTGTGGCTGTGGGCATCTCCCTCATTCTCGGCATCATTTTAGGTGCTATAGCCGGTTATGTGGGAGGCTGGCTTGATGAGGTTATTATGAGGTTGATGGATGTTATATTGGCTTTTCCGTCGATATTACTGGCTATTTTTATTGTGGCTGTCATGGGCTCCGGGGTGGTCAATGCTATGATAGCAATTGCTATCGTAAGGATACCTTCAATGGCCCGGGTCACCAGAAGTCAGGTCTTAAGTTTGAAGGAAGAAGAATTTGTTGAGGCAGCTATGGCTTTAGGGGCTTCGCATTTTAAGATCCTTTTTAAACATATTTTAATGAATGGTTTTGCTCCTATGATGGTTATAGCTACTCTGGGTATGGGTACAGCTATTGTCACCGAAGCCGGTTTGAGCTTCTTAGGCTTAGGTGCCCAGCCGCCAACGATAAGCTGGGGTAGAATGTTATCTGGAGCGCGGGATGCTCTTCGCAGTGCTCCCCATGTAACCACCTATTCAGGACTGGCCATAGTATTCTCTGTCCTGGGTTTCAATCTTTTGGGAGATGGACTGCGGGATATTTTTGATCCTAAATTAGGTAAAAACAGATAAAAAGATTCCAGGTATTTTACAGTTTTTCCTGTTAAATCCTCAATAAAATTTGAATATCAGCAGAAAAAAGAGCCCCCTGGGTTGACAGGGGGCAATTTATCTGTTATATTCTTTAGTATGATAAACAATTAAAGTATGCTGTCTAGGAGGTTAACAATGTCAGGAAAATTTAATGGACTTCCCGAAGGGATGAGATTTTACCTGCCGGCAGAAGCTAGAGCGATGAATGAGCTCAGAGATAGGGGGAAGCAGGTATTAGAAAACTGGAATTATGAGCCCCTTTATATACCGGCTTTACTGCCCTATGAGTTGATAGTTAGCGGTATGTCCCAGGAGAGAGCCCGAGATTATTATAAATTAATCGATTATCAGGGAGACATATTAGTTCTTAGACCGGAAATGACGGCGGCAATTGCTGCTATGATGGCTAGAGAGAGAGAAAATTTATCAACACCGGCTCGCCTCTATTATTTTGCTCCTGTTTACCGCCATGAAAGTACCCAGAGTGGTAAAGAGAGGGAGATATATCAACTGGGAGCGGAATTCTTTGGTGATTCCGAGCTGGCTGATTTTGAGGTCCTGGCCATAGCTCAGGAGATTATTGCCAGCTGTGGCTTGAAAAATTATCGGCTGGAGATTGGTCAGGTTGATTTCTTACAGCAGTATCTAGAGGAATTAGGTCTAACCCCTGAAGTTCGCAAAAGAGTGAAAAAATCTCTGGCAGAGAGAGATCTGGTGGCCTTTAGAAGGATTTCTTCTCAATTAACGGGAGATAAAGCTGATAGACTCAATAAGTTATTGCAATTAAGAGGTGGAATTGAAATATTAGATCAGGCTGCTGATTTAGTCTCAGCAGAAGCAGGTGAAACCTTAGTCAGCCTGCGAAATATTTATCAGGGCCTAAAAAAGGGCTCCGATAATGATGAAATTTTCTTTGATCTGACCCTGGTGAGAAATTTAGATTATTATACTGGAATTGTCTTTGAAATTATGACCCCCGATTTAGGTTATAACATCTGTGGGGGAGGTCGTTATGATAACCTGTTGGGTAACTATGGCTCTGAAAGCATACCAGCAGTTGGTTTTGCTCTGGGGATTGAAAGGTTAAGATTAGCCTGGCTTAACCAAAAGGAGCAGGAAAATTTTAAAGCAGATAAAAATGTTTTAATCTTATTAGCAGAAAATAACTACAAGTCTCAGGCTCTCAACTTAATTACATCTTTGCACCAGCAGGGCTGGCATACTCAATTAGAAAAATCTAACAAAGACAAAGACGAACCTGAACTTTTCGAGTCAGCCAGTAATTATAGCTGGGTGATTCAGCTCCAGGAAGAAGAAAATAATTTAAAATATAGTTTAAGAGAGTTATCCCATAATAATCACTATACAGCAGACCAATTATCTGAGGTGATGAATATTGTTAAACAATAAGTTGAAGGTGGCTTTGCCCAAGGGGAGATTATTTAAAAATGTGGTAGAGAAATGTCACCATACCGATTTACTAGCAGGCGAAGAGAATCTCAGCAAGTTATCTCGCAAATTGGTCCAGGTATTTCCCCAGACTGGCCATCTCTTTTTGCTGGCTAAACCAGTAGATGTACCGGCTTATGTAGAGCATGGTGCAGCTGATATTGGTTTTACCGGTAAAGATATTATAGCTGAAAAGGAAAGAGAACTTTATGAAGTTTTGGACCTTGGCCTAGGCAGCTGCCGCTTGGTGGTAGCTGTTCCTGAAGATTATCCCCACCAAAAACCTGGCGAGATGCCTGATAATATTAGAGTAGCCACCTCTTACCCTAATCTGACTGAAAAATATTTTCAGAGTTTGGGAGTGAAGGCAGAAATAATTGAATTAGGCGGCTCAGTGGAGCTGGCGCCCCAGGTAGGCTTATCTGATATAATTGTTGATATTACTTCTACTGGTACTACTCTGCGAGAAAATGGATTGATAGAGGTGGGAGAGGTTTTAACCTCCTCTGTCAGAATGGTTGTCAATAGAATTTCCTATAAGACCAATAGTGAAGATATATCCCGACTGGTAACGCAGTTAACTGCTGCCAGTCAAGAGGCGAGGTGTTCTAAATGAGACAGATTAAATTACCAGAAGATAAAGAGATCTGGCAGGAGCATTTACAGGAACGCAAGAATTTGTTTACTGGAGAGCTTTTTAAAGAGACCAATAAAATAATAAACGAGGTGGCAGAGGGCGGAGATAAAAGCCTGAGGGAACTTACCGAGAAATTTGACGGGGTGGTTATAGATGACTTCAGGGTAGATACCCAATCTTTAGCCCAGAACGAAATAGCTGCTGATTTATTAAAGGCCCTTAAAAAAAGCAAAAGTCAACTGGAAGAATTTTATCGTCAACAGAGTAAAAAGCAGAGTTGGTTTAGCTACCGGGGAAATAGTTTTGTTGGCGAGCAGGTAACTCCTCTGACCAGAGTGGGGCTTTATATTCCTGGTGGAAGAGCAGCCTACCCCAGCTCGGTCCTGATGACAGCAATTCCAGCCCAGGTAGCAGGGGTGAAAGAGTTAGTGGCGGTAACTCCACCTTCCTCTCAGGGGATTAATCCTGTGACAGCAAAGGCTTTAGATCTTTGTGGAGTAGAAGAGGTCTATACCCTGGGAGGTGCGCAGGCCATTGCCGCTTTAGCACTGGGTACTGAGACCATCAAAGCGGTGGATAAAATTGTAGGTCCCGGCAATAAATATGTTACTATGGCCAAAAAAATACTCTATGGACAGGTAGATATTGATATGCTGGCCGGTCCCAGTGAGGTCCTTATTATTGCTGACAAAAATGCCCGACCAGATTTTATTGCCGCTGATCTTTTAGCCCAGGCTGAGCATGACCCCGAGGCTCGAGCTGTGGTAGTTAGTCCTGAGCCTGAAATATTAGCAGAAACAAAGCAGGAGTTAGAAGTCCAGCTTAAAAACCTGACTACTGCTGCTACTGCCCGTCAGGCCCTTAAAGATTATGGACTTCTCTTAGAAGTCAAAGATTTAAATGAAGCCATTGCTATAACCAATCAATATGCCCCGGAACATCTGGAGATATTAACTGAGGAGCCACTGGCCAGAGCAGCCAGAATAAAAAATGCCGGTTCAATATTTTTAGGGAACTGGACTCCTGAAGTGCTGGGAGATTATCTGGCTGGCCCCAACCATGTCCTGCCAACGGCTGCTACTGCTCGATTCTCATCAGGTTTAGGGACAGAGGACTTCTTAAAGTCTTCAGGATTGATTTATTATGACCAACAGGAACTGGCGGTGGATGCCAGAGAGGCCAGCCTAATAGCTAAAGCTGAAGGTCTGCCAGCCCATGCCCGGGCAGCCTTGATTAGGCTGGATAGTGAGCTAGCAGAGGGAGAGAAGAGCAGATGATTAAATTGGATGCCAACGAGAATCCCTACCGACCTCCAGCTGATCTCTGTGCTAAATTAGCTGATTTTTCCCGTGGCTTAGCTTACAATCGGTATCCTGATAAAACTTATCGTAAGTTAAGGGAGAGCCTGGCTCTCTATAGTGGCTGGCCAGCTGAGAAAATTATCGCCGGCAATGGCTCTGATGAGTTGATCCTGCTCCTTCTCTTGGCCTATGGCGGTCCTGACAGTAAGCTGATAACTGTAGAACCGACCTTTACCATGTATAACCATTATGCCCAGGCTACTAAAACAGCTTTAAGCAATATATTTTATAATAAGCAGGGAGCCAGGTTGACCTTTCCTAAAGCTGAAGTCGAGCAGGCTATAGAAAATTGCCAGCAGGGAATTATTTTTCTCTGTTCCCCCAATAATCCCACCGGTGAAATCCGTTCCCGTCAGTGGCTTGAAGATATTCTAACAGCTACAGAACTACCGGTGGTGGTAGATGAAGCCTATTATGAGTTTAGTGGGAATACTGCCAAAGAATTACTGGCAGATCATGATAATTTGATCATATTAAGAACTCTGTCTAAAGCCTTTGGTATGGCGGGTTTAAGAGTTGGCTACCTGCTGGCAGGTCGAGATATTTGCAATATGTTAGAAGACCTGCGCTCCCCCTATAATATTAATCGATTCAGCGCTGGAGCAGCAGAAATATTGCTCCAGGCCCAAAAGCATTACCAGGCCTGCTGGGAAAAGATCAAAGAGGGGAGAGAGTGGCTTTACCGAGAATTAGAGGCCCGGGAAGAGATTATAGTCTTTCCCTCTCAGGCTAATTATTTATTGTGGCAGACTGACAAATTATCAGAGGAGAAGGTATATCAAAGCCTCTTGACCAAAGGAGTTAAAGTTCGTTACTGGGAGGAATTACCTCTTTTTGGCCAGGCTCTGAGGGTAAGTGTCGGTCAGCAGGAAGAAAACCAAAAGTTTATCAATAGCCTGGATGAAATAATAAAAGAAGTTCGTTGAAGGAGGAAAGTAAGCATGGTAGAATTATCTCGTAAAACAGCTGAAACTGATATTAAATTGAAGTTAGCTCTCTATGGTGAAGGCAATTATCAGATTACCACCGGCATTGGTTTTTTTGATCATATGCTAGAGCTTTTCTGCCGCCATGGTTTTTTTGATCTGGAGCTCAAGGCATCAGGAGATTTGGAGGTAGACAAGCACCATACTGTAGAAGATATTGGTATTCTTTTAGGCCAGGCCATAAAAAAAGAATTGGGAGATAAAAGTGGGATTACCCGTTATGCTGATATAACTTTACCCATGGATGAGGTGTTAGTCCAGGTCGCCCTGGATTTAGGGGGGCGCTCTTACTATCGGGGAGATATTGAGACTCAACGGCAGGAGGTAAATGGTTTTCCAGTGGAATTAATAGAAGAGTTTTTTTCCTCTTTAGCTGCCAATGCTGAAATTAATCTCCATTTTATTATTTTAAGGAAGGGCAATACCCATCATTTATTGGAAGCTTTATTTAAAGCCTTTGCCCGGGCTCTTGATGCTGCCTTAAAGCCAGAGGAAAGATTGGCTGGCAATCCCCTATCAACCAAGGGGCAGCTAGGAGAGAGTGGCCGCCATTGATTGCTATCATTGATTATGGGGCAGGCAATTTAGGGAATGTAAAAAGGGCCTTTGACTATTTAAATATCAGAGCGGAGATTGTCAGCACTCCAGCTCATTTGAGTGGAGCTAAGGGGGCAGTCTTGCCAGGGGTAGGAGCCTTTGCCAGTGGTATGGCTGGCCTTAAAAAAAGAAACCTGGTAACTCCTTTAAAAGAATTTGTCAGAGAGGGACATCCCTTTTTAGGTATTTGTCTGGGAATGCAGCTCCTTTTTGAGGGCAGCTTTGAGGATTTAGAAGCAGAGGGGTTAGGGATTTTTTCCGGCAGATGCCGCAAATTTTCTCCCCGGGAGGTTATAAAGGTCCCTCATATGGGCTGGAACTCTTTGGCGTTTAACAAAGAGGATAAATTAATCAGGGACTTGCCTGATAGTTATTTGTATTTTGTCCATAGTTTTTATGTGCCGATAAAAAAAGAAATTTTACTGGCCAGCTGTCAGTATGGTGACAATAAATTTATGGCTGCAGTGAAGAAAAATAATATCTGGGGTTTTCAACCCCATCCAGAGAAAAGCGGCAGCACAGGACTGAAAATTTTAGCTAATTTTGCCGAGGTGGTTAAAAGATGTTAGTGATACCAGCAATAGATTTAAAGGATGGCAGGGTAGTCAGATTGACCCAGGGAGACTTTGAGCGCCAGGAAGTAATGAATGATAATCCCTTAAAGACAGCTCAATATTTTAGAGCCCAGGGGGCACCGGAGTTACACTTGGTAGATTTAGATGGGGCACGCAGCGGTAAACCAGCTAACAAAGAGGTTATAGCCGATATTTTACAGTCTACTGAGCTAAAAATTCAGCTTGGAGGCGGGATACGAAGTAAGGAAATAGCTGCTGAGTACTTAGAGTTAGGTGCTCAGGCTGTAGTATTGGGGACGGCGGCTTTGCAAAAACCCAGGCTAATAACAGAACTGCTAACAGAGTGGGGACCAAAGAGGATTATCATCTCCCTGGATGCTAGAGATGGTGAACTGGCCATATCGGGCTGGGAAGAGGGGTCCGGCAAGAAACTTAATCAGGTCTTTCCTCTGTTGCTGGAGCGGGGAGTGAGACGCTTTGTCTATACCGATATATCTCGCGATGGCACCTTAAAGGGCCCGGATCTTACCACTCTAAAATCTCTGGCAGCTGAGGATTGTGAAATAACAGCCTCTGGTGGCATTTCTTCTCAGGAAGATCTCGAATATTTAGAGGAGATAGGCATTTCCAGGGCCATTATTGGAAAAGCCCTTTATCGTGGTAAGTTAGATCCTGAAAAACTATGGCAGGTGAGAGAATAATGCTGACTAAAAGATTAATACCCTGTCTTGATGTGAAGGATGGCCGGGTGGTTAAAGGAGAGCAATTTGTTAACCTTAAAGACCAGGGTGACCCCGTGGAGATGGCTAAAGCTTACAATAAAGCCGGAGCTGATGAACTGGTTTTTCTTGATATAACTGCCACTAAGGAAAAAAGAGAGATAATGAAGGAGATAGTTCTCAAAACAGCCGAGGTGCTCTTTATCCCCTTCACCGTAGGCGGAGGTATAACCGACATATCTGACTTTCGCAGTTTAATAGCTGCTGGAGCAGATAAAATTTCTATCAATTCTGCAGCTGTGCGCAACCCAGAATTGATAACTAAAGCCGCTAAAAGATTTGGCAGTCAGGCGGTGGTAGTGGCTATAGATGGCCGGCGTAAGAGTCAGGGTGGCTGGGAAGTGCTGATCTCTGGCGGTACTGTAGAGACCGGGCTGGATTTGATGGATTGGGCTAAAGAAGCGGAAGAGAGAGGAGCCGGAGAGATACTCTTAACCAGCATGGATCGCGATGGCAGCCGGGATGGATATGACCTTGAGATGCTGAAAGAAATAAACCATAATGTTTCAATTCCAGTAATTGCCTCCGGTGGAGCTGGTAAGCCTGAACATCTCTATGAAGCCTTCAAAGAAGGCCGAGCTGATGCTGCCTTAGCGGCCTCTATCTGGCATCAGGATATTTATTCTATTGCTCAATGCAAAGAATATCTGGCCGACCGGGGAATACCGGTGCGGCCTATCAAGGAAGGAAATTCAGATTATGACAGCTGATAAAAATAAGAAAAAAACTAATCTGCCGGCTAAAAAATTAGCCGCTGAAATTAAATTTGACGAAGAGGGTCTGGTGCCAGCTATCCTGCAGGATGAAGCTACTGGTAAAGTGCTGATGATGGCCTATATGAATAAAGAGGCTCTGAACAGGACTTTAGCTGAAGGTAGAGCCTGTTTTTATTCTCGCTCTCGAGAAGAACTCTGGCTTAAAGGAGAGACTTCAGGCAATTATCAGCTTGTTAAAGATATTAGGCTGGATTGTGATGGTGATACTCTGTTACTGCAGGTTGAACCAGTGGGGCCTGCCTGCCATACAGGAGAGGAGAGCTGCTTTTATAGGCGAGTAAGTAATCCAGGAGAGGAAAAAGATCTTTCCCTGGCTCTTAATGAAATCTTACCGGAACTAGAAAAAATTATTGCTGAGAGAAAAGAGAACCTGCCAGCAGGTTCTTATACAGCAGAACTTTTCCAGGCTGGGGTGGAGGAAGTGGCCAGAAAAGTAGGAGAAGAGTCTCTGGAGGTCGTTTTAGCCGCCTTAAAGGAATCACCGGATAGATTGGAGGCTGAAGCTGCTGATCTGCTCTATCACCTGCTGGTATTGCTTAGAGCAAAGGAGCAAGATTTTAAGTCTGTCCAGAAAAAATTGCGGGAAAGGTTTGCTAACTAAAGCTATCATGATATAATAAAAGGGTAAATGGTAATCGTCCGCAAAGAAGCGGGCGGTTTTCTTTTGCCCGGTTTTGTTACTAGAGAAAAAAGAAAGATATGGTCAAGTTAACTTGTTTTAAAAAAGCAGGTAAGAGACATAACTGGAGGGGATGAAAGTTGCAGAGTTTTTCCTTTGATGCAGGAATCTATCTTTTGGAGCTTTTTCTATATAAACCCTATAAAATAGAAATTGGGGCTAGAGGAAAATTGAGTTTTCCTCCGGGATATTATTATTATGTAGGAACTGCTCAAAAAAACTTATCAGCTCGTTTAAAACGTTATCAGGAGGGGCCAGCAAATAAACACTGGCATATAGATTACTTTTTGGATAGGGCAATCATCAAAAGAATTTTTGCTCGAGAGGTGGGAGCTGAGGAAGAATGTAAATTAGCTGAGAAACTTTTAAATCTTAAGGAAACAGAGATGGTTCATAAGGGTTTGGGTTCTAGCGACTGTCAATGTCCTACTCACTTAATTCATTCTCCCAACCCCTTAGCTTCCGAAAAGATAGAGGAAGTGATGCCGGAATGACAGCCGAAATATTGCAAAATTTAAATGAAAACCAACAAAGGGCAGTGAGTTTAGCTCAAGGGCCTGCCCTGGTGCTGGCCGGTGCAGGCAGTGGTAAGACTAGAGTCTTAACCAGGAGGATTGCCTATTTAGTTGCTGCCGGCATCGCCCGGGATCAGGAGATTTTAGCTGTCACCTTTACCAATAAAGCAGCCGATGAGATGAAAGAGCGGGTGAAGGAGCTTTTAGGAGAATCTTTTCGGGGCTGGCTAGGAACCTTCCACTCCTTTGGAGCTCGCCTATTAAGACAGGAAGCAGAAAAAGTTAACCGCAGCAGTAATTTTACGATTTATGATACTTCTGACCAGAAAAAGATTATCAAAGAAATTTTATCTGATCTGAATTTAGACCAAAAACGCTTTAAACCAGCAGCAATAAGCAAAAGGATAAGCAGTGCCAAAAGCAAGCTCATAGGTCCTGAAGACTTTAGAGGAGCAGAGAGTTTTTTCCAACAGCAGGTAGCTAAAATTTACCCAAAGTATGAAGCAGAACTAAGCCGCAGTAATGCCTTTGATTTTGCTGATCTATTGATGAAGAGCTGTTTTTTGTTGCAGGAGTACCCTCTGGTCCGGGAATATTATAATGAAAAGTATCGCTTTTTGTTAGTCGATGAATTTCAGGATGTAAATAACGCTCAGTATGAACTCAGCAAACTTTTGTCCGGGCCCGATAACAATATCTTTGTAGTAGGAGATCCAGACCAGTCCATTTATGGTTTTCGCGGGGCTAATATTGATAATATCCTCAACTTTACCACTGATTATCCTGAGGCCGAAGTGATAAGATTGGAAAAAAACTATCGTTCTCGGGCTCAGATTCTCATGGCCGCTCAACAGGTGATAGAAAACAACTACTCTCGTCTGGATAAAAAATTGAAGGCTGCCCGTAAGGGCCAGGGTGATTTACAGTTTTTTTCCGCTGATAGTGACCGGCAGGAAGCTTCTTATATGGCTCGGGAGATCAACAAGCTGGTGGCGGAAGAAGATTATAATTATAGTGATATCGCCATTCTCTATCGCACTAATGCTCAGTCCCGGGTCATAGAAGAGATGATGATAAAGGAAAACTTTCCCTATCAAGTGGTAGGAGGTCTGAAATTTTATGAACGCCGGGAGATTAAAGATTTAATGGCTTATTTAAATCTTATTAATAATCCCGCTGATACTGCCAGTTTTTTAAGGGTGATAAATACCCCTAAAAGAGGTATAGGTAAAAAAACCCTGCAGGCAGTGGAAAAATATGCAGCCAGAAACGGTCTATCTCTGCTGGCTGCCTGCCAGCAAGCTGAAGATATAGCAGAGCTTTCCCCTGCATATCAGGGCCGAGTGGCTAATTTTGCTGCTTTGATTGAAGAATTGCAGGAGAAAGCTGCCGGGCTAACCCTGGATAATCTATTAATGGCTGTAGTGGATCGGATAGATTATAAGGATTATTTAAAAAAGATAGATGATAAGTATGAAGAACGCAGAGCTAATATTGGTCAACTGCAAAATGTTATGATTGAATATCTCCAGGAAAATGAAGAGGCCTCTCTGGCTGGATTTTTAGAAGAAGTAGCTTTAATTACAGCCGTTGATACCTGGGATGAAGAGGAAAATTATATTAATTTAATGACCTTGCATGCCGCTAAAGGTCTGGAATTTCCTGTGGTCTTTCTCACAGGATTGGATGAAGGGCTCTTTCCCCATGAAAATTGTCTGGAGGATCCTGAGAATATTGAGGAAGAGAGGAGATTGTGTTATGTCGGCATGACCAGGGCTGAGGATAAGCTTTATCTCTTAAGAGCTAGAAGGAGAAGAGTCTTTGGTCGCAACAAATACTATCAGCCTTCCCGCTTTTTAGCTGAAATGCCGGATCAGATTTTAGCAGAGGAACCGGCACAAGATAGCCAGGTCCAGGAAGAAAAAAGTAGAGGGAGAAGAGGCGGATATCATAGCGGGGAAGTGGTGCTTCATTCAAAATGGGGAAAAGGTGAAATAATCAATTGTTATCAGGAAGATGAGGGGCGGACCAGACTTAAAATTAGATTTAAACGAGATGGAAAAGAGAGAGAGCTGCTGGCTGAATATGCGCCACTGCAGAAGGTAACGAGGTGAATTATAATGACAGCTGAAATACCTGAGGAAATAAAAAAACGCGTTGAAGAGCTAAGAGCTGAACTGCGCCAGCATGAGTATCATTATTATGTTGAAGATAATCCCCAAATTGCTGATGCTGAATATGATGAGATGATGGAGGAGTTAAGAAAGCTAGAGGAGGATTATCCACAGCTTAAAGACCCCAACTCGCCCACGGCCAGGGTGGGCGGTGAGGTGTTAGATAAATTTGCCAAGGTGCAGCACACTCAGGAGATGTTGAGTCTGGGCAACGCCTTTTCGCCGGCTGACCTGCGCAACTTTGCTGCTCGCCTGCAGAGAATGTTATCAGAAGAGGTAGATTTTGATTACATAGTGGAGCATAAAATAGATGGTCTTGCTATAATCTTAAAATATGAAGCAGGGGAGCTGACATTAGGAGCCACCCGGGGTGATGGGCAGACTGGAGAAGATGTCACTGCCAATGTAAAGACAATACCCACTGTCCCCTTGAAACTCAAAAAACCAGTGGACATAGAAATCAGGGGAGAGGCCTTCATGCCCCGGCAGAGCTTTCAAAAGCTCAATGAAGAGCGATTAAAAAAGGGAGAGGAACCCTTTGCCAATCCCAGAAATGCTGCTGCTGGTTCTTTGCGTCAGTTAGACCCCACCGTTGCTGCTAAAAGACCACTATCTTTTCTGGCCTATGATATAATAAACGAAGAGAGTTTAACCCTAAGAGAACATGCTGAATCCCTTGAAAAATTGGCCGAGCTTGGCTTTAAAGTCAACTGGCATCGCCCCGTCGATAATATTGACAGAGTGATTGAGCTCTGTGAGGAGTGGGTTGACCGGCAGCAGCAATTAAATTATGAGATTGACGGAATGGTAGTAAAGGTAAATCAGCTGGCAGTGAGAGAAAAATTAGGCGCCACCAGCAAAAGTCCTCGCTGGGCCATTGCCTATAAATTTCCTGCCCAACAGAAGACAACTGAGGTTAAGGATATTAAAATCTCTTTAGGGAGAACTGGAGCTTTAACGCCCACCGCTGAGCTTGCCCCGGTGGAAATTGATGGCTCTACAGTAAGTCGGGCTACCTTACACAATGAAGATGAGATCAGGAGAAAAGATGTCAGAATAGGCGATAAGGTATTGATCCAAAAAGCCGGGGATATTATTCCTGAGGTAGTGAAGGTTATTAAAGAAGCCAGGACTGGCCAGGAGAAGCAGTTTGAATTTCCAGAAAACTGCCCTGCCTGTGGCGAAAAGGTCTTCAGGGATCCAGAAGAGGCAGTTTATCGCTGTATAAATAGCGCCTGTCCGGCAGTGGTCAGAGAGAGTATAATTCATTTTGTCTCCCGGGATGCCATGAATATTGCCGGGGTAGGTCCGGCCTTAATAGACCGCCTACTGGAACAGAATTTGATTGAGGATCAAGCCGATTTATATTTTTTAGAGAAAGAGGATCTCATTGAACTGGAAAGAATGGCTGAAAAATCAGCTGCTAATGTTTTAGAAGCCATTGCAGAGAGCAAATCTCGTCCTTTAACTCGAGTAGTCTTTGCTCTAGGAATTCGCCATGTGGGTTTAAGAACGGCCCAGATTATAGTGGATAAGTTTGGCACTCTATCACAACTCAAAGAGGCCAATCAGGCTGAACTGGAGGAGATAGAGGAGGTAGGCCCAGTTATTGCTCAGAGCATTACCAATTATTTTTCCAGTTCCGAGAACTTGAATCTGCTTGAAAAATTAAAGAGAGCTGGAGTTACCATGGAGAGCGAGAAGAGTGAGGAGCAGAATATCTTAGCCGACAAGAAATTTGTTCTCACTGGCCGGCTGGAAAATTATACCCGCCAGGAGGCTAAAGCTGAAATAGCTAAACTGGGTGGCCGGGTGACCGGTAGTGTAAGTGGTGAGACTGACTATTTAGTGCAGGGAGAGAATCCAGGCAGCAAATTACAGCAGGCTCAGGAGCGAGAGGTTCAGATTTTAACTGAAGAGGATTTTATCAAGTTAATTACAGAGGAGGATTAATATTGCTTTCTAAAGAAGAAGTTACCCATATTGCTCAACTGGCCCGTCTTAAGTTAACGGAGAAAGAAAAAGAAGAGTTCACAGAAGAATTAGGTGAAGTATTAGAATATATCAAACAGATTTCCGAAGTGGATACCGAAGGTGTAGAGCCTACCTACTATCCTCTTCCCAGCAGCAATGTTTTTCGCGAAGATGAGGTAACGAAGGAAAATCGCCGTGAGGAAATGTTAGCAGAAGCACCGGCTGAAGAAGATGGCCAGTTTAAAGTTCCAGGAATTGAACAAAATGATTAGAGGGAGGTAAAGGAATGAATATTTATGAAATGACTCTGGCCCAATTGATAGCAGCCAGAGAGGAGAAAGAGCTTAAACCAGAGGAAATTTTAGCTGCCTTTGCTGAAAGAACAGCAGCAGTGGAAGATAAGGTGGCTTCCTTTGTCGATATAATACCTGATTTTGCTAGCAAAGAAGACCAAGAGAATGGGATTTTACAGGGAATCCCGGTGGCTTTAAAGGCTAATATGGCCACCAGAGAATTAACTACTTCCTGTGCCTCTAAAATGCTTGCCGAATATAAAACGCCCTATGAGAGCACTGTAGCCAGTAAGATTAAGAAAGAGGGCGGAGCAATTGTGGCCAAGACTAATATGGATGAATTTGCCATGGGTTCGACTACAGAACATTCAGCTCTACAGACGACTAAAAACCCCTGGAATTTGAACCATGTTCCAGGAGGTTCCAGTGGAGGGGCGGCTGCTGCTGTTGCAGCTGGAGAGGTGCCCTGTGCCCTGGGTTCAGATACTGGAGGCTCGATCAGACAGCCTGCCTCCTTTTGTGGGGTAGTGGGTTTGAAACCTACTTATGGAGTGGTCTCTCGCTATGGGCTAGTTGCCTTTGCCTCTTCCTTAGATCAAATAGGTCCCATAGCTCGAACAGTAGAAGATGCTGCTTTAATGCTCAATATAATCAGTGGCCATGATGAAAAAGATTCTACTTCAGCGGCCATGGAATATCCTGATTACAGGCAGGGATTGGATAAAGATTTAGCTGGATTGACCTTTGGCCTGCCAGGCTCCTATCTGGAGATGGATATAGATGAGGAAGTTAAATCAAAGGTGCAAAAAGCTGTCAGGGAGATTAAAGAGGCGGGTGCTGAAGTTAAGGAGATTGAGCTTCCGCCAGTGGATTTAGCATTAGCTGCCTATTATATCATTGCCACTGCTGAAGCAAGTTCCAACCTGGCTCGTTACGATGGAGTCCGTTATGGAGCCCGGGAAGAAGCCGGGAATGTTATGGAAATGTTTGCAAAAACCCGCAGCAAAAATCTAGGCCCCGAGGTCAAAAGAAGGATAATGTTAGGCACCTATGCCTTAAGCGCCGGATACCAGGATGAACTCTATAAGAAAGCTCTAAAGGTCAGGACGATTATAAAAGATAAATATGCTCAAGTCTTTGAAGAGGTGGATTTAATTTTAGGGCCCAATTCACCAACTCCAGCTTTTAAGCTGGGAGAAGATAAAAATCCCCTGGATGTCTATTATGCTGATATCTTTACAGTTCCAGTTAATATAAGTGGTTTTCCGGCCCTATCACTGCCAGCAGGTTTTACCGAGCAGGGACTGCCTTTAAGCGTGCAGTTGATTGGACCGGCCTTTGGGGAAGTAAAATTATTACAGGCTGCCAGAGGACTGGAAAAAAGGCTGGCTGTTCCCACCCTGGCTACCCTGGATCAAGGAAGGTGATGGTAATGAGTAATAAATATGAAGTTGTAATCGGCCTGGAAGTTCATGTCCAGCTCCTGACGGAGTCTAAGCTCTTTTGTGGCTGTAGCGCCGAATATGGAGCAGAGCCCAATGCCCATACCTGCCCGGTCTGCCTGGGGCTGCCTGGCACTCTACCGGTGCTAAATAAAGAAGCGCTTCGCTATGCTCTTTTAGCTGCCAGGGCGGCTGATTGTAAAATTAATAAATTCTGCAAGTTCGACAGGAAAAATTATTTTTATCCTGACCTCCCTAAGGGTTATCAGATTTCCCAGTATGATTTGCCCCTGGGATATGACGGCAGGATAACTATTGAAAGTGAAACAGGAACGAAGGATATAGGTTTAACTAGAATCCACCTGGAGGAAGATGCAGGCAAATTAGTCCACCAGGGTACAGTGGGTGACTCTGATCACAGCTATGTAGATTATAATAGAGGTGGTGTCCCTTTAATTGAAATAGTTTCAGAGCCAGATATCCGTTCACCTCAGGAAGCTAGAGCTTACCTAAAAGCTTTAAAACAGTTGATACTTTATCTTGGAATTTCTGACTGCAATATGGAGGAAGGTTCCCTGCGCTGTGATGCCAATGTTTCCCTGAGACCTGTGGGAGAAGAAAAATTTGGCACCAAGACTGAGGTCAAGAATATGAATAGCTTTCGAGCTGTGGAGAGGGCTCTGGCCTACGAAGTTGAAAGGCAGAGAGAAGTATTAAACTCTCAAGGAGAGGTAGTGCAGGAGACTAGAACCTGGGATGAAGGCAAACAGAAAACCCTTTCAATGCGCGGGAAAGAAGAGGCCGAGGATTACCGTTATTTCCCGGAGCCTGATCTCATGCCCCTGCAGATTTCCCAGGATTATATTGATGAGATCGATGCTAGCCTGCCTGAGTTGCCTCTAGAGAAAAAGGAGCGTTTACAGCAGGAGTATGATCTGCCGGCATATGATGCTGGAGTATTAACCCAGGATAAAGAGGTTGCTAAACTTTTTGAAGAGGCTGTAGGCCAGGACCAGGATCCAAAGGAAGTTAGCAACTGGTTGATGGGTGAATATCTCCGTTTGATAAAAGAAGAAAACATTGCCCCCGGTACCAGCGAGCTTACTGGAGAGAAGCTGGCCAGCCTGTTAGAGCTCATTGATTCCGGCACTATTAGTTCCAACATTGCCAAAGAGGTCTTTGCTGAAACTTTCAACTCCGGTAAAGATCCAGAAGAGATAGTAGAAGAAAGAGGTTTGAAACAGATAAGTGATGAAGATGAACTGGGCGAGATTATTGCAGAGATAGTAGCTGATAATCCCGGAGCTGTTGAGGATATTAGAAACGGTAAAGATAAGGCCATCGGCTTTTTAGTCGGTCAGGTTATGAAAAAGACTAAAGGCAAGGCCAATCCTCAATTGGCCAATCAGTTAATTAGAGAGGAAATTGCAGAGGAGTAATATTATGGACAGGGGAGCAAGAGTTAAATTAAGAGTTGTTGATTTAGCCTATGGAGGGGAAGGGGTTGCTCGACCGGAAAACCAGCCGGTAGTATTTTTGCCTCAGGCTCTGCCTGGTGAATTGGTTGAGGCAAAAATAACAGCAAGCAAAAAAAACTATTCTCGGGCAGAAGTCTTAGATATTATCGAAACTTCATCAGCAAGAGTTACACCTGACTGTCCTGTTTATGATAATTGTGGTGGCTGTCAGCTGCAGCATCTTGATTATAAGGAGCAGCTGGCAGCTAAAAAAAAGATGATAACTGACTCTTTGGAGAGAATTGCTGGTTTAGAATTTGATGCCATTGGTTCTCAATTTCAGGTCCAGGGCATGGAATTCCCCTGGTATTATCGCAATAAAGGTCAATTTCCTCTAAGCTATATCGATGATGAGCTTAAAGCTGGTTTTTATCAGGCTGGCAGCCATAAACTCATCCCTTTTGCCGAGTGTAAGATTCAAGATCAGCCCATAAATCGTTTATTGCAGAAGACAGTATCGAAGGTCAGAGAGCAGCAGATAGAGCCCTATCAGGAGAAAGAACATAGTGGTACGCTTCGCCATCTTCTTCTGCGTTCAGCTCGCTGCAGCGGGCAGCTGCAGTTGACTTTTATAACCAGACTGGAGCAAAGGGCTCCCTGGCAGCAGCTAGCCCAGGAGCTGAAGGAAGAAAATCGGGCTCTTAAGGGAGTCTACCAAAATATTAATCCCCGCCAGACCAATGTCATTTTAGGGGCCAGAAGCAGATTATTAGCCGGCCAGCCTGCTATTGAAGAATATTTAGGGGAGAAAATGTTTTTGATCTATCCCTCTTCGTTTTTTCAGATCAACTCTCTGATGGCAGAAAGATTGTATAGAGCTACCCGGCAGTTGGCAGAAAAGTTTAATCCCAGGACTATCATAGATGCCTATTGTGGCAGTGGAGTTATTGCTCTTTATCTGGCTGATCTTAGCTCAGAAGTCTATGGAATAGATAGCAATAAAGCCTCTATAGAAGCAGCTCAGGCTAATGCTAAGTTAAATCAACTTGAGGGAAGGACTAAATTTATTACAGCCAAGACCGAGGAGGTTTTGCCTGAGTTAGTTGATTCTAATAGTCTTTTAATAGTGGACCCGCCTCGAAAGGGTCTAAGCTCTGAGATTAGAAAGGATATTTTAACTATTGCTCCTGCCGGTCTGCTCTATGTCTCCTGTAATCCCACCACTTTAGCTCGAGATTTAGAGGATTTAAAGGAGAAGTATAAAATTACTGCTTTGATGGCCTTTGATATGTTCCCCCAGACCTACCATGTAGAGACCCTGGTCCGTCTGGAGCTCAGGTAAATTAAAGGAGATATCATTTTGCCTTCACTAAAGGGGAAAGGAGAGTTTTTTGTGCACAAGTTTTTAGCTATTTTCTTTTTAGTCCTGGCAGCTGTTGGCTTATATTTTAACAATGAAATAGGAGTTTTTGTAGGTTTAGCCCTCTTGCCCTGGCAGTTGGGCAGAATAGGTTTTCCTCAAAAGGCTTACAAATATGTGTTAATTTTAGCTGCTTTAGTAGGAATTGGTTACTTTATTCTAATTGGCTGGTATACCCTGCTTTTAGCCTTTATTTTTGTCATGATATATAATTATTGGGGTTATAGACGTTTTAGTGGCTTAACTGAAAGTTCTGCTGACCAGGAAAAAGAAGAGCAAGAAAGATAAGTGTTTTCTTGACAAACTAAAGAAAATATAATATAAATTAATTTAAGGTTAAAAAAATACTTTAACTTTAATACTGGCTAATAAAACTAAATAGGGAGTGAGAGAAATGCCAACATATCTGTATGAATGTGAAGAATGCGGTCGTTTTGAGAAGATGCAGAGCATCAAAGCCGAGCCCTTATCGGAATGTCCTCAATGTGGCTCAAGTGTTAAGAGGATCATCGGCTCACCTGGTGTTATCTTTAAGGGGTCAGGCTTTTACTGCACTGATACTAGAGATAAAAGCTCTAAGCCAGAGGAAAATAAGGAAGCTAAAGGTGAAGAAAAGGCTTCCTAAAACTATAAATTTGACTATAAACCTGGATTTGTTTGTTCCACAAAAGTCCGGGTTTAAAGTTTAAGGGGAGAAAAATCTTGCCAGACTTCAGGCATAAAGATATTTATATTCAAAGGGCTAAATCCTATCAAAAATCGCTATTAGTAGAAAAAATAGAGGCTATTTTTACCAGGTTTAAATTGTCAGAGAAGATATCAGCAGGGGATACTGTTTTACTTAAAGTAAACCTGCTGATGGGTAAAGACCCAGCTGAGGCAGTCACTACTCACCCTAAACTTATTGAAGTTTTAGGAGCCAAACTTTTAGAACTGGGGGCCAGACCTCTTCTGGCTGATAGCCCTGGCGGGCCCTTTAACAAAGCTGCTTTAAAGCTGGCCTATAAAAAAAGTGGTTATCAGCAGGGGGCAGATAGTGGTCTTTATTCATTAAATTATGATACCTCGGCCAGCAGCAAGGATTTACCTGCTGGCTGGCGAGGAAAATCCTATCAGATCTGTGATTTTGCGGAGAAAGCCGATTTTATCATCAATCTGCCTAAACTTAAAACCCATGGGCTGACCCTCTACACCGGGGCAGTGAAAAATCTTTTTGGCCTGATACCAGGTACTATAAAAGCTGAATATCACTTAAAAATGTCACAATTGACTGATTTCACTCACCTTCTTCTTGATATAGCAGAACTTATCTCAGTGGATCTCACCATCATGGATGCCATTACCGGGATGGAAGGAGCGGGTCCCTCCAGTGGCACCCCCCGTGATTTTGGTCTGCTTCTGGCAGCTGAGGATCCCTATCAGCTTGACCTCTTAGTTTCCCGACTTTTGCGAGGAGATGATACTTATCGTCAGGACCCTTTTCCCCGGGCTATTTATGAGAGATATGAGCAATATAATTTAGAGGAAGGAAATATTACTGAACTGCCAGACTGGATTAAGGCTGCCTTTAAAAATGTGGAATTGCCTGAGGTAGATAGAACTGCTGAGTTTTTGGCTCATAAGATGCCAGATTTTTTAGCTGAGCTTTTAAATAAACTACTGCGTCCCCGGCCAGTCTTTAATGCTAATTGCGTAGCCTGTGGTATTTGTCAGGATAATTGCCCCCCGGAGGTAATCGAGATTGAAGATAAAAAGGCCGAAGCAGAATTGGATGATTGTATCCGCTGTTTTTGTTGTCAGGAGCTTTGTCCCCACGAAGCAGTGGGAATAAAAAAACCTTTGTTAGGCCGTTTATTTTTTTAAAGAGAGGCAGGAAAAGAACTCATATTTTACGAATAAATATATTAACACTACCTGAGATATAATTATCTGCTAGATTGGAAAAGGAGAGCTTGTTATAGATGAAATTAGGTATACTTTCAGACACTCATATTCCCGATATCAAAAAAGAGATTCCCACCTGGGTGACCGCCGGTTTAAAGGATTGCGATTATATCATTCATGCCGGTGATATTACTGGTTTTAAATTTTTGCAGAGACTTAAAGAGCTTGCTCCAGTAAAGGCGGTGAGGGGGAATTGTGATAGAGGTGAGCTGGTCAGTCAGTTAAAACCCTATAAGGAATTGACTTTAGCAAATTTAAAACTGGGAATCACTCATGGTCACTTAATCGAGGGCGATTTAATAACTGGACTTTCTTATAAATTTAGTTCTGCTGATTTAATAATCTTTGGTCATACTCATAACGCCTTCCACCAGCAAATTGCCGGTCAGGTCTTTTTAAACCCTGGTTCTGCCACAGTGAGAAAGAGAAAAAGTTTTTATAGTTTTGCTCTGGTAGAAATAGAAGCTGGCAGGATAATCAACCTTGAATTTATCAAAAAGGAGGGATAAAATGTCTGTTTATGGTACTGCCCATAAATTAGCTAAGGCTCTTAAGGAGTCTGATGAATATCAAAATTTTCAAGAAGCTCGCCAAAAGATGAAGAACGATGAGACCAGGATTGAGCTTCTAGAGGACTTTCAAAATCAGCTCTTGAAGGTGCGGAGTCAAGAGATGCAGGGGGAAGAGGCTGCTTCAGAAGAGAGAGAAAAACTGGAAGAATTGCAACAGTTAATTGAGATGAACCAGCCGGTGAAAGAATTTTTGCAGGCTCAAAATAGAATGTATACCTTAGTCAATGATATAGAGGAGATACTCTTTGGAGATCTGGAGTTAAAGTTAAGAGAAGAGGAATAAGAATAGTAAGAACAGGGAAGTCCTTAAGATCTTTTAGGACTATCCCTGTTCATTAATTTATATTAATCTATTCTTTATTAGCCTACATTGATAACCTCTTTAACTTCAGATAGGTTTTCCTTTAAAACTCTTTCAATTCCTGATTTTAAGGTCATAGTAGACATTGGGCAGCCGGCACAGGCTCCAGTGAGGCGAACCTTGACTGTGCCATCATCCTCAACATCAACAAGCTCTACATCGCCGCCGTCAGCCTGAAGACCGGGTCGGATTTGATTTAAAACATCCTCTACTTGTTCTTTATTCATTTTACTTCACCTCCTGCTACTTGATAATAACTGACCATATTATAACATACAGCAATTAAAAAACAAAGTTAACTATTTACTATTATCATCTTTGAGTTTATTTCCTGGCAGAGAAGAAAGGAGCAAATTATGGCTAACTTTATTCACCTTCATAATCACACCGAGTACAGCCTTCTGGATGGAGCTATAAGACTTACTGAGCTTATAGATAGAGCCCAGGAATTTGCTCAACCAGCAGTGGCTCTAACAGATCATGGTTCTTTATATGGCATGATAAGGTTTTATCGCAAAGCAAAAAAGAAGGGAATAAAGCCAATTTTAGGCTGTGAAGTTTATCTTGCTCCAGAGAGCAGATTTGAAAAGAAGAGTCAAGAGCGCTATCATCTTATCTTATTAGCAGAAAACAAAAAGGGTTACCATAATTTAATTAAAGTGGTCTCTAAAGCTCATTTAGAGGGCTTTTATTATAAACCCAGAGTTGATAAAGAGTTATTATACCAGCATGCCGAGGGCATGATTGCCACCTCTGCCTGCCTGCAGGGAGAATTAGCTGCTTTATTAGTTGAAAACAAAAAGCAGCAGGCTGAGGAGGCTTTACAGGAATATATCGATATCTTTGGCAGGAAAAACTTTTTTATAGAACTTCAGGATCAGGGCCTGGAAGAACAGAAAAGGATTAACCCGGAATTAATTAAACTGGCCGATAATTACCAGCTGGATTTGATTGCTACCAATGATTGTCATTACCTTAATAAGGAAGATGCTCAGTTACATGATCTGCTTTTAGCGCTACAGACAGGAACTGACATTAACGATGAGGATAGATTGCAATTTCGCGGTGAGCAATTTTACTATAAATCCCCAGAAGAAATGGCGGAGATATTTCAGGCTGTACCTGAGGCTTTAGAAAATACGGTGAAGATTGCCCGGCGCTGTCAGGTGGAACTTGAATTTGATCAATTTCATCTGCCTGATTATCCTGATATTGCAGAAAGTGAGAAAGATAGCCCCGAGGAGTTGTTGATTTCACTCTGCCAGCAGGCTCTCAACCAAAAGCTGCCTGGAAATGAAGAGGCCCGACAGAGGATGGAGGAAGAGTTAGAGATGATTAATGACATGGGCTATGCCGCTTATTTTTTAATTGTCAGAGACTTCATTCTTGAGGCTCAGCGACGGGGCATAAGAGTAGGACCGGGACGAGGCTCAGCGGCAGGCAGTCTGGTATCCTATTTGTTAGGAATAACCAAGATCAATCCCTTGGAGTATGGCTTGTTATTTGAAAGGTTTTTAAATCCGGAAAGATTAAATCTACCAGATATAGATATTGATTTTGCCGACCGCAGGGAAGAAATAATTGATTATGTCAGGGAGAGATATGGTGAGGAGAGAGTGGCTCAGATAGGCACCTTTGGAACTATGGCTGCCCGGGGAGCAGTTCGTGATGTAGGGCGAGGTTTAGGCATGAGCTATGATGAAGTCGATAAAGTGGCTAAAAAAATACCCGCTCGTCCAGGGATAACTCTGGCTGAAGCTTTAGAAGAAGAAAGGGAGCTTAAAGCCATGGCTCAGAGAGATAGCAGGGTAGCTGAGCTTTTAGACAAGGCCCAGCGTCTAGAAGGAATGCCGCGGCATATCTCAACCCATGCTGCTGGAGTTATAATCGGTCCTGAACCACTGCTGGATTTAGTTCCTTTACAATTGCAGGATGACAACAGAATTACCCAGTTGCCTATGGAAGAAGTGGAGGAATTGGGTCTTTTAAAAATGGATTTTCTGGGGCTGCGCAATTTAACAGTTATTGAGGATACTATACAGAGTATTGCTCAAAATCAGGGTGAAGAGATTAATGTTGATGAACTGGACCTTAACCATCCTGAGGTCTATGAGCTTTTATCCCAGGGGAAGACCGCTGGTGTCTTTCAAATGGAATCACAGCTTTTCAAAGATTTGAATAAAAGGCTTAAGCCAGATAGATTTGAAGATTTGATAGCCCTTTTAGCACTGGGGAGACCGGGTCCCCTGGGAAGCAATATGGTTGAAGATTATATCAAATGCCGGCATGGAGAAAAGGAACCAGAGTATCTCCATCCCAGCCTCGAGCCTATTTTAGCTGATACCTTTGGGCTTATTTTATATCAGGAGCAGGTTATGGAGATAGCCAGTAAATTAGGTGGCTTCAGTCTGGCTGAGGCTGATATTTTGAGACGGGGTATGGGCAAGAAAAAAGAGGAGCTTGTGGCTAAAGAACGCAAGCGATTTGTAGCCGGGGCCTCTGAGCAGGGAATAGCTGAGGAGATAGCCCATGAAATTTATGATCAGATGGCTTATTTTTCAGGCTATGGTTTTAATAAATCACATAGTGCAGCCTATGCCTTAATTGCATATCAGACAGCTTTTTTAAAAACAAAATATCCCGGTGAATTTATGGCAGCATTACTTAGCAGTGTGATGAATAACCTCGATAAGGTAGCTGATTATATAAATGCTGCTCGTGAAATGGGTTTAGAGGTTCTGCCTCCTGATATTAATGAAAGCAATCATGATTTTAGCAAGACTGGAGCAGAGAAAATTCGTTTTGGTTTAAAGGCGGTGAAAAACTTAGGGGGAGCTGCTATTGAAGCTATCATTACTGAGCGGGAGGAACCCTATCAAAATATAGAAGATTTTCTGGAAAGGGTGGATTTATCGGCTTTTAGCAAAACCGCCCTGGAGTCATTAATTTTAGCCGGAGCCTTTGATAGTTTTTCTCAGACCCGGGCTCAACTGGCTGTAAGTGTTGAGGATTTATATACAAGATATAAAGAATCAGGTAGTAATATACAGGGGCAGACTTCTTTTTTTGATCTGGTGGAAGATAAAGATGAATTTTATCAGGGGGATTTTGAATTTCCTCCTGGAGCTGAATACAGTCATCAGGAGAAATTAGAACTGGAAAGGGAATACTTAGGAGTCTATGTTTCCGGACATCCTTTAGCACCCTATTATGAGCTTTTTGCTTATCTGGGCTGTTTGCCTGGAGAAGGAAAGAGAAAAAATAATAATATAATAGCTGGTTTTGTGAAGAACATCAAAGAGCACCTCACCAAAAATTCTAATAGAATGGCCTTTATCACTGTTGAGGACTTAAGGCAGGAGCATGATCTGGTGGTATTTCCCAATGTATACCGGCAGATTCAAGGGATGATAACAGAGGGAGATGTTGTAATCGCTGTCGGCAAAAGAGAGGACGATAGTTTTATAGTTAAAGAATTTAGGCCGCTTTTTGCTCCGCCGCTGGTGATAGAGTTATTATCTGGAGAAATTAAGGCTGAAGAATGGAAAACTCTTGAAGAGATTTTAGCCCCCGGTCAACAGGGGAATCTACCAGTTTTACTGGCGGCAGATAACTCTCGGGGAGCAAGAGAAATATTATTGCCCCCGGTTAATCTCTGGCCCCCAGAAGAAGAACGGGAGCTTATCTGCCAGAGACTGCAGGAGAGAAGAATCAAGGTGCAAAATTTTGCTAACCCTGCCGGTTAGATTTGCTGATAATAATCGACAAGTATGCCTATGGAGGTAAAAAAAGATGAAATTAAGAGAAGAAAAAGACTCGATTGGAAAAAAACAGGTACCGGCCAGCGCCTACTATGGTATCCAGTCCCAGCGGGCTGCGGAAAACTTCAAAATTACAAACCTAGAAATTCATCCCCGGCTGGTAAAATCTCTGGCCCTGGTAAAAAAAGCAGCAGCTATCAGTAATTGCAACATTGGATTATTGGTAGAAAAAAAGGCCGAGGCGATTGTGCAGGCCTGTGATGAAGTGGCCGGTGGTTCACTTTTAGATCAGTTTATTGTTGATGCTGTACAGGGTGGGGCTGGCACCTCGATAAATATGAATATGAATGAGGTCCTGGCTAATAGAGCAATCGAAATCCTTGGAGGTACCAAGGGGGATTATCATCTGGTTCATCCCAATAATCATGTCAATATGAGTCAGTCCACCAATGATGTGCTGCCGACAGCAATCAGGATAGCAACAATAAGAATGTTGCAGGAGGTTATCACTGAAGTAGGACGACTGGTGGAGGCTTTAGAGAAAAAGTCGCAAGAATTTGATGACGTGATCAAGATGGGCAGAACCCAATTGCAGGATGCCGTACCGGTGAGGTTGGGACAGGAATTTTCTGCCTATGCTACTGCCGTTAATAGAGACAGAGAAAGGCTGGTTGGAACAATAGCTGATCTAAAGATAATAAATTTAGGAGCAACAGCCATTGGCACAGGTTTAAATGCTGATTTAGAATATGTCAACAGTGTAACAGATGTTCTAACTGAGATAACCGGTTTAAATTTACAACAGGCTGATGATATGATTGATGCTACTCAAAATGTTGACGCTTTAGTAGGGGTCTCTTCAGCTTTGAAAACTGCTGCTGTTAATCTCTCTAAGATAGCCAGTGACTTAAGATTAATGTCCTCTGGCCCTAGAGCTGGTTTAAATGAAATTGATCTGCCTGCTGTGCAACCAGGCTCTTCTATAATGCCAGGCAAGGTAAATCCTGTTATACCTGAAGTTGTTAACCAGGTGGCCTATCAGGTGCTGGGCAATGATCAGGTAATAAGTATGGCAGCTGAGGCCGGTCAATTAGAATTAAATGTCATGCAGCCAGTTTTAGTCTATAATCTTTTCCAATCCATAGAGATGATGCAGAATGCTCTAACTACCTTTATCGATAATTGTGTGGTAGATATTTCAGCCAATCGGGAGCGCTGTCGTGAAATGCTGGAGCGCAGTGTCGGGATTATCACTGCCATAAATCCTCATGTTGGTTATGAGACGGCTGCCAGAGTGGTGAAAAAAGCATTGGCCGAGGACCGCTCCGTCAAAGAAATCATTCTGGCTGAAGGAATACTGAGTGAAGAAGAGTTGGACAAAATTTTAAACCCCTATGAGATGACGGAACCAGGGGTTGCCGGTAAAGAACTTTTGGATATTTAAATTTGGGATGAAGAAGAGGTGAGGTTTATGTGGCAGATTGTTTATATAGTCCATAGCCAGGAGGAAGCTGAAGAGATTGAAAGTTATCTAACCCAGGAAGGTTTTTTAATTAAAGTGGAAAACAGGGGTAATAAAGATTATCAGATTAAAGCTCTTCCCAGTGAGGCAGAGGAGGTTTATGAAATTATCAATCAGAAGTTTAATTTCTAGCTCAAAGCAAAAAGCCCCCATTTGGGGGCTTTCACTTATCAATAGTTTATTTAAAAATAAAATCGTTCTTTAACCTTTTAAAGTAAACTCTTTCCTTAACCAAAGAATATTTCGGCTTTCTCAAAGAGCTCCACCGGGACTGTTTTGGTATCGGCAACAGCATTGGCTAAATCAACTATTTCTATTTCCTGACCTTTAAGGGCAGCCATCTTGCCGAAATCTTTGTTTTTGACACAATCGATAGCGGCCAGCCCGTAACGGCTAGAAAGAATGCGGTCATAGGCTGTAGGTGTGCCGCCTCTTACAATATGTCGGGGCTGAATATAACGGGTCTCCCAGTCTAATCTCTCTTCAATTTCATCGGCTAAATATTCGCCGACGCCGCCCAGCATGACATGTCCGAATTCATCTGTCTCTTCGTCTTCAGCCATCATCTCATCCATTTCTGTAGTGGTAGCGCCTTCAGCAACTACTACAATGGCATAATCTTTTCCCCGTTGCCGGCGTTTTTCTAGACAGGCACAGACATCTTCAATGCTGTAGGTCTTTTCTGGAACCAGGATAACATCAGCATCTCCTGCCCAGCCAGCATATAAAGCCGTCCAGCCAGAATAGCGACCGAAGACCTCATAAACTATTACTCTATGATGGGAGCGGGCAGTTGTTTTTAAACGGTCTAGATGGTCGGTAGCTGCTTGAACTGCACTCATAAAACCAAAGGTCATGTCGGTACATTCTAAATCATTATCCATGGTCTTGGGAACACCGACTATATTAACTCCCCTTTGATAGAGCTTATTGGCTGCACCTAAGGTGTCATCTCCCCCTATGGCAATTAGGGCATCAATATTTTCTTCTTCCATAGTTTTTTCTACGTCTTCAGGATTATTGCCGGCACTAAAGGGATTAGTCCTGCTGCTTCCCAGCATGGTGCCACCTTCAGGTAAGATATCAATAACATCATTAATGGTCAATTCACGATGATTATTTTCTAAAGCTCCCTTCCAGCCATCTAGAAAACCAACAAATTCATAATTGTATTCTTTAATACCCTTCCAGACGATAGATTTAATTACGGCATTTAAACCTCCACAATCACCGCCGCCAGTGAGAATTGCTACTTTCATATTATCACTCTCCTCTATAGTTTGTTATTATAAGCACTAGAGCTCCTACAAATTTAAATTTTACCACTAAAAGAGCCAACATGCAAACTGCTTAATATTAATTACTGGATTGATGATGATATTCCTGCCAAAAGAAAAATTAATTAAATATTTCCACAAATCAAAAGATGGTTAACTACCTTGACAAGCTGGAAAGAGCGGTGGTATGATGTATTTACAATTTATATGGGAGATAATCCAAAGGTAAAGAAAGAGATTTTGCGATTTAAAAAGTTCAAGTGTTGATAACAAGGCCGGAATATAATAGGAGGTTAGCGAGTATGCAGAGAATAGGTGTTATGACCAGCGGAGGAGATGCTCCAGGTATGAATGCAGCAGTTCGAGCTGTGACCAGACAGGCTTTGAACCTGGAGATGGAAGTTATGGGAATAAGCAGGGGTTATTCCGGTTTGATTAAAGGAGAAATTACTGAACTTACTGATAAGGATGTATCAGGTAGGATTAACCGCGGTGGCACCTTTCTTTTTACCGCCAGAAGTGAAAAATTTAAAACAGCCGTTGGACAGGAAGAGGCCATTTCTCAGCTAAAACGATTTGGAATAGAGGGTTTAGTGGTGATTGGGGGAGATGGTTCACTACAGGGAGCCCGGGAACTGGAAAAAGGCGGTGTTCCTACAGTGGGGGTTCCAGCTTCCATAGATAATGACCTTCCTGGTACAGATTATTCTATTGGCTTTGACACGGCAGTCAACACAGTGGTGGAAGCAGTTGATAAGATCAGGGATACAGCAACCTCCCATGAGCGGGTCTTTGTGGTGGAGACGATGGGCCGTAATAACGGTCTTTTAACCCTGGAGTCTGGCCTGGCGGTGGGGGCTGAAGCTATTTTAATTCCAGAAATAGATTTTGATATTAAAGAGGTCTGTCAGATTGTCAAGCAGGGCTATGAAAGTGGGAAATCTCACAATCTAATTTTAGTAGCCGAGGGTATTCAGGATTGCTGTTTAGATCAACCAGACAAAAAAGATGAACATTATAGCGCTGCTTTTCAGATAGGCGATATGATCTCTCAGAATACTGGCTATGAAGTTAGGATTATAGTATTAGGTCATGTGCAGCGAGGCGGTGCTCCCTCAGCCATAGATAGGGTAACTGCCAGTAGAATGGGGGCAGAAGCTGTTAAAGTTTTAATCTCTGGAGAAAGCGGTGTTATGATAGGAATCAGTCGTGATGAGTTAATAGCTGTTGATTATGATGTTATCCTGGAAAAAGAAAAGAAAATTGATACCAGCTTATATGAACTGGCTAAAATACTGGGATAAATAAATTATTATTGTTCAATCACAGAGGAAAGGGGTTTTACTTTAAAATGCGCAAAACAAAAATAGTATGTACTTTAGGACCAGCAAGTAATGATAAAGAGACTCTATTGGAGATGGTGGAAAAGGGTCTGGATGTGGCTCGGTTTAATTTTTCTCATGGTGACCATGAAGAACATAAAAAAAGAATTGATTTGATTAAAGAGATAGAAGAAGAGGTAGACCGACCTTTAGGCATTATGTTGGATACTAAAGGGCCGGAGATAAGGACCGGTGAGCTGGCTGAAGGAGAAGTAGAGCTTAAAGAAGATGATGAGATAGTGTTAACTACTAAAGATATGGCCGGTGACGCTGATAAAATAACTGTCCATTATGAAGACCTTCCTAATGATATGGAAAAGGGCAGTGTAGTACTGATTGATGATGGCTTGATTGAATTGGAAGTTAAAAGAGTTAGCGGTGATGAAGTTTTTTGCAGGATTGTGAATGGAGGCACGCTTGGCTCACGCAAAGGAGTTAATCTGCCGGGCGTAAATGTTCAGCTACCGGCTTTAACGGAAAAAGACCGCCGGGATATTCTTTTTGGCCTGGAAGAAGGAATCCATTTTATAGCTGCTTCCTTTGTCCGTAAGGCCAGTGATGTTATTGAAATCAGAAAATTATTAGAGGAGGCTGGAGCTGAGGATACTAAGATAATCCCTAAGATTGAAAATCAAGAAGGCGTGGATAATATCGATGACATTATAGAGGTCTGTGATGGAATAATGGTAGCCAGGGGAGATCTGGGAGTAGAAATACCGCCAGAAAAAGTGCCGGTGATTCAAAAGCAGATCATCAGAAAATGCAATGAAGCTGCTATACCAGTGATCACCGCCACTCAAATGCTTGATTCTATGATCAGAAATCCCCGGCCGACTAGAGCTGAAGCTTCTGATGTTGCTAATGCTATTTTTGATGGCACTGATGCTATTATGCTTTCTGGTGAATCAGCAGCTGGGAAATATCCAGTTAGAGCAGTAGAGACAATGGCCAGAATCGCCCAGGAAACAGAAGCCTCTATCTCTTATTCCCGTAAAATATCAGGTATTTCTGAGCCCCAGAGCAATACCGCCACGGAGGCCATTAGTTATGCTTCCTGTGAAACAGCAGTAAACCTGGAAGCCCAGGCTATTATAACAGCTACAGGCTCTGGCCTGACAGCCCGCAAAGTTGCTAAATATCGACCTCCAATTAAAATTGTAGCCGTAACCCCCAATAATCGAGTGCAGCACTTTTTGACTTTGAGCTGGGGAGTTTATCCTCTGGTATCAGGAGTAACAGATTCTACCGATGAAATGATTGATAATGCCACCAAGGTGGCTTTGAAAAAAGGCCTGGTGAAAGATGGCGATATGGTAATCATAACAGCAGGAGCTCCGGTGGGTATTCCAGGAACTACTAATTTGATAAAAGTCGATGTAGTTGGCAAACCAATTATTGAAGGCATGGGTGTAGGCAAAAAAATAGTAATTGGACCTGCAGTCCCTGTTAAAAATGCTAAAGAAGCTATTGCTCAGGTGAAAAAAGGAGATATTCTGGTGACCAGAATGACCGATAAAGAATATATACCGGCTATCAAAAAAGCTGCTGCTATAATTACTGCTGAAGGAGGACTTACCTCCCATCCGGCCATAGTGGGCTTAAATTTAGGTAAACCAGTAGTTGTAGGGGCTGGAGATAAGATAAACCAATTAGAAAAAGGGGAAGAAATAACCCTGGATGGAGCCCGGGGGCTGGTCTATAAAGGCAAGGCTCACTTGAGATAGTTTTAATAGATATTTATAGGTACAATAAATAAAATATAAAACAATATAAAAAAAAGTATAAATAAACCATAAATAAAAGCGGGACCCCTCGGGTCCCGCTCTCTAATTTAGCAGAAGCAGAAAAATTCGCAGCTATTCAGGTTCTTTCTGCCAAGCAACGGTCAGATCTCTGCCATCAAGCCTAAGAGAATAAATTAACCACTTAATCAGTTAATCATTTGCTACTTCAACTTACTTTAATTTTCAGTTGCTCCTCAAAATCTCGTAACAATTATTAGTTTAAATGTTTAAAGTCGGTCACTTCTCACCAGAACGATGGAGTTACTACCTGAATAGTTTTTTCTGCTTCTATTTATAATATATCAGAAAATTATCAAAATGTCAACATTTTTTTAAACTTTTTAGCACAAATAATTAATAGCGTTAAATTTATAAAAAGCCTGATAAGGTTGTTTGGTTAAAGGCAGGAGAAAGCAAAGATTTCCAGAAGAAATATAAATAAGACTTTTTTCTTAATCTTTTATAGCTATATCTTGAGGTGGTAGCATTGAGCAGTTTTTTTGATCGGAGAAATGAAGATTACCAGGAGCAGGAATTAAGCTATGAATATATCTTGAAAAATTCTTTTTTTCAGGATAATCAATTGCAGGCCTGGATATTAAGTGATGATTCCACTTATAGAGAGGCTAACAATGTTCATGGTGAATTTATAGGAAAGTCCTTGGAGGACATCAGGGGGACTGATTGTCGAGAATTTTTCCCGGCAGAAGAGGCCCAAAATATGATCCTGGATAATCAATTTGCCTTTGAGAAAAACAGAAGACTGGTTACGGAACAGACTCTCACCAATGGTCAGGGCCAGGCCCGGATTTTAGAGATAATTAGAACTCCAATCCAGATCTCTCCGGATAGCGATGAGGTTGAAGCAGTAGCCTGTCTGGCCAGTGATGTTACCGAACAAAGAATTGCCGAGAAGGAACTCTTTGAAAAGGAAGAAATTTTTCAATCAATTATATCCACTCTTCCTGATTTACTGGTTGTTTTAGATGCCGAGGGACGTTATAAACGAATATGGACCGGCCAGGCCGGTAATCTATATGCCCCGCGCAATCAACTGCTGGGCAGGAAAATAGCTGAGGTATTGCCCCAGGATGTTGCTGACAAAATTATGACACATCTGAAAAGAGCTCTGGCAAGTCTTGAAATTGAGGTCTTTGAATATGAACTTGAGGTCATAGGAGGTCAGAAACATTTTGAGGGCCGAATGACAGCTGCCAGCAGTAATAGAGTGGTTATGGTTATAAGAGATATGACAGAGAGATATCAGGGGCGACAAAAGATTGAAGGCCTGCATGAAGTGGCCAAGGAGCTGGCAGTTGTTAATAGAGAAGAAGATATTTATCAGTTAACAGTGGAGGCAGCAGAAAAGATTCTGGAATTTGATGTCTGCTCTCTGGATATTGTAGAGGGGGATTTGCTAGAAGTTAAAGCAACCTCTTCCGGTGTGCCTGAAGATGGCTCTTTAACAATGCCGGTAGATGAGGGGGTTGCTGGTATGGTCTATCAAACTGGTGAGTCCAGGCTAACAGCGGATATAAGGGAAGAACCCGAGGCCAATCCTGTTAAATCGGAATACAAATCAGCTATCTCCGTGCCCATTGGTGATTATGGAGTTTTCCAGGTTATTTCCACAGAATATAATAAATTTACTCAGAGTGATCTTCATCTGGCAGAGCTTTTGATTTCTCATACTGCTACAGCCATTGAGAGGGTCCGGGCTGAGGAAGAGATCCGCTATCTGGGTTTTCATGACAAGTTAACAGGTCTTTATAATAGACAGTATATAGAAGAGGAGTTAGAAAGACTCGATACTAAAAGACAGCTCCCTATTAGCATTATTGTCGGCGATGTCAACAGTTTGAAACTGGTTAATGATGCCTTTGGTCATGAGCAGGGGGATAGAATGCTGAAATTAATAGCTGATGTTTTAGAAAAGTCCTGTCGTCAGGAGGATATTATTGGCCGCACCGGGGGAGATGAATTTATGATAATCCTGCCCCAGACTTCTCGCCGCGAAGCCAAAAAGATAATTAATCGGATCCAGGAAAATTCAGCTGAGATATCTGATTGTATTATACCTTTGAGCATAGCTTTAGGTCTTTCCTGCAAAGAAAAAGAAGCACAGGATATAAGAGAAGTCCTCAAAAACGCTGATGCCTCCATGTATGAAAATAAATTTCAAGAAAGTGATAAAACTAGAAATATAATAATCGACACTCTCCTTGATAAATTAGGAGAGAAGAAATATGAGAGCAGAGAGCACTGTCGGCGATTAAAGGAAATGGCCATCAGTTTTGGCCAGGAACTGGAACTGCCAGAAAGAGAGATAAATAAATTAGCTGAAGCAGCTTTTCTCCATGATATAGGTCTAATATCAATTCCTGAAAATGAATTTACCCTGGCCCATGAACTGAAAAACGAGAAAAAAATTGGAAACAGGGAAATGGAGAAACACCCAGAGATTGGTTATCGTATTGCCAGGTCCTCAGATAAATTGACCCATCTTGCTAAAGCTATACTCTATCATCATGAGAGATGGGACGGCAGTGGCTATCCTCGGGGACTCTCTGGCAAAAATATTCCCTTAACTTCCCGGATTATTGCGATTATTGATGCCTATGATAGTATGGTCAATAAAAAGAAACCAGGTCCGCTGATGGAAAAAACAGCAGCGCTGGCTACCTTAAAGCAGCAGGCAGGCTCCAAATTTGACCCCGAGCTGGTAAATTTATTCTGCCAGCAGGTTATCGATTAGCTGCTGGAATAGAATGAGGTTATAGTGATGAACAGAAAAAAATTTTTGCTGGCAACAATCATAGTTTTACTCTTTGCTTTTATCCTTAACAGTCAGGTATTTTTGCTGGTTATAGATGGCGAGGAGGAGAGGGTTCTTAAGCCCATTTTAAGGGAAGGTGAGCTAAAATATAACTATATTCATTCAGTGGAACAGATTCCAGTGGAAGAATATTTCACCACCACAGCGACTGGTTTTGAGCTTATTAAAACAGTTTACAGCTCTTATGGGGCTGGCCTGCCCCTTTCTCGAGGTGATTTTAGCAGGGAAGAGGGCAACTTTGTCTTGAGCAATCAACAGGAAGAATTTTCTCAGTTAACCTACCGGGTAAGCAGTTTTCCAGATCAGTATCTAAAAATAAATGGTGTTAAATATTATTTAGATGAGTTATCTCCTCTGGGCAAAAGGGTCACCATAGAAGTTAAAAGTTTAGCCAGATTTATCTTTGATTATGGGTTTGAGTAGTGCTCACCCCCTTTTTTGTCGGCCATAGGGGGAGTAATCAATATAGTTGGCAAAACGAGGTCCGATAAAGGGTAATAGCAAAATAAGAGAAGCTAAAACTCCTGGTTTTCCCGATCCATCATCTAGGGCCAGTAGCAAAACAAATTGATGGAAAATACCATAGAGCAGAATACCCAGCAGGAACCCCAAAAAAATCACCGGTATTCTGGCTAACTGCCAGAGGGGTTCAGGTAGCCGGGAACGATATTTTTTGAACCATTGATTTAAATTATACATTCCCCAGAAAGAAGTCATACCGATGTAAAATAGCAGCAGGGCCAGAAAAAATATTGCTACACCAGAAAAATTTTGTAAAAAACCTAATAATATTGCAATCAAAGCCCCCAATAAACCCAGACCACTGGCTGTTCTGCCTAAAAACAACATGTAATCGTCCTGGTTTCGTTGAGTGTACACAGTTTATTCCTCCCAAGAAGTATTATTATCTCGTATAATATTATAACACAGTTGTCCTGCAGTGGCTAATTTGCTAAAGCCACTAAAAAAATCAATAAATAAAAGAACTATTTTGGTTGCAACAAAGCTTTATAGATGATATATTTATATTGATATAAAAATAAATTTTTTATTACAATAAGGGGGTAATTTTATTGAAAAGTAAAGTAATCAGTTTAGCGCTAATTTTTAGCTTTCTCTTTGTGATTGGTTTAGCAGGCTTTGCTCAGCCCGTTGAGGCAGAAGAATTTAGGGTAGGAATAGTTTATTCTGAAGGTGGTCTGGGAGATTTATCCTTTAATGATGCAGCCCAGGCCGGTTTGATGAGAGCCGTGGATGAGCTGGGGATTGAATATGGAGCTATTGAACCAGATAGCCCGGCAGATTTCAACCCCTCTTTGCGTCGATTTGCTGAAAGAGGTTTTGATTTGGTTATAGCCGTTGGTTTTCTGCAGGCTGAGGATGTAGTGGAAATTGCACCGGAATATCCTCATGTCCAGTTTGCCCATGTTGATGAGCCCCATGAAGATTTGGATAATGTTACTGGTTTGATTTTTGCTGAACATCACGGTAGCTTTTTAGTGGGAGCATTGGCGGCCCTGGCCAGTGAAACTGGTACAATAGGTTATGTTGGCGGTATAGATAGTCCCTTAATTAATCGTTTTGAAGGAGGCTATGTACAGGGCGCTCGGTATATTGATGAGGACATCAATATTGAAAGTGGATATGCTGACTCTTTTAATGACCCCTCAAGAGGAAGAGAGATTGCCCTGGGGCAGATTGATAATGATGCCGATATCATCTATCATGCGGCTGGAGCAAGTGGTCTAGGTGCCTTTGAAGCAGTAGAAGAGGAAGACAAACTGGCAATAGGAGTAGATGTTAACCAGAATCACCTTTATCCAGGTCATATAATAGCCAGTATGCTTAAAGTTGTAGATGTAGCTGTCTTTAATGCTGTTGAAGATGCCATGGCCGGCGAACTTCCTGGCGGAGAAAATGTGGTCTTTGGTCTGGAAGATGGTGGAACAGGTATTACCAGTTTAACCGATGTTGAAGAAGAAAAAATAGCTTTAGAAGAGGGCGAAATTGACGAAGACGAGCTGGAAAAAATTAGACAGTTAAAAGAAGAAGTTACAGCAGAACATGCCGATAGAATTGAAGAGATCAAACAGATGATAATTGATGGTGAAATAGAAATAGAAGACTGGTCAGAGACTGGTCGTCAGGACTTTTAATTAACCCTTAATTTTATTGGCAATTGAGATAATCAGGTTTCTTTGGATGATTTGAGCAATTAAAACCCCACCAGTTTTGGTGGGGTTCTGATTTAATCTCTTTTCCTTTGCAATAATTTTACTTAATATTAATTTTTTGTTTGAGACCTAAAGCTGTAGGGAGGCTTACAACATGTCTGGAGAAAATAATTACCTGCTGGAAATGAGGGGGATCACCAAAATATTTCCAGGAGTTAAAGCCAATGATAATGTTGATCTATTAGTTAAAAAAGGAGAAATACATGCTCTGGTGGGAGAAAATGGAGCGGGTAAGACCACTCTAATGAAGGTGCTCTATGGGCTCTATGACAGTGATGCCGGAGAAATTTTTTATGATGGAGAAAAGATTAATATGACCGATCCCCAGCAGGCTATTAACTTAGGCATCGGGATGGTCCACCAGCACTTTAAACTAATTGATACCCTGACTGTAACTGAAAATATAATTCTGGGAGCAGAGCCCCGCCAGGGTCTGGCAATAAATTATGACAGAGCTCGAGAACAGGTGGAAGAGATTTCTAAAAAATATGGCTTAAAGGTCGATCCTGATGCTAAGATTCAGGATATTTCGGTGGGGATGCAGCAGAGAGTGGAGATTATTAAAATTTTATATCGCGGAGCTGATCTGTTGATATTCGATGAGCCCACTGCTGTATTAACTCCCCAGGAGATAGATGAACTCTTTGAAATTTTTAATTCTCTGCGGGAGCAGGGTAAGACCCTGATATTTATTACCCATAAATTGAAAGAAGTTAAGACTATTTCTGATCGGATTACTGTTTTAAGAGATGGCAAGAGTGTGGACTGTGTAGAGACCTCCAGTGTAACGGAGAAAGATGTAGCTGAGCTAATGGTCGGTAGGGAGGTTCTTTTCCGAGTTGAGAAGGATAAAGCCAAACCCGGCAAAGAAGTTTTGCAGGTTAAAAATATTCATGTTAGAGATAATAGAGGTTTAAAGACAGTCAATGGTATTTCCTTAAATGTAAAAGAAGGAGAAATTTATGGAATTGCAGGAGTTGAGGGCAACGGTCAGACAGAATTGGTGGAAGCCCTGACAGGACTTAGACCTGTTGAAGAAGGACAGGTTTTTTATCAGGGAGAAGATATAACCAATTTGTCAGCCCGGAAATTAAAGGATAGAAAAATAGGACATATTCCCGAAGATCGACTGCGCCGGGGCTTAGTGACCAATTTTACTTTAAGTGAGAATTTTATCCTGGGCTTTCACCATCAGAGTCCTTATTCCCGTTCGATTTTTATGGATTATAAAGAGATTGAAGAGCATGCCAAATCTTTGATAGGTGACTTTGATGTGAGGACCAGCAGTCATAATAACCTTGCCAGCAAGCTTTCTGGCGGAAATCAGCAGAAGGTTATTATTGCCCGGGAGTTTATTCAAGAGCCGAAATTACTAATAGCATCACAACCGACTCGCGGAGTAGATGTTGGTTCAATCGAATTTATTCATAAGCAGCTTATAAATAAAAGAGATGAAGGGACGGCTATTTTACTGGTGTCAGCAGAGTTAAATGAGATTTTATCCTTAAGTGATAGAATCGGTGTTATTTATGAAGGTGAAATTGTTGATACCTTTACAGCTGAAGAAGCCGATGAAAGAGAGATTGGCCGTCTTATGACTGGAAGTGGCAAGGAGGTAAAGACAGGTGAGTGATTTACAGACAACCAAAACTGATACTGGGAGTAAATTTATTAATCTGTTGATAGAATTGGGCTTTGCTTTATTTTCAATTTTAGTTGCCCTCCTGGTAGGAACAGTCTTTATATTATTAGCCGGTGAATCTCCTTTAGATGCCTACCATGCTTTATACATTGGTTCTATTGGCAGCTGGAGGGAGTTTTTGAATACTCTCTGGCGAGCAACTCCCTTGATTTTTACCGGCTTTGCCCTGGCCCTGCCCTTTAAAGCCGGTCTTTTTAACATTGGAGGGGAAGGTCAGTTATTAGTGGGAGGTTTTGCTGCTGGTTTTGTAGGTTTTTATTTTACCGGTCTACCCTCTATTATTCATGTACCTTTAGCAATTCTGGCAGCTATGGCTGCTGGAGCTATCTGGGGTCTTATTCCTGGATTATTAAAGGCATACAAAGGGGCTCATGAAGTTATCACCACTATTATGCTCAATTACATTGCTATTCAATTGACCATTAGATATGGTATAGACCGCTTTCGCACAGGAGGCAGACAGGCTTTACCGACCATTGAAGAATCGGCAAGATTGGTAAGATTTGTTGATATGGCGGAGATGCCGATTATTGGACAGATTCCTTTAATCGATGTTTTTGCTCTACCGGGACTGCGGCTCCATCTAAATTTTATTTTGGCTTTAATATCTGCCGCGGTGCTCTGGTATTTGCTCTTTAAAACTACCGTAGGATATGAAATAAGAGCTGTTGGTTTTAATTCCTCGGCCGCTGAATACGGCGGTATTAGCTCCAGTAAGACCATAATACTATCGATGGTTATTGCCGGAGCTCTGGCTGGACTGGCCGGTGCTGGCGAAGCTTTAGGTACCCACCATACCTTCATGTCCGGCATGGATGCTGATTTAGGTTTTACCGGAATAGCTGTAGCCCTTCTGGGACGAAATCATCCCTTCGGTATTGTATTAGCAGGAATTTTGTTTGGTGGGTTGACCCAGGGAGGACTGGAGATGCAGTTTGTTGGTATTCCTTCGGAGATTGTAACTATTATTCAGGCCCTGGTAATATTCTTTGTTGCCGGTCTGCAGATGTTGAAATGGTTTCTGCTTAAAAGGAGAGAAAAGGGGGAGACTGAGTAATGGATACCCTATTTCAGATGTTTTCGCTTCCACTATTACTAATTAGTTTTCGTTATGCCACTCCGTTGATTCTGGCAGCTTTAGGTGGAGTCTTCAACGAAAGATCAGGTGTCATAAATATTGCTCTTGAAGGGATGATGCTCTTTGGAGCCTTTGCCGCTGTATATGGTTCAGGATTAACTGGTAACCCCTGGATAGGGGTGCTCTATGCTTTAGTTGGAGGATTAGTTTTTGCTCTAATTTTAGCAGTGGTCTGTGTTACCTTTAAAGCTGATCAGATTGTGGTAGCCACAGGTATTAATATCTTTGCCTCTGGTCTGACAATATATTTAATGCAGGTCCTATTTGGTGTCTCAGGCACCTCCCCCCGGGCTCCCAGACTACCGCCGGTAAGAGTTTTAGGTATGCGTTATAATCCCCTGACCTTTGTAGCTATAGCTTTAGTTCCGGTGGCCTGGTTTGTCCTCTTTAAAACCCCCTGGGGATTGCGCATTAGATCGATTGGAGAACACCCCAGTGCAGCCGATACTCTGGGTATAAACGTTAATAAATACAGGTTTATCTGTGTCTTAATAAGTGGGGCTTTAGCTGGACTGGCAGGAGCTCATCTTTCAATAGGTGAGTACAGCGCCTTTGTCAGAGATATGTCTCAGGGACGAGGTTTTATAGCCCTGGCGGCCATGATTTTCGGTAAATGGCATCCTATAGGAGCCTTTGGCGCAGCACTTCTCTTTGGCTATGCCGAAGCAATATCGATAAGGGTTAGCTTTGCCTATATCCCATCGGAATTGATTAGAGCTATCCCCTATGTGCTGACAATAATAGTACTGGCTGGCTTTATCGGTAAAGCCATTCCTCCTAAAGCTATTGGCAAACCTTATTTTAAAGGCGAAGATTAAAATGGCATAACAAATATTTATTATAAAGTTCAAAAAATCCAGAGAGCTGGGGGTATATCTCGGCTTTCTGGATTTTAAATTTGAAAAAGAATCTACTATAGGATAAAATAGCTTTAGATTAATATACTTAGCTAACTCCTAAACAAATATTTTATTGATTTTTTTAAACAAGACAGCACAGGAGGCCAATAATGATTTCCATTACCGGAACCATAACTGCATTCTTTTTAGTAATCTATCTGCTTTCACAAAATAGGTCGCTGGCTACAGCCATGCTAGCCGGTTCAGTGCTGGTGGGTTTTACAGCTACTGATAACTTTATTGCCAATTTGCAGGCTTTTTTCCCCACCCTCTTAACGGCTTTAGTCGATCCTATAACCATACAGTTAGTGGCTTTAGTAGCCCTGGTGACAGTTTTTGCCTATATCATGAAGGAAACTAGTTTATTACAGGATTTGATAGAGATTACCCGTTATTTTATCAACAATCTTTATCTGACTATAACAGCCATACCTTCAGTGATCGGGATGCTGCCAATACCAGGAGGAGCAATTTTCTCAGCGCCAATTATAGCACCCATCGGCAAAAAAATGGAGATGTCAGGGGCCAGAATGACTTCATTAAATATTTATTATCGCCATCTTTGGTATTTTTCTTTTCCCTACATGCCCAGTTTAATTATTGCTTCTTCTCTTTCAGGCCTCGATGTTTATACCATAGCAGCCATGCATCTGCCGATTGTGGCTTTGATGATTATAATAGGCTGGCTTTATTATACCAAGACCTCTGTCGACCAGACTAAACGACCTTTAGCAGAGAAGGCAACTCAGGAGGAGAAAAAGAATAAGGATAATGAGGATAAACCCTCCGCTGGCAAAATTTTATCTGTTTTAATGCCCTTTATCATTGTGCTCTTTCCTCCGATATTTTTGCCGATAGAATTTACCACCTCTTTGATAGTGGGAATATTATTTGTGATCATACTTAAGAAAAATACTTTTAAGTTGAGGATGATAAAAGATGGCTTCAATGGCAAACTAACTCTTGGAGTATTGGGGATTATGATCTTTAGAACATATATTGAAAACTCTGAAGGGGTATTTAATCTAACAGAATTATTTATGGAAGCTGGCATACCGCTATTATTGCTGGCTATAATTATTCCCTTTCTGGCCGGTCTCTTGACCGGTAATCATGTAGGGGCAATTGGTATTGCCTATCCTATTTTATTAGTCCTCTTCAATGATAGTGATCTTTATAGCCTCTGGCATATGATAATATTTAGCAGCAGTTATTTCGGCTATATTCTTTCTCCCTTTCATTTATGTAATCTGATGACGGTGGAATATTTTGACACTACCCTGAAGAAATATTACCGGGATTTGGTAATACCCTTTACAGGTACAGCAGCTGGTATAACGGTCTTATCTATAATTTATTATTATATTCTAAATGGCTAATTTGGATGGAGGGTAATAATGAATTTTTTTCAGCTAGTAGCCCCCTTTTATGATGCCTTTATGAAGTTGGTAGGTCATTCTAAGACTTTAAAGAAGGCAGTCAGAGAAACTGAGATAAAAGAAGATGATGTCATCTGTGATATTGGAGCAGGGACCGGTCAATTGCTGGATTTTTTGCCTGAGGATAACGAATTAATATTAGTCGATGCTTCAGAAAAAATGTTAAAGAAGGCTGAAAAAAGAGTCCGGGGAAGAAAAGCAAGGTTGGTACAGGCTCAAGTGCAGAAACTGCCCTTAGATGATGATTGCTGTGATATTGTCTTTTGCCTGGATGCCCTGCATCATTTTACAAGAACCGGAGCTGCTTTGGCTGAGATGAATAGGATAGCAAAAGAATCAGGCCAGGTGATAATTTTAGAGTTTTACCCCAGTAATATAAAAACTAAAGTCATGAAAAGACTAGAAGAATTGGCCGGAGAACCAGGTTGTTTTTATTCTCCGGATAAACTGGCAGACTTCTTTTATAAATATGGCCGTAACACAAAAATTGTTGATTTATCAAGCTGGCAGTACCTCTTAATAGCCAGCCATAAGGAATAAGGCGGGAAAATTGGAGGGATAAATTTGGACTTTAGTTTTAGCAAAAAACAGGCGCTGAGCTCAGGAGAAATAGATCTTTTAGCCGTGGGGGAAGTGGTAGTGGACTTAATATCTTCTGAAGAAACAGGAAGTTTTGCTGGGGCTGAAAACTTTCGTAGATATTTTGGGGGCTCACCAGCAAATATTACCATGAATCTATCCATGCTTGGCCATAAGACCTCTTTAATTAGCAGGGTAGGTAATGATGGACTGGGTGATTATCTCTGTAAGAGACTTGAGGCTAAGGGAGTTGAAATTACAGAGGTTAGGATGGATAAAGATAAAAATACTACCCTGGTATTAGTTACCAGAAGTCAGGAATCACCAGAATTTTTGGCCTATCGAGGGGCTGATACCAATCTATCACCGGAGCAGGTCTCCCCTCAAAAAATCTCTGATTCAAAGATAATCCATCTATCAGGTTTTTCACTCACAGCCCCTAAGGGAAGGTTGACTATAGAGAAAGTTATAAATATAGCCCGGGACAAAAACAGGTTGATATCTCTGGACCCTAATTATCGGCCCCAGCTGTGGCAGGGCAAAGAAAAGGGCTCAAGATATATGAAAAAATTGTTGGCTATGGTTGATGTTGTTAAGCCTTCTCTGGATGATGCCAGGTTTTTGTTTGGCGAAAAGAGCAGAGAGGCTTATATAAAGGATTTTCATCAGGCCGGGGCTAAACTGGTCATTTTAACACTGGGAGCCGACGGCCTTCTGGCCTCTACTGGAAGCCACCAACAGCACTTCCCCTCTTTAGCCAGAGAAGTTATTGATACCACTGGAGCAGGTGATGCCTTCTGGTCAGGATTTTATGCTGGACTTTTGCGGGGAAAATCTCTGGCAGCAGCTTTAAAGCTCGGTAATGCCACCTCAGCAGAGGTATTAAAGCAGATTGGAGCAATGATAAATCTACCAGCTGCTGAGAATTTATTAGCCAAGTATAATATTTCCTAAAAGGAGGTAAATGAAATGTCCAGCCCTGAACTTATTGCTTTTTTTAATCCTCAGGGCAACTTTGATTCTGAGGATAGTTATTGGACTGAACATCCCGATTTTGGAGGGCAGTTAGTTTATGTTAAAGAAGTGGCCCTGGCCTTAGCCCAGGAATATCAAATTGACGTCGATATTTTTACCAGGCAGATAAAGGACCCTCAATGGCCGGAATTTGCTGATAAAATAGAGCATTATCCTGGCAGTGATAGAGTGCGGATTGTGCGACTTCCCTTTGGCGGTGATGAATTTTTGCCCAAGGAGAAGCTCTGGCCTCATTTAAAGGACTATGTAGCTGGAATCGAGGACTTTTATCGACAGGAGGGAAGAAAGCCAGATTTTGTAACCACCCACTATGGAGATGGAGGATTGGCTGGAGCAATTTTTGCTCAAAAAACCAATATACCCTTTAGTTTTACCGGGCATTCTCTGGGAGCACAAAAAATGGATAAACTGGCCCTGGATAAAGATAATTTAGATAAGATGTTGGAGCGCTTTAATTTTCACTGTCGATTGACGGCAGAGAGAATTAGCATGGCTAATTCAGCTACTATTTTTGTCTCCACCAACCAGGAAAGAATAAAACAATACGGTCACCGGGCCTATCAGGGGGCGGTAGAAACTGACTCAGAGAAAAAATTTGCCCTGGCCCCCCCAGGAGTCAATACAGATATCTTCAATCCCCGGGGTGGACCTGAAGATGACAAAATAGCCAGTAAACTCAAAGAAGCTTTTGCCCGAGATATTGCTGCAGAACGCCGGGATTTACCAGCTGTAATAGCTGCCAGCAGGCTTGATAGCAAGAAAAATCATCTGGGGTTAGTTAAGGCCTTTGCCTATAATCAGCATCTCCAGGATAAAGCTAATCTAGTGATGACCCTGCGCGGTATCGATAATCCCTTTAATGATTATAGCCAGGCTGGCCCAGAAGAGCAAGAAATACTGGCAGAGATAATGGCAGTTATTAATAACCATGACCTGCGAGGAAAAGTGAGCCTCTTTTCTTTAGGTAGTCAACAGGAATTAGCTTCCTGTTATCGTCTTTTAGCCCGGCGAAAGTCAGTCTTTGCCTTAACAGCCTTTCATGAGCCCTTTGGTCTGGCTCCTATAGAAGCAATGGCTTCGGGCCTTCCAGTTGCAGCAACCTGTAATGGGGGACCAGCAGAAATATTGCAAGAAGAGGGGCAGAAGTTTGGGGTTTTAATAGATCCTGAGGATCCTGGAGATATAGCCCGGGGTTTGCTGGAAATATTAGCTAGCCCAGAAAAGTGGCAAGAATATCATTCAGCAGGGCTTAAAAGAGTTAAGACCAACTACACCTGGGAAGCAACAGCGGAGAAATATCTGACCAGAATCAAAGATATTTTAGCCAATCCCAGCGGATTCAAACCGGATAACCCCTGGAAAATACCTGAATTTTTTCTAACAGGCAAAAATGAAAAGCAATTGATAAAAAAATTAAAAGAACTTTACTTTGCTTAAAAAAGGAACTTTGCTAAATATCTTAAAATAGGAGATGAATTGACCATGGCAGAAAAAACTCTAGTATTACTTAAACCTCAAGCAATTGAAAGAAAATTAATAGGGGAGATTATTGCTAGATTGGAAAGAGCGGATCTGACGGTAGAGGAGATTAAACTGACCTCTTTTAAAGAAGAGATTCTGGCGGAATTATATAAAGAACATAGAGGCAAGGATTTTTATGATAGTATTGTTTCAGGATTTGCCGGGAGAAAAATGGCAGCTTTAGTTATAGCGGGACCTGAGGGGACAATAGCTAAAGTCAGGTCTTTAATTGGAGCAACTGATCCTGTAGAGGCGGCTCCTGGCAGCATTAGAGGAGATCTGGCAGCTCACATGGAACCCGATAATTTAGTCCATGCTTCAGATTCTCCGGCAGCTGCCGAGAGAGAATTAGGTCTTTTCTTTCCAGAACTTTAATTAAAAAATTGTTATCAGATCATGAATCTTTTAATCAACCTAAATTTTACTTTTAAAATCTGGTTTTAGAGAAACAAGGCCCCGGTTTCGGGGCCTTTTTTAGTTCCACCTTCAATTATAGCAGAATATCAACAGTATCCTGACTTGTTTTTCTATATTCCAAATCAGTGGTCAAGCTGCTGGAGAAGGACCTCTTTGGTCTGGCGATGCATCAGATAGATCACCAGAGCTGATAAGATTAGAGCCGGCAGCAGATGACTTAGATTATAGATTGCTGAATAGGACCAGGCATTTTCTATCTCCGGCGCAAAATCTTCAATAAAGATAACCCCGGAAAAGAAGTGAGAGATGAAACGGGCGCTCCCACCGAAGATCAAGGCTATAACGAAGGATGGTTTCTTGATGGAATTATCCTTACGGAAGATGGGTATGAAACCTGCCACCCCTAAAAGTCCATAGGCTAAAGGATAATCCAGGATAAACTGAGCCGGGTGTACCACAAAGGCTCCGGTGATAAGCTGCACCAGACCATGGAGAACACCTGCTGCTATTCCAGGAACTCCTCCCCAGCGGAAAGCTATGAAGAGTAAAGGTAACATCTCCAGATTAATCGAACCACCCTGCGGCATCCGAAAGAGGGTCAGATAACTTAAGACAGTAGAGAGAGCAACAGCAACGGCGATCTCTGCTAACATCTTGACATTGTTTTTCATAAAAAAATTAACTCCTCCCATTTCGAGGGTGCTACCGGAAACTGGAGGAGTGCTAATTTATATTTCCCTGCGCCTGCATTATCAGGATCAGGTTATAAGGGTCGATGTCGCCATCCTCTCAGCCTCCGGTGAGGCTCCCCTTTCTAATTTAGTTATGACAATCAAAAGTAAAAGTCTTTTCTATATATACTTATTCAAGATCTTTAGTCTTTTTCCTGCTTTTATTTTTGTTTCATTTTTCCTTGACAACTGCCAGGCGATGTGCTAACATTATTATGGTTTTATGATGAGATAAAGTCAAATAGTTATAATGTTTTTAATGGGCGGAAGTGGCGGAACTGGCAGACGCGCTAGACTTAGGATCTAGTGGGTTTTATCCTGTGGGGGTTCGAATCCCCCCTTCCGCACCATTATTTTTTTATATAGATATATATTTTGCTGGCGTAAATTTTAAAAATTGTAGCGGCAGAGTGGATTTTTAATAGAATTATGCTTTTTAGGGAGGCAATAATATGGAGGTTAATAAAAGCGATCTGGAAGGAAATAAAGTTAAATTGGAGGTCACCATAGACAAAGATGAGGTTAATATGGCTTTAGACCAGGCCTATAAAAAAGTTGTCAAAGACGTAGAGCTACCTGGTTTTCGCAAGGGTAAAATTCCCCGCAAGGTTTTAGAAGCCCGTTTTGGCAAAGAGGTTTTGCATAGTGATGCCTTAGATATATTAATACCTAAAAACTATTCCCAGGCAGTGGAGGAAAGTGGCATCGAACCTATAGATCAGCCAGAGATAGATGATTACTATATAGCAGAAGACGAGCCCGCTTCTTTTTCCGCTGAAGTGGAGGTAAAGCCGGAAGTGGAGCTTGGTGAATATACAGGTTTTGATATCGAAATGGAAGAAGTTACTGTGGAAGAAGAGGAGATAGAAGCCCAATTAGAGAGATTGAAACAGGAAAATACTCAACTCCTCAGTGCTGATAGAACTGATGTGCAATTTGGAGACCATGTGGTGATTGACTTTACCGGATATATTGATGGAGAAACTTTTCCAGGAGGTTCAGCTGAGGAGTATGTTCTAGAGATTGGTTCTAAATCCTTTATTCCTGGTTTCGAAGAAGAGCTAATCGGCAAAAATGTTAGAGAAGAACCTTATGAAATTGAAGTGACTTTTCCCGAGGACTATCAGGCTGAAGATTTAGCAGGAAAGGATGCTGTTTTTGAGGTCATAATAAAAGAAATCAAGGAAAAGGAAGAGCCTGAACTTGATGATGAATTTATTGCCGAAATGACAGAATTTGAGACTTTAGAGGAATATAAAGAGGATTTAAGAGAAACATTACTGGAGGAAAAAGAACATCAACAGCAGCATGAAATTGAAGATAAAATAATTGAGAAAGCTGCTGAAAACGCTGAAGTTAATGTTCCTGAGAAATTAATTGAAGATGAATTAGACCAAATGTTCCAGCAGATGGCACAAAACATGCAGTCTCAGGGCATCAATATACAGGATTATTTTGAACATCTTGATATAGACCAGGAGGAATGGCGCAGTAATAATCGAGATATCGCTGCTAAACGTGCTCGTAATAATCTAGTCTTAGAAGCCATAGCAGCTGAAGAGGAAATAGAGGTAGAGGAAGAAGAGTTAGAGGAGAGGTTAACGGAAATAGCTGAGGCTAATGACCAGGATCTTGAACAGGTAAAAGCCTTTTTCCAGATGCAGGGACAGTTAGAAATGATGAAAAAAGGCCTGAAAATGGAAAAGACTATTGATTTCCTGAGAGAAAACAATTAAAATATATATAAAGCAAATAAATATTTAAGAAGTAAATTTATCCAAAATATAGTTCAGCCTTTTGGCTGACTGGAGGTGGAAATATATGAATTTAGTGCCAATGGTAGTAGAGCAAACCAATCGAGGTGAACGGTCCTATGACATATATTCCCGTTTATTAAAGGATAGGATTATATTTCTAGGGACTCACGTGACTGACGAGATAGCAAATCTAGTTATTGCTCAGATGTTATTTTTAGAAGCAGAAGATCCAGATAAAGATATCTATTTATATATCAATAGTCCCGGTGGTTCTGTAACTGCAGCTCTGGCCATGTATGACACCATGCAATATATCAAACCAGATGTCGTGACAATCTGCATGGGTCAGGCAGCAAGTGCTGGAGCATTGCTGTTAGCTGCCGGTGCTGAAGGAAAAAGGCATGGACTGCCCTATTCCAGGGTTATGATTCATCAACCAGCTGGTGGAATTCAGGGTAAGGCCAGTGAAGCTGAAGTTCACATCAAAGAACTTCTGCGGATTAGAGGCACTCTTAATGAAATTCTTTCCAAGCACACCGGACAGAGTGTAGATAAAATAGAGGAAGACGTGGAAAGAGATTATTTCATGACAGCAGAAGAGGCTCTGGATTATGGTATTATAGATGAAGTGATAACTCGCAATGAATTAGAAGAAGATAAAAAGTAATATGATCAGCCTAATGAGGTGATTGAATGTTTAAATTCGGTGACGAAAAAGGTCAATTAAAATGTTCTTTCTGTGGTAAGTCTCAGGAACAGGTGAGAAAGCTAGTAGCAGGACCTGGGGTTTATATCTGTGATGAGTGTATTGAGCTCTGTAATGAGATTATTGAAGAAGAATTTAGTGAGGATATAGATTTAAATTTAAATAAAATACCTCGCCCGGTGGAAATAAAGGAAATTCTTGATGATTATGTGGTGGGGCAGCAGAGAGCTAAGAAGACCTTATCTGTAGCAGTATATAACCATTATAAAAGAATTAACTCTGATATGAAGATAGATGATGTGGAATTACAGAAAAGCAATATAATGATGGTGGGACCAACAGGTTGTGGTAAAACCCTTTTGGCCCAGACTCTAGCCCGTATATTAGATGTACCCTTTGCCATAACTGACGCCACCTCGCTAACGGAGGCCGGCTATGTCGGTGAAGATGTAGAGAATATCCTTTTAAAACTAATTCAGGCTGCTGACTATGATGTGGAAAAAGCAGAGCGAGGGATAATTTATGTTGATGAAATAGATAAAATTGCTCGCAAGTCAGAAAACCCTTCCATTACCAGAGATGTCTCTGGTGAGGGCGTGCAACAGGCTCTGTTAAAGATAATCGAAGGTACTGTGGCCAGTGTTCCACCTCAGGGAGGAAGAAAGCATCCCCATCAGGAATTTATACAGATAGACACCTCCAATATCCTCTTTATTGCCGGTGGTGCCTTTGATGGATTAGAAAAGATGATTCAAAATAGAATTAGCAATAAAGCTTTAGGTTTTGGCGCCGATATTAAAAGCAGTGAAGAAAGAGATAATATTGGTGAGACCTTAAAGCATGTTTTACCAGAGGACCTTCTCCATTACGGCTTAATACCTGAGTTTATCGGTAGGATGCCTATCCAGGTTACTCTTAATGAACTGGAAGAAGAAGATCTGGTAAGAATATTGACTGAACCTCGTAATGCTCTGGTAAGACAGTACCAAAAATTCTTTGCTATGGATGAAGTGGAGTTAGAGTTTACTGAAGAATCGCTACTGGCCATCTCCCGCAAGGCTTTAGATCACAGCACTGGAGCCCGGGGATTGAGATCAGTTCTGGAAGATTCTATTTTAGATATAATGTATGAAATTCCCACTGATTCTACAGTTAGCAAATGTATTATCACTAAAGAAGTAATTAATGAGGGGAAAGACCCAGAAATAATACGTAAAGAAGAGAATAGAGAAGAGACTGCTTAAGAATTGCTATTGGAGATAGGCCTATCTCAGTTATATCAAGGGATAGGTCTATCTCCTTTTCTTGCTCGAGCTGAAATATAAAATAAGTAATTTATTGTAATCCTGACTTTGTAGAAAGGAGAGGTGCTTTTTGTTTGCCAAAGTAGAATTCATGAAAAGCGCTCATCAACTAGAAGACCTGCCTCGACATCAGTTTCCAGAGATAGCTTTCTCTGGCAGGTCCAATGTGGGCAAATCTTCTTTAATTAATATGCTTTTAGGGAGGAAAAAGATGGCCCGCATAAGTAAAACTCCCGGGAGAACTCGCAGTATCAACTTTTTTAATATTGATGATAGATTTTGCCTGGTCGATCTACCTGGTTATGGGTATGCTAAGGTACCGGAGCAGGAAAAGGAGAAGTGGGCTTTTTTAATTGAAAATTATCTGCATCAGCGCTCTAATCTTAAGGGAATTATTCAAATCGTCGATGTTCGTCATCCTCCCAGTGAAGACGATATTATGATGGTCGATTGGTTAAAGGCTATGGATATTAAATATATAATAGCTGCTACAAAGTCAGACAAATTGAAAAATAGCCAGTTAAAACCACAACAAAAATTGATAGCTGAAAAACTAGGAGTTTCTAAAGAGAAAATACTATTGACCTCGGCTAAGAACCGAAGGGGGCGCAAGCCTCTCTTAACCTTTATCAGAGAAATCTTAAATTAATTTTCAGGTGCAGGAGAGGATCTCCTATGACCGATAAAAAAACTTACCCCCAGGAAAAATTCAATAAACCACCTGAAAACTATAATCAGGCCTTTGCCAGAATATATGATGATTTGATGGCAGCAGTACCTTATAATTTTTGGTTTAAATTTATGCAATTATTATTAATGTATCACGGCCAGACTAAACCAGAGCAGGTGCTGGAGCTGGCCTGCGGAACTGGTAGCATGATGAAACATTTTTTGGACTGGAGCTGTAAAGTGACTGGTATAGATAGGTCGCAGGCTATGTTAACGGTAGCTGAGAGGAAACTGGCAGCCTATCGAGAAAAAGTCAGTTTGAAGAAGGCGGATATTAGAAACTTTACTCTGCCGGTTAAATTTTCTTTAATTTATGCTATATTTGACAGTTTAAATTACCTGTTAACTGAGGAAGATCTCTATCAGACTTTCTGTCAGGCTAAAAGCAATCTCTCTGCAGAGGGCCTTCTGCTCTTTGATTATAATACCTGCAGCAGATTGGAGTCAATTAAAAAGGGATACTTAACCTTTACAGGACAGGACTACCATTGTATCTGGGAGGATTTAGCTAGCTCAGAAGATTGTAGTTGGCAGGTGCGTTTATCTATAAACTTAAAGGATAGAGAAAGAGTCTTTCAGGAGCTGCACCAGGAGAAAGCCTTTGCTTTAAAAAGAGTAAAGAGCTTGTTATACAGGGCTGGATTTTCACAAGTTTATTGTTACGGTCCTTCCAGTTTGCTACCTGGCAGGGAAGAGCATAACAGAGTATATTTCCTGGCCGGTCCCCAAAATTTACAGCCTGTTGCCCTGCCCAGGAAAATCAAGTACTTTTTTTACTGGGCTTTCCAGCGGTTTAAATATAATTACTTTTAAATTTTTCTCAGGAGGTAAACTTAAATGAATAATAAAATAATGACGGCAATTACAGTGGTGATTTTGCTAGGAGTGGTTATTTTTGGTGTTTATTCTCAGCGACAGGACCAGGCTGAGGACTTAGAGTTAGAGGAGTATGAAAATACAGCTATGATGCTAGATACCGTTAATACCCTTCGCACCTACGGGCCTGGAGGGGAAGAAGCAGTAGCTGAAGCTTTTTCGCGCCTGGAAGAAATAGAGCTTCTCTTAGATCTCTACGATGAAGATAGTGATTTAAATAAGATCAATAGAAATGCCGGTAGCGAGGTGGAAGATATAAATCAGGAGTTATTAGAGGTATTATCATTGGCTAAGGAATATGCTGAGGAAAATGAAGGTGCCTTTGACCCTACAATTGGAGCTTTAACCCTGCTCTGGGGCTGGGGCAGTGAAGAAGGACCGGCAGTTCCAGCAGAAGAGGAGATAGAAGAGGCTATACAGTTAGTCGATTATGAAAAACTACATCTTGATAAAGAGGAAGGAACGGCTTATCTGGAAGAAGAGGGGATGATATTAGATCTGGGAGCTATAGCTAAGGGTTATGCCGGTGATAAAGCTATTGAAGTTTTACGGGAACAGGGGATTGAAAGAGCCTTTGTTAACCTGGGAGGGAATATTGTTCTCTTAGGTGAAAAACCTGACGAAACCCCCTGGAGAGTAGGTATTCAAAACCCTCGTTCAGCTCGAGGGAGTGCCATGGGAAGTGTTGATATTTCCCAGGAAGATTTGATTGATAATCAAATTGCCGTAGCTACTTCAGGGGACTATGAAAGATATTTTGATGATAATGATACTAGATATCATCATATTGTTGATCCTGCTACCGGGTATCCAGCAGACGAAGGAGCAGTAAGCACCACGGTAGTATCCGAAAATCCCAGTAGAACTGATGCTCTTTCCACCGGTCTTTTTGTACTGGGGCTTGATAGAGGGTTGGAATTAGCCGAAAGTTTGACGGGAGTGGAGGCTGTCTTTATAACCGAGGACAAAGAAGTATATAAAACTTCCGGTATGGACGAGAAATTTCAGCTGATGGACGATGATTTTGTAATCAAAGAGTGGCAATAAGGGGGAGGAGCCTCTGATATTCTGCTGGCAAAACAATAAAGGTAAAGGCTGGAGGGAGATTAAAAAATGTTTTCAATAAAGAATATAAAATTTCTGAGATATATTTTATTCTTTCTGCTGATAGCTTTGCTCATAATTATTTTAATCTCCCTGATCACCACCTATATTATGTTAAACCCCCGCAGCGAGGAAGTTAAAGATAATGCTGCAGAAATACTTGCTATATCGCCAGAAAAATATCATTATGAAAGTGTGAACTTCAACCCCCAGGGGGAGGAAGAAATAAATTTAGCAGGCTGGTATCTCTCTCCTGCTGAAAAAGAAAGTACAGCCACTGTGATTGTAAGCCATGGATATGGGGGCAATCGCACAGAAAATATAGAAGTAAGTGAGTTTTTACTAACCATTGGTTACAGTGTTTTGCTCTTTGATTTTCGCAATGCCGGTAACTCCTCTGATTCCATTACTACAGTGGGGGAGCTGGAAAAAAGAGATTTGGCAGGAGCAGTAGATTTTATCATAGATAAAAAAGGGGATGATGTCCCTGTAGCTTTATTGGGCTATTCCATGGGAGCAGCTACTTCTGCCCTGGTGGCGGCAGAAAGAGAAGAGATAGATGCAGTGGTAATGGATAGTTCCTTTGCTGATTTAACCTCTTATTTACAGGATAATTTAGCCAACTGGACTAACCTGCCAGATGTCCCCTTTAGCTGGCTAGTTTATAATTTTGGCCTGAGAATATTTGATCTCAATCCTCAAAAAGTGAATCCTTTAAAGGCCGTAGAAGAGATTGAAATACCGATATTTTTCATTCATGGCAAAGAAGACAGCACTATAAGTAAGGACTGCAGCGAAAAGCTTTTCCTGGCCAGCGATAATCCTGAGGATAAGTTATGGCTGGTACCAGAAGCAACTCATATCAGGGCAGCTGAGGTCGATTATTCCCGTTACACTGATTATTTAACTGAATTTTTTGCCGGTAAGTTAAAGTGATAATTTAAAGTGACCGGCCAGCTAAAAGAATATCAACAGACTAATTATAAATTATCAATATAAATGGTGGGGCTATCGGGATTCGAACCCAAGACCTACAGATTAGGAATCTGTCGCTCTATCCAGCTGAGCTATAGCCCCACTGATTTTATTATATATTATATCTTTTCTGTGTCAAGAGCTCAGGGGAATGAGTTTTTGAATAAATGAGTTTATAGTTAGTTTGATAAAGCTCTTTAAATTAGATTTTTTTATGATTTAAGCAGGAATATTAAAACCCATCAAGAAATATAAGTATGTTAACTATGTTGAAGAAAACATAAATACTTTAATCATCTTTAATGGAATTTTTATTTGCTATTAGAGTAATATAATCTTGATTAAAAATTATGATAAAAAAACATAAAGGATGGAATTATGGTGACAGATTTTAATTTAAAGACGTTTCTTTCAATAGTATTAATTTTTCTGCTTGCTCTGGCTGTTTTAAGTGCAGGTCAGGTAGAGGAAGAATCATTAACACTTGCCACTACCACAAGCATTGAAGATTCTGGCTTACTAGAAGAGTTTCTGCCTGTTTTTGAAGAGCGGACAGGCTATGATGTTGATGTGATTGCAGTGGGAACAGGACAGGCCTTAGAGACAGGGCGTCGAGGTGATGCCGATGTGCTGCTGGTACATGCTCCGGATTTAGAAAAAGAATTTGTCGAGGAGGGCTATGGAACTGACAGATATTTTATTATGAGTAATGACTTTGTTATTGTAGGTCCTTCTGATGACCCAGCGGGCTTGATGGACCTAGAAACTACTAAAGAAGCAATGATTACCATTAAAGAAGAAGGGGAAGCTGAAGAATTGACTTTTACTTCCCGGGGCGATGGCTCTGGCACTCATTTTCAGGAACAGCAGTTGTGGAAAGTGGCTGAGATTGAACTTGAAAAGGTTGAAAGTGGCAATTGGTATCAAAGCTTAGGTCAGGGTATGGGACCGACTTTAATTACCAGTAATGAAATGCAGGCCTATACTCTTACTGATCGCGGATCTTTTGTTTCTATGCGGGATGAACTCCCTAATTTAGCAGAAATATTTGCTGGTCCTGAGGAATTAGATAATCCCTATAGCATTCTGCCTGTAAATCCAGATAAATATGATGTTGATTATGATGGGGCTATGGAATTTGCTGAATTTTTCCAGGAAGAAAAAACCCAGGAAATGATAGGTGATTTTGGCATAGAGGAATATGGAGAACCCTTATTTCTGCCAGGTTTATTGTAATCCATAATATTCACCTAATCAGTATAGCAAAAGATATTTCTCCTTAAAAATAACTGAGCTTATTTAATATATAATTAAAGGTTGTATTTCGAGGGCTCCTCAATATATAATTATTTTGACCCCCAAAAATTAATGCCAGGAGCCCTCTATTTTATTATTTAACAGTTGCGGGATTAAGTTAAAATTATTTCCTATATAAATTATGCCCAATATCATACATATTTAGATGGAAGCTATAAAAATATAAAATTAATCGTGGAGGATTTATAGAATATGCATACATTAATTCAGGGGTTTAGAGAAGCTATAAAACTATTGATAAGCTTAGACCCTGAGTTGCTGCAGATTATTTCAGTATCTTTTAGGGTAACAGGGACAGCATTGTTTGTATCGGTCTTGATTGGTGTCCCCCTGGGAACAGTTTTAGGATTAGTAGATTTTCCAGGGAAAAAAATTATAACGGCTTTACTTTATACCGGTATGGGCTTGCCTCCCGTAGTGGTGGGGCTTTTTGTCTTCATAATGTTTTCAGCCAGTGGCCCCTTCGGTTCCCTGGGTTGGCTCTTTACTACTAGATCAATAGTCGTTGCTCAGACCATACTAGCCCTGCCTCTAGTGACCAGTTTTGTTATGACCTCTGTATTGAGCATTGACATTGCTTTAATTAGACAGATGAAATCCCTGGGCACCAGCAGAAAACAGCTGCTCTGGACTGTGATAAAGGAGGCCCGACTGGGTGCAGTAGTGGCCATGGCTGCAGGTTATGGGGCGGTAATTTCGGAAGTAGGAGCAGTTATGCTTGTGGGAGGTAATATTGCAGGGAAAACTAGAGTGCTGACTACAGCCATTATGCTTGAAACTAGACAGGGTCGTTTTGGTTTTGCTCTGGCTTTAGGTATTATACTCTTACTCATTGCCTTTATCACGAACATGATAATGATGAAATTTCAACACAGGGAGATTAAATAATAATCATGAAAACAATATACAAAGTTGAAGACCTGAGCAAAGAATATGATGGTAAAGAAGTTCTTAAAGTAGAAGATTTTGACCTTTTTCAAGGTGAAATATTTGGTTTAGTGGGCCCCAGTGGAGCGGGCAAGAGCACCTTATTGCGATTGCTTGATTTTCTCGAACCACCTACTTCTGGAGTTATCAAATTTAAGGGTCAGGAGTATCATCAGACTAAAGAGCCAGGGCTGGATATTAAAAGAAAAATCACCACTGTTTTTCAGGAACCTGCGCTATTAAAGACTACAGTCTGGAAAAATATTACTTATCCGCTTAAAATCAGAGGCATTCCAATAAAGGGCGAACTAAAAAGTGAGCTTGAAAATCTTATAACTGATTTAAGCCTTTGGGAGCTAAAAGATCAAAGAGCTGATAAACTTTCCGGCGGGGAAGCTCAAAGAGTAGCTGTTGCTCGGGCCTTAATCTTTAAACCAGAAGTCTTGTTTCTTGATGAACCGACCTCCAATTTAGACCCTACCAACATTAGCATTATAGAAAATAAAATAAAGCAATATGGAAAGAGGACTGGAAAAACAGTCCTGGTTGTTACCCATAATATTTTTCAAGCTAAGAGACTGACAGACCGAGTGGGATTGCTTCATAGAGGTGAATTTATTGAAATTAAAGAAAGGGATAATTTTTTTAACTCTCCTGATAATAAATTAACCCAAAAATTTTTAGCTGGCGATCTTTTGCCCTAGGAGGTGAATTTTATGCGTCCTGAATTTAAGCTCTGGATAGAAAATGAAGAAGGAGAGCAGATTATTGGTGAAGGGCTTATTTCTCTGCTGAAAATGATTGAAAAAACTGGCTCGATAAATAAAGCTTCAGATGAACTAAATATGTCTTACCGGACGGCCTGGGGCAAGATTGAAAAAATAGAGAAGAGGTTGGGTGAGAAGTTGATAAAAAGAAAGACTGGAGGAGCCGGTGTTGGGGGCAGTGAACTGACAGAGAAAGGAAGAACTTTTATGAATAAATACCATATTTTCAGTGAAGGAATAACCCAATGTGTTAATGAGGACTTTGCCAGAATATTTGCTGACTATTTACAGAGTTGATTTTTTTTATCCTTAAATCAAGAGCAAAGGTTCAATTTAGTGATAATTTGTGATATAATATTTAAACGAAGATAAATTTTAAATATTTAGAGGAAATCTGGATTGGAGAATAATTATCATGAAAAGTTTTTTTAAAAAATCAATAGTTTTATTAGTCTTAATTGTTATAATAGCAGCAAGCAGTCAAGTTAGAGCTGTTACAGCCCGGGAAACCGCTACCGAGATAACAGAAAAGGATCAACCCAGCGTTGCTCTGGTATTAAGTTCTGGAGCTGCCTGGGGCCTGGCTCATATTGGAGTAATTGAAGCCTTAGAAGAACACAATATAGAAGTTGATATTATCACCGGTACCAGCGCCGGGGCAATAATAGGTTCTCTCTATGCTGATGGTCTTACAACGGCAGAAATGATTGAAGAAATAGCGGATCTGGGCTGGACGGATTTCTTATTTCCCAGTTTGAATAATAAGGGTTTAGGTATTTTTACGACAAATCGGATAGAGAATCATTTACAGAAATTATACCAGGCTGAGAAGATTGAAGAGTTATCTAAAAAAGTAGCCTTTACCACCACCGATATAGATACCGGTAGTGCCGTGGTTTTTACAGAAGGCCCTTTAGCCAAAGTAGTCAGTGCCAGTGCAGCTGTTCCAGTATTATTTGATCCAGTGGAGATAGATGGTTACTGGCTGGCTGATGGTGGACTTGTAAGTAATCTGCCAGTGGAAGAAGCTAAGAAACTGGGAGCCGATGTAATTATAGCTGTTGATGTAGCCACCGGGTTTAGTTTTACCGGTCGTCCTGAAAGCAGGATAGAGTATGGTAACAGGGCTTACAATATTTTGCGGGGGGCATTGCAGCGACCCGATGGTTATGATATTTTAATTGAGCCGGATCTCAATGATTTACAGGGCTTTGATTTTGATGCCTATGAAGAAATAATTGCTAGAGGGAGAGAGGCTGCTGAAGATATGATGGCTGAAATTGAGGAGAAAATAAATTCCTCAACTCCTTAGCGTTTTTGGGAGCTATTATCTAAAATTAATAGTTATGGATTTCTTTCTTTAGAAATTTACCAGCTGCCCGGGCTGGTATTTTTTTTATTTATTTATCTTTTAAATATTGTTAAAATAGCAAAATTATAGTATGATATAGAAGTAAAGAAAAAAATTAAAAAGATTGAGAACAAAGAAAAGAGAGGTTGATGAGCATGAAAAAAAGAGAGCAAAATCCAGTGAGAGTATCAGTTATTTTTTTGGGGATTTGTTTTCTGGTATTGAGTTTTGTTCCCCTGGAGGTTGGAGCAATTTTTTCAGATTCAGCCAATGTTATTGCTGATATAGCTCAACAGGTTGAAAGAGGCGTGGTTAATATTCATACTGAAAGGGAGGTTGAGCGGGCCACCCCCAGCCATCCTTTTCTAGAAGATCCCTTCTTTCGCCACTTTTTCCCGGATTTTTTCCGTGATTATTTTCAAGAGGAACCACCTATCCTGCGGGAAGGCCTTGGCAGTGGTTTTATTGTAGATGAAGAGGGTTATATAGTGACTAATGAACATGTAATAACTGAAGCCAGTAAAATTAAAGTAATATTAAAGGATAGTGATGATAAAATACCGGCCGAAGTTGTCTGGCGGGATTATAGTCTTGATCTGGCTATTATAAAAATTGCTACAGAAGAAAAGTTAAATCCGATACCAATGGGTAATTCTGCTGAGATTCGGCCCGGGGATTGGGCCATTGCCATTGGAAATCCCTTAGGTTTTGAACACACAGTAACCATTGGAGTGATTAGCGCCCTGGGGAGACCGATTCAAATTCCCACTGAAAGGGGTGAGGTTCGATATCATCGCAATCTCATCCAGACCGATGCTGCCATAAATCCCGGTAATAGTGGGGGACCTTTACTAAATATAGAGGGTGAAGTTATTGGGATTAATACTGCAGTGGCTGCCCAGGCCCGGGGGATAGGCTTTGCTATACCTGTTAATGAAGTTAAGTTTGCCATTGAAGATATTAAAAATTATGGTGAGGTAAGAAGACCCTGGGTGGGAGTTAATATTATGGATTTAAATCATGAAATTAGCAGATTTTTGGATATAGAACGAGAACAGGGAGTAGTCATACTGGAAATTATTCCTGATAGCCCGGCAGAGAAGGCAGGTTTAAAGCCCTATGATATAATAGTTGATGCCAATCGAAAAAACATTGCCAATACAGAGGAGTTTTTAGATTTCATAAGAGAAAGAGAAATTGAGGAAAGAATCATGCTGCGCATTATAAGGGAAGGAGAGCAGCAGTTGATCTTTGTGGAGATAGAACAGCGTCCCCAGGATTTTTAAATTTCAAAGATAAAGATTAATTGGACAAGTTGCGATATCAGACAAATTTTTGATATAATTTAGATAAAATAATATCCTGAGGGTCTGTCTGGAAGGTTACAGGCTGGCCAGACCCTAATACCATTATAATTTGTCTTGAAAAGGGGGATCTTCATGAAAAAAGCAATAATTTTAATTTTAGTGTCATCCTTGATTTTATTTGCAGGAGGGAACTATATCCAGGCTGAGGCTCAGACTGAGATAACAATTGCTGTGGGAGAAGTAGGAGCTGAATACGAGACGGTGGTGGCAGCAGCAGAAAATTATATGGCAGACAATCCTGATATAGCCATTGAAGTAATCGATTCCCCGGAGGCCTCAGAGGAGAGACTGGGCTATTTCCTTACCTATTTTGAACAGGAAAGTTCTGATATTGATATCTATCAAATCGATGTCATCTGGCCGGGAATATTGCAGGAGCATTTAGTGGACCTTAATCAGTATGGGGCGGAGCAGGAACTTGAGGGGCATTTTGACTTTATAGTTGAGAATAATACTACTCCTGAAGGAGAGCTGATTGCCATGCCCTGGTTTATAGATGCTGGCATGCTTTATTACCGGCAGGATTTATTGGATAAGTATGAACTTGAGGTGCCAAAAACCTGGTCTGAGCTGGAAGAAAAAGCCAGGATAATAATGGAAGGAGAACAGGAAGAAAACCCTGATTTTGTTGGTTATGTCTGGCAGGGAGCACCCTATGAAGGGCTAACAACCAACATTTTGGAATGGTTTGCCTCTAATGATGGAGGTAATTTTGTTTCATCAGAACGAGATGTAACGATTCTTAATGACAATAATCTATATATGTTGGAAAAGGTTATTGATTGGATCGGTGATATTACTCCTGTTGCTGTAACAGGTTTTATTGAAGAGGACTCTCGAGCTGTCTGGCATGAAGGTAATGCAGCTTTTATGCGTAATTGGCCCTATGCCTATGGGTTAACAGAAGAAAGTGAAGCCATTGAAGATTTTGGCGTAACCAGCATTCCAGCTGGTCCCGAAGGGGAAAGTGCTTCAGCTTTAGGAGGCTGGCATCTAGGAGTAAGCCAGTATAGTGATAATATAGCTGAAGCAGCTGATTTTGTTTTTTATCTGGCCAGTGAAGAAATTCAAAAGATGAGAGCCATTGAAGCCTCTTTGCCTCCAACGATAGAAAAGCTTTATGAGGATGAAGAAATCAAGGAGAAAAACCCACTTTTCGAAGAATTTTCAGATATTTTTGCCCAGGCAGTACCCCGCCCATCAGTACAGACTGCTCCCTACTATGAGGCTGTTTCAGAAGCAGTCTTTTCTGAGGTGCATCTGGCTCTGACAGGAGAGCGGGATGCTCTGACGGCCTTAGAAAATATTGAATTAGAGCTGGAGGAAATTATGGAATGGGAGTAGCAATTTTTAGTCTTTCGGTTTATCAAAGGAAAATTAATGAGTTGATTCTTCAACTAATTCTGGTAGCTCGGGTAACTCAGGCAATCTATCCAGAAACTCTAAAATCACATCTGGTCGGTCGGTAATATAACCGCTGGAATGAATTCTGGCAAGAGCCTTTACCTGCCATAATTCATTAATAGTATAGGGGAAGACAAAGAGTTCTTTTTCATGGGCAGCGGCAATATGCCAGGGCCAGCTCATAAAACCTTTTGGTCCAAGGCCCTGAGCCAGATCATCCTCTGTAGCTCTTTCCAGCCAGCCCTGCCAGTTTCTCCGGCCGATCATGTTATCATTGATCAATAATAATCGGGGTATTTCTGGCCTTAAATCCTTGAAACTGCGCAGACTGGCTGGGCTGAAGGAGAAGAATATAGTTGGAGCAAATTCTTTTTCGATGTCTTCAATCTGAGGCAGGTTGGCCAGGTCAGGATTGTCCAGCCAGTTTTCTTCTTCAAGCACCTCTATGATTTCAGCCTCAATTCCCGGATATTTTTCAGGATGCTTGCTCTCCAGAATTAAACCCGGGGTATGATCACCCTCCTTGGCTATTTGAATTAGTTCTCGCAAAGTCAGGATTTCTTCGCCTTCATATTCCGGGCTGGCATAGCGGGATTCTTCATTAAACCAGCTGCCAAAATCCAGTTTTTTAAGCTCTTCATAGGTAAAGTCACCTACTTTTAAATGGGCTCTGTCTGGAAAGACCTCTTCCACATTGGAAGTCCTGGTTAAATTTTCATCATGAAATATGATCAACTCTCCATCCCTGGTGCGCTGAACATCAGCTTCTAAATAGTCAGAGCCGGTATCCCTTGCCAGTTCATAGGCCGAAGCAGTGGATTCAGGTGCTTTAATTGAAGAACCTCGATGGGCTATTACTGCAGGATAGGGAATGCCGTAATTGGCCAGTATCTCTTCTCCCCGCATATCAGGATTGATGAGATAATAACCTCCATAAAAAACCATGAAAGAGCCAAATAAAAGAGCAAAAGCTATCAATAAAATATACCTGATTCTCATTAAAATCACCTCTTGTTGACGGTAATTGACAGTTTTTATTCTCGCAAAGTGGACTGCATTTTTGCTCTCATGAAATTTATTGTCAGCTGGGCTTTTTCTTTTTGTTCTGAACTTAAACTCACTTCAGTGTTCTCTCTGTTTTTAACATGCCCTACCCTGGTTATTTCATCCAGCTCTTTAAGGAAGAGTTGTTCTCTGTAAAAAATCTGGGGAAACTCGTGGAGGAAGTAGACAGGCTCTTCCTCTCCAGCCAGGAGAGTTCTTCCTAAAAACTCCTCAGGGATATCCTCTGCTCCCAAAATATCAAGAATAGTGGGGGCTAGATCGGTAATAGTTCCCTTCTCTTCAATAATTCCAGCTTCAATTTCCGGATGTTTAATCAAAAGGGGAATATGCTCGGGTTTTTTAACATTTCTTTCTAATTCAAACTCCAGGATTGAAGAGTATTCATTGGTGTCAATGGAGGCATCATGATCAGAATAGATCACAAAAAGAGAATCATCTTTTAAACCTCTTTCTTCCAGTTCGGCAAAAAACATCTCCATAGCACTATCAACAAAGGAGATAGATTGGAAAAAATCATGGAGTAGTTTATCATCGATATCTTTATATTCATCGACCATCATCTCTTCTGGATAGAAATCAAAGGGAGTATGACTGGTTACAGTGATGAAATAAGCAAAGAAGGGCTCTTCTCCCTGCTCTAAATAGTCCAGGGACTGCTTAAAAAAGTCATAATCGTTAATCCCCAGATAGCCTTCTTCCATATCCATCTCTCTGTCTTCCAGGGAAAAATCTTCCCGGCTGTAAAATTCATCGAAGCCCATATCAGGGTAAGCCTGATGCCGGTGAAAAAACTCCGCCTCATTGCCATGAAAAGCCATAGTATGGTAACCCTTTTCCTGCAATACACGGGGCAGAGTGGCAAACTGGCTCATGTCGTTCTGTTTAAAGGCATAGGTTCTATTGATAGGATATAATGAAGTCAAAAGAGAAAAATCAGCATCAAAGCTACCATTAACATGCTTAGTAAAGAAGTTCTCACCATAGAGGCTCTTTTCTTTAAGATCATTCAAGAAGGGGGTTATTTCTCTATCATTATATTCATGACCTAACATCTTCTCATCAAGGGATTCAACCTGAATCACAATTATATTGTCTTTATCAGCTATCTTTTCTTCACCATCAAGGGTTTCTGCAGATATTTCTGGTGGTATTTCAGGTTTATCATCTAAATCATTGAGGTGAAATTGAGCATGATAGGCTTCAAAGAAATACAGAGGTATAATTCCATAGACGCTGGTAAAAGCTCCAGTGCTCCGCTCATAGAGGTCTAGGGGTCTTTCATTTCCCATAAGCATATTGGTGGCCAGTATTTGAGTCGTTAGCAGCAAAATCAGTATAATGCCCACCAGTACTCTGGTTTTCCTATCTTTGCCTATACTTTGCCCCTTCTGTTGAGCTCCTTTATCTGGAGAAATTGTTCTGGGCAGGGCTGGGTAGATATATCCCATGATTAGCAGGTCAAGTACGAAAACAGGGTCCCAGAGATTCATAATATGCCGTAATACAACTAGAGGAGAACCAATACTTTCGCTGACAATAATATCGGTAAAGCCAAGATAATTTCCAAAATAGCGGTTGTACCAGAGATTTGCCATAAATATAAAGGTGAAAACACCTGAAAAGATAATAAGCCTTTTCTGTCCCTTTCTAGTTTTACTTAGGGGTAGGATGAAATAGGCCAGAAGCAGCAGTAGAAAAATATTGCGCAAAATTCCTCCTAGCCAGGAAGGGGCTCGAAATATTTGGGTTAATAAATAATTATATTTTATCATAAAACCTAACCCAAAGGTTAGAAAAAATATTTTTTGCATTTTAGACAAACTTTTTAGTTGGAACAATGGTCATTAATCCTCCTTTTTCTTTTCTCAATTTATAATAACATGTTTGCCTGCCAGTAGCCAGTCTTATTAAAATTATTTCTTGAAGATTTCTTGAATTTTTTATAAAACGAAAAAACTTAGGCTTTTTCAGCTAAAAAGAGTTGAGAGGCAAAAAATGATTTAAAATATTTGAGTTTTATGCTAAAATGGTAAAAGGAGTTTGAAATATATCATTTGAATTATAAACAAGTACAGGGGGGATGAAATTGGAAAAGGAAAAATTGCAGGATAAGTCCCAGGAAGAATTAGAAGATCTTTTAGCTAAAAATAAAGAGAAGTATCAGGAAGTAGAAGAAGAAAAACAATTTGTCCTAAGTCAATCAGGACGTCACATACCAGGAACTCTCCGGAGAGATTATAAGATTGAACTAAACCAATTGGCAGAAAAAATAGAATTGTTAGAAGAAATGCTAGCTGCTAAAAAGAACTAAAAGCCCCATTATTTCAGGGGCTTTTTGTTAATATTGAATTGGCGCAGAGTTTGTTAATTAAGAGCGATAACTTAAGACAGCCTTACCAATTAAACTGGTTAATAGGGCTGCTACTATCATTTCAGGAATTCCCTGGACCAGTCCGGTGACTACACTGGCCTCTAAAGGCAGATAACCTCTTAGGGTAGCCAGGCCTAACACACCGATAGTATTAATTGCTGTGCCGACTGCTCCAGCAGCAATAAAAGCTAGATTTTTATTGGTGGAAGCAAAGGAACGATAACTATAATAAGCTAACACTCCTATGAGTAACCTGGGTAGAATGGCTATTACGGGATCGGCAAAAAAGGGTGCAGTCGCTCGAGTGAAGCTGAAGAGGCCGAATATAAGTCCGATTAAAAGCCCGACTAAGGGCCCTTCAATTACCCCACCTAAAATAGCCGGCACATGCATTATGGTAGCATGAGCAGCCGGGGTGGGAACGGGAATAAATCCTAAACCTGTAGAACCTAAAACAATAGAAATAGCGCCCAACATTCCGGATATAACGATACGTCTGGTAGTAAATTCCCATTCATTACCAGCAGAGCTTAAAGTTTGCATTTTAGCCTCCTTTCATCCCGGTCTCAATTAGAGAGATCCAGGTGAAAGCAAATTTTTTTAGTAAACTTAAATAAAGTATGACTCCCATAAGAGATGTCATCTTTTTAGTTAGTCTATCCTTTACTATACAATATTTTAGGGTAAATGTGAATACTCTCAGCAAATTTTCTCGAAAAATTTATGGAGATAATTGAAATCCTTTGTTATAAGTGCAGATAGGAGGAAGAACTTGTGGATAAAGAAAAGCCATCTTATTGGATTGATTTTACCAGTGGTGATAATGATGTTATAATTAATTCAGAGAAGATAACTAAACTTAATCAAGACTTTTTATCAGCAGCTAAAAGACAGGACTTTTTAGGTTATTACCATGATTTAGCTAAAATAAAGGAAAAGAAGTTAACTAATCAGCTAAAGCTCCTATTGGAAAAGATATCTCCACCAACATCATTATTAGAAAGCCAGTTTTATGATAGAAGAGGCAACGAAATATCTCCAGCTATAAAAGAAGATTTAGCCAGGCAGATTGAGATAAATAAAGATCTTAAAGATATATCTTTGAAGTGGGGAATGATAATAAAGAGAAGTAATCTACGGGCCTACCCAACCGCTAAAGAATTTTACCCTCAATCAGATAATAAGGTCCAGGATTTAGGACAGCTTACCGCCCTTTCTCCAGGAACACCGGCAATTATATTGCTGAGCAGCAAAAATGACAACTGGTATTTTGTTCTTACTCCTTTTTATGCTGGCTGGCTAAAAAAAGAAATGGTAGCTCCAGGGGAGAAGCAGCAAGTTCTAAAATATCACCAGCAAAAAGATTTCTTGCTGGTGCTGGAGAGCAGAATAGAGACAGAGCCCTCTTTAGCAGATACTTCTCTTAGCACTTATAAGTTTCAGATGGGTGATAAAATTCCTCTGGCACCTGGTGGGAAAGCTCAACCTGGCTGTTATTCGGTGAAAGTTCCGACTCTTTCTAAAGACGAAAAACTTATATTTAAAGAGACCTTTCTGGCTAAAAAAAACGACGTAGCCTTAGATTATTTGCCTTACACGGGGGAGAATATTATTAAACAGGCCTTTAAAATGCTTGGAGAAAGATATGGCTGGGGCGGACTTTTAAACCGCCGAGATTGTTCCAGGTTTATAAAAGATATTTTTGCTACCCTGGGCCTAAAACTGCCCCGGGATGCCGGGAAACAGGAGGAAATTGATGTCGGGGAAAGCATACCCTTTTCTGGTGGCAATAAAAAAAGAAAAGATATATTGAAAAGTTTAACTCCAGGAGATGTGCTCTATATGCCAGGCCATGTTATGCTTTATTTAGGTGAAAGAGCTGGTGAATATTATGTAATCCATGCCGGCTCAGGCTATCGAACAATAGAAGGCGAAAAGAAGGACCGACCTCTCTATCGAGTTTTTGTGATGAAACTGTCTCAAAAGATAAAAGGAAAAGAGAAAAGTTATCTCCAGGCTTTATCCACTGCAAAAAAGTTTTATTAAATAGAGGAATTTGCAAGCATAAAAGGAAGTGAATAAAATGCCCCGAATCAGATATATAGCTGGTGATTCTTTTTTACATCGTTTAGACCCTCGGGTTAAATTTATTCTGGTTATCATGGCGACTCTTTTAATCTTTATAGTTAGTAATTATATAGTATTAACCCTGGCCTTTTTATCAACACTCTTAGTCTGGAAGCTGGCCAGTATTCCTTTAAATATAATCTCGGGCTATTTGAAATTATTAGCCGGGCTATTTATAATTATAATAATTTTGCAGGCCATGTTTTATAACGGCACAACTATTCTTTTAGAGCCACTGCTGCCAGCTTTTGTTCCAATATTAGGAGGATTGGGCAATATTACATTAGAAGGTATTTTATTTGGTCTTTTGCTTTCCTTAAGGGTTTTAACCCTGGTATGTCTGCTCCCTCTTTTTATTTATACAACTTCTCTGGAGAATATGATTTTAGGCCTGGTTAAGCTGGGACTTCCCTATAAAATTGCCTTTATAGTTACCACTGCTTTAAATCAGATGCCTATTTTACAGGAAGAGATAGAAGAGATAATCAATGCCCAGACTTTACGGGGTTTTACAGTTTTTGAAAGTGGCAATTTCCTGGAAAAATTAAAGGCTTATCCTACCCTGGTATTGCCGCTGGTTTTTGGCGCCATGCGACGCTCTCAACTTATGGGGGTGGCCATGGATTCTCGCGCCTTTGGGGTCTCTAAAGAGAGAACTTTTATTACAGAAATCAGGATGAAAAGCTTAGATTGGTTGATTCTGGTAACTGGATTCTGTTATTTAACCTTTTTATTGTTGCTAAATTTTATTTAAAACTGCCTTTAGGATGGAGATAAAAAAGATGGTAGCTAAAGTTATTGCCGAATTTAAAAATTTTTCTTTTCAGTATCGAGGTAGCGATTTTTGGGCTCTAAAAAATATTGAGCAAAAAATATATGCCGGTGAATTTGTTGTTATTGCTGGAGAAAATGGGGCAGGAAAATCCACCCTCTGCAAATGCTTAAATGGAATTATTCCTCATTCTGAAAAAGGAAAGATTAAAGGAGAGGTTATTATCAATGGTAAAGCTACAACCGACTCTTCCATTGCCAGTATCTCTCAAAAAGTGGGGATTGTATTAGAAAATCCTGCCAGCCAAATATTTACCACAAAGGTTAAAAATGAAGTTGCCTTTGGCCCGGAAAATTTAAATATGCCGAAAGAAGAGATTGAAGAAGCTGTATCCTGGGCCCTTGAGGTGGTTGATTTAAAGGAACAAAAGGAAAGGAATCCCTCTGTACTTTCTGGAGGTGAGAAACAACGCCTGGCTATTGCCGCAGCTCTGGCGATGAACCCGGATATGCTGGTCCTGGATGAACCAACTTCAGAACTGGACCCCCTTGGTACAGAAGAAGTATTTGCTGTAATTAAAGATTTAAAGGAAAAGTATAATATGACAATAGTGATGGCTACCCATAAAACCAATCAGGCGGTAAAATTTGCTGATCATATCTGGGCCCTTAAAGAGGGAAGAGTTAAAGCTAAGGGCAGACCGGCAGAGATATTCCGCGACCCGGAACTAGTTAGCAATCTCAATATTGCCCTGCCAGAAATATTTGCCTTAATTGATTATTTAGAGAAGGCCAGTGGTAAAAGCATAGAGAGCTTTCTTCAGGAAAATAGTCATTTAAAAGAGCTATCTAAGATTATCCAGGAAGTGATATAAATGAAGGATAAAAAATTAGAGGTAAAAAACCTGACTTTTGCCTATCGACAAGATAAAAAAGTTTTAGAGAATATCAATTTTGAAGTTGTTTCGGGAGAAATTTTAGCAATAATTGGCCAGAATGGTTCAGGTAAATCGACTTTGTTAAAAAATTTGATAGGATTATTAGAGCCTGACCGGGGGACCATAAAAATTAATGGTAAAAACACAGAGGGGTTAAATATATCAGATCTATCCAGAGAAGTGGGATTTGTGCTCCAAAACCCGGATATGCAGCTTTTTGCCCAGACGGTTGAAGAAGAGGTGGCCTTTGGTTTGAAGAATCTGGGTTATGAAAAAGAGTTACTTGAGCAAAAAATCACCGAAGCCTTAGAAACTGTGGGTTTAAGGGAAAAAAGAAAGGAATTTCCCCCGGCTTTAAGTCATGGTGATAGAACAAAGGTAGTTATTGCTTCAGTACTGGCAATGGATCCGGATATAATCATCCTTGATGAACCAACTCTGGGTCAGGATCATACCGGCACCTGTCAACTTATGAATATTCTCACCCGGCTCAATAGAGAAGGCAAGACGGTAATTTTAGTCACTCATGATATGTCTTTAGTTGCCAGGTATGTTGATAGAGTAATGGTTTTAAATAAAGGAAAGATAATTTTACAGGGAGGACCCCGGGAAGTATTTTCTCAACCGGATGTGATCCTTCAATCTCACATCAAACCGCCGTTATCTAACAGGCTGGGAAAAAAACTGCAACAGGAATTAAATATCGATAAAGAAGTATTGACCATTAAAGAACTGGGAGAAATAATTATAGAGAGAACTTTAAGGAGGAAAGTACAGTGAATATAGAACAAGAAAGCAGTTTACTGGGAGATGTTCATCCGGCGGTAATTGCCATCTGGGCAGCTCTGATAGCTATAGGCAACCTTTTACCCACTATTCCTTTAATTGGGGTAGGAGGTACTTTCAGTGTCAGTGCTGCCTTCACGCCGCTAGCTGGGATCTTTTTTGGGCCTTTAGGTGGGGCTGTTAGCGCTGCAGCAGGAGGATTTATCGGGCAACTGCTGGCTCCCCATACTGCCTGGTTAGGGATAGCAACTTTTATAGTAGGCACTGTGAATGCCCTGGTCACTGGCCTGGTTAGCAGAAGAAAATGGATTTATGGTGTTTTAATTATTTTACTGGGAACAGTTTTTTGGTTCACTACCTCCATTGGGCGAGAGGCTGCTATTTTCCCAGCGGTATTCTATACTTTAGGTGTCATCATGGCGGTATTAGGCGGTAAGTTGGGAATAAAATTGTTGAAATCACCTCAGACCTTTAAAAAGGGAGTTGGAATCTGGTTGATCTCCTTTGCTGGCTTTGTTGGAGCAGCAGCAATAGCCAATTATTTCAGTATAGTTGTTTTACATATGCCAGCAGAAGCCTGGCTGGGTTTGACTTTTTTAGCGCCCCTTGAAAGAGCTATTTTTTCTCTAGGAGCAGCGGTGATAGGGGCTCCATTATTAGCTGGTCTGCCAAAGATTGGAGTTTATGTAGGGCCAGGAGAAATTGAAAATCAGGAGGATAATTATGCAGATTAAAAATTTAAAGCTATACCAATTAGATATACCGATGGATAAGCCCTTTGTCACCTCTTTAAGAAAGGTGACAGCTGCTAAAAATACAGTGGTTAAAATCACCACAGAGGAAGGCGCAGTGGGCTGGGGGGAGGCTCCACCGACAGAGGTTATTACCGGTGATAGTAATGCCAGCATTAGAGGTTTCATTTCTCAGTGGTTAGAGCCAAGACTAAAGGGGGAAAATATTGAGGATATAGAAAATATAACGGCTTTAATTCAAGAGTCAGCTGTAGGAAATACCAGTGCAAAGGCAGCGGTAGAAATGGCTGTTTATGACCTTTTCGGAAAATATTTGGCTAAGCCTCTGTATCAAATCTGGGGAAATTATCAAAATAAGCTCCAGACCGACATGACGATTAGTGTTTCCCGGGAAGAGATAATGAAGACCGAGGCGAAACAGGCAGTTGCTGCCGGTTTTACAGCTGTGAAATTAAAGGTAGGACAGGATATTACCACTGATCTTAAAAGGGTGGAAAAAGTGCGTTCTGCTGTAGAAGATGATGTCAAAATACGTCTCGATGCCAATCAGGGCTGGAAACCTAAGGAAGCAGTAAAAATAATCAGGGCCATGGAAAATAGAGAACTGAATGTAGAACTGGTAGAGCAGCCAGTACAGGCTGCGGACTTATCAGGGCTGAGATATGTAAAGGAGAGGGTTTTAACTCCAATAATGGCTGATGAAAGTCTTTTCTCTCCTCAGGATGCCATAAGACTGATAAAAAATGATTGTTGTGACCTTATCAATATAAAATTAATGAAAGCAGGAGGTCTATCCCAGGCCAGACTGATAAACTCAGTTGCTGAAGCTGCTGGTATTGAATCCATGGTTGGTTGCATGTTGGAAAGCAAGCTAGCTGTTACAGCCGCAGCTCACTTAGCAGCCAGCAGTCAGAATATTACCCGCTTGGATTTAGATGCCCCACTGTTGCTGGCAGAAGACCCGGTAAGAGGCGGAATTACCTATGAAGAGCCCTATATTAACATGCCAGCAGAACCTGGTTTAGGAATTACAGCAATCAAAAATCTGACGGAAATAAATTGTTGTTAACAAATTGAGGTGTTAGATAATGGCTAAAACCCTCGTTTCTCCATTATTCCTTATTATCACTTTTCTGCTCTTAGTCTCATTATACCTCTTTAGCAGATTAGCTAGCAGGGAAAAAAATCTTAAAAAAGAGAAAATAGCAGCCGGCCTGGTCCTCTTAGCTACTCTAGTGCTGGCTGTTATCAGCACCCCTATTTTTGCCAATAACCTGGTAAATTTCTTAGAAGCCACTTACCAGGAGGAGGATATATTAACCCCTGATGATGAAATTGAGATAGTGACAATTTTAAGTGGCGGTATCAATCAGGGGCCCGGGGAAGAACTTGATATTTTAGGAGGTTCATCTGCTCAAAGAGTAATTAGGGGAGTTAAATATTTTAAAAAAAGCAATGCTGATTATTTGATTATGCAGGGAGGGTTAATGGGAGAAGACCCGGGCCGAATGACAGAATTGATGAAGGAATTAGCTCTGATAATGGGGGTGGATAGAGACAGGGTCTGGCTGGAAAAGGAATCTAATAATACCAGGGAACACCCCGAAGAGATCTTAAAATTACCAGTTGTTTCGGCAGATACCAATCTAGCGGTAGTAACCTCGGCCTGGCATCTCTGGCGGTCTGAAAGAGAGTTTGCCCGTTATTTTTCTGAACTCACTATGGTGCCGGCAGAATTTTTATCCCATGATGAAAAGAGGGGAATTATGCAGTTTTTTCCCTCTACCACCAGTTTGAAGACTACCACCAGGACTATACAGGAGCTAATAGGTATACTGTGGTATCAAATTCGCCATCAAATAAGCTGAGTTTATGATACTTATTATAGTAATCTAAAAGAGTCCGATTTTATTGTATTGACACTTAAAATGACAATTGATACAATATAGGTGAGATTAGATTAAATTTTTGCAATAAACAAAAAATGTCCTGTGCTGGTAAAGACTCTGAGTCGACAATAAAGGGGGGAGTATGATGGTTGATAAATTTAATTTTGCTAAAAAAATGGCAGCGGACAAAGCTCTTAAAGTCGGTTTGGATTATGCTCTAAAGGATCCAGCTAAAAATTTGCCCAAATTAGTTGATCTAGCCCAAAAAATAACCAGGTCAGAAAAGTATCAAGCAGGTTTGGAGAGCTTTGCTAGGACTATAGAGAAAAATCCCACTATTATTGATTATGCCCAGCGCTTTCAGGAGTTGGCACCAGTCTATCAGGAGAACTTAATCACTCTATTTTTTGTGAATGCTACCTTGCTGGGAACTCCCTACCGCCAACAAAAGGGAGAGGAGCTTGGCAGCAATATTCCCTATACAATTTTACTTGATCCCACCAGTGCCTGTAATCTGGACTGTCAGGGTTGTTGGGCCGGGAAATATGAGAAATCTAATCAACTGGATTATGCCACTGTTGATAGAATCATAACTGAAGCAAAAGAGCTTGGCATTCACTTTTTTGTCCTCTCTGGAGGAGAGCCCACGGTTTATCCTCATCTCTTTGATATTTTTGCTGACCATCAGGATTGTGCCTTTATGATGTATACCAATGGCATCAATATCGATGAAGAGATGGCTGATAAGATGCTTGAAGTGGGTAATGTCAGTCCCTGTATTAGCATAGAGGGTTTTTCTGGGGAGACTGATGACCGGCGAGGTTCAGGCATAACAGAGAAAATTACCAGGGCCATGGATATTCTGCAGGAAAAGGGGGTGCTTTTCGGTAGCAGTATTACTGTCACCAGGGATAATTGGGATATATTTAAAGATGATGATATTGTTCAGGAATTAATAGATAGAGGTGTCTTTTATACCTGGCTCTTCCATTATATACCCATAGGTAGTGATCCTGATATGGAGTCGATGCTTACTCCAAAACAAAGAAAAATAATGGCTCAACGCATCCCTGAACTGCGACAGAATTATCCTTTATTTTTAATTGACTTCTGGAATGATGGACACATGACCGGTGGTTGTATTGCTGGAGGAGAGAGGTATTTTCACATCAATGCCAGCGGTGATGTAGAGCCCTGTGCCTTTGTTCATTTTGCCGTTGATAACATTAAAGATAAACCTTTGATTGAAGTTTTAAGAAACCCCTTTTTCCAGGAGTATCAGCAGCGCATCCCCTTCAGCGATAACCTCTATCGTCCTTGCCCTATAATCGATGTGCCGGAGCAGCTCAAAAAAATGGTGGAGGCCACCGAGGCCAGGCCCACCCATCCCGGGGCAGATGATTTGTTCAGCCCGGATATAGCAAACAAGCTCAAAGATCAGGCAAATAAATGGGATAGGTTATCTAGACCGCTGCATTATCAAAAACTCTGTCAGAAGGGCGTCATAGCTAAAGATTTTGACTACGAAGCCTGTCAGGAAGAAGAGCTTCTTGAGGAAACAAAAAGTTAATATATTTAAAAAGAGGCAGGTAATCTGCCTCTTTTTAAATGAGCAAAATTATTATCCAGCAACAAAAGTAAGACTTAGTGTTCTTTAGCCGGGAGCCTGATTACAAAGCGGATTTTATTTTCCGGGGTCTTTTTAACCCTGAGATCGCCCTCATTACTGTGCAAAATCTCCCGAGCTATGGCAAGTCCTAATCCCCGTTCTCCCTGGTTATTAGTATAGCCAGGGGCTAAAATTTTATTTAGATTAGCTGGAAGCACTTCGGGGTTGGCAAGCTGGTTTTCAATAATGACCTGATAGGTATTTGCTTCTTTTTTAATCTGCAGGTAAATACTTTTATCCTGAGGCTGGTAGTCCTTTAAATGTTCGATGGCATTATCTAATACATTGCCGATTACCCGGCAGAGTTGATTGGCCTTTAAATTCAGATTATGTAAAGGATTATCAATCTCCACTTTTAACTTAAGATTATGTTTGTTAGCCTCAGTTATTTTATGATGGAGTAAACCATTTAAGGCTTCTACTCCTGTATTGGTAACAAAATCTAACTTTTTTAACTCCTCTGAGACATCATCAAGATATTCTGCTAATCTATCCCTTTTATTCATCATCGTTAACGAGGAAATAACCTGCAAGTGATGTTTGAAGTCATGTTGTTGATATTGTAGGGTTTGATTCAGGGCAGTTAGGTTATCAGCTTTTTCCTTGGCCAGCGAGAAATCTATTTCATTTTCAATGGTCCGGCAGAGAGCTGTATCTAAAATTATTCCCACCAGAGATAATAAAAGAGCCACAGAAACCATACTGGGCGGTTGAGCAGGTGTGGCGTGGCGCAGGATATAATAATAGATGATAAAATAAATTATAATCAGATTTTCTGCTGCGAGGGCGATTATAACCCAGATTCTAGTCTTATTTTCTATCTCTGTCTCTATAAAATATAATTTGTTGGCCAGAGAGCTTATTTCATATTTATTTACCAGATATAAAATCCCTGAAAGTATAGCCACTAATAAAAATAAAGCCGTTAGAGCTAAGGAGGGATTTACAAAGACCTGACTGAAGGAAGACCTCATCCCATGAATCAAAGTGGCCAAAACTATTGTTTCTACTGGAAAGAAAATTATGATTGTTTTTATGACGATAAGAATGGTTACAATAGGGTTGAATCTAAAAAATAGCCAGACTAAAATAGTCATATTGGTCACGGCCAAAATTAACATAATTATAATAGGAGTATTAAAGAAATAGATAAAAAATGCCAGCAGAGCCTGTAGAAGGCCAATTGCTAAAATTTTATATAGAGGTTGCTCTATTTGTAAGATTCTTAAAGCAATTTTTAAAGAGAGAGTGAAACCCAGAGCATAAAAGAGCATATAAAAAATAAATAACATTATTAGCAGCTCCTTTGTCCATTATATAAAATAATTCTTGAAATTTGCTGAAAATCCTGCCTGATTATTAAAGCTTTACTTTTTATGTCAGCTTTGATTTTATTTTTGGTTAGTCGATAATTTTCCTTTAACCCTTGCAGAATCTCATGCTCTTTTATATAATCAAGATAAAGAATAGCTGAAATTCACTGGAAAAATCAGAAAGAAATCTGGAAAGGAGATGTCTATTTTATGGCCTGGAGAAAGAAGTTGAAAATTCCTGTCTTAAAAGTTATATTGTTGCTGACAGCTATGGTTTTATTGACCGGCCAGTTAAAAGCCGATAATTTATTTACCGGTGATTACTTTAATTTAGAGTATCCTGAGCAGTGGCAGAGTGTTGAAGAAGAACCCCAGGGTATGATTTTAGAATTTGTGATGTTAGCGCCAGAGGAAATAATCGCCAATGAATTTACCACCAATGTTAATATTATGGCTGAGGAAATGCAGCAGGATATTGCAGCTGAGGAATATGCTGATATGGTATTAATGCAGGTAGAGAACATGCTCACTGATTTTGAAATAGACTCAGAAGAAAACATTGATATAGACGGTCGCACAGGAGTGGACCTTGTCTATTCTGGGATTGCTGAAGAAGAGGCAGGAGACTTTGAACTGACCTGGAGACAGGCTATAGTTATAGAAGAGGGGGTAGCTTATATTGTCACCCTGACGGCTGAAAGAGAAGTCTATGATGAATTTACAGCTGTTTTCGATTCCATCATTGAGAGCATGGAAATATTATAGATATAATTTTATCTGTAAAAGACTAAAAAGTGATATTGGCAAGTTAGTTGCTTTGTGATATAATTTAAAAAAGCAAATAAAAGTTAAAGGCTGGGAAGGGAAGGAGTAAATCACCGGGAACTAAAAGAGAGGAAAACCCTGGGCTGAAAGGTTTTCTAAGTATTCCCGGGATTGAAAGTCGTCCTGGAGCTTTTTAAATGAAGCAGAAGAGCGATGTTATTATTTAAATTCACTATTAGCTTCTTCTGAATAGTTTAAAACGATTTACCATCGTTAGGGGTTTAAGAGCCAGGGAGTACAGACCTGGAAGCTGGGTGGTACCGCGGATTATAACCTCTTCGTCCCAATTTATTACTGGGATGAAGGGGTTTTTAATTTATAATAATTTTGTTGAAAAATTAAAGAAAGGGGAAATAAAGATGGCCGAGCAATTGGATAAGACCTATGATCCAGCTAAAGTAGAAAAGAAATGGTATCAATATTGGGAGGAAAATGAACTCTTTTCTCCTCCAGAAGATAAAGAAGGGAAACCCTTTACTATTATGATGCCTCCTCCCAATATAACGGGAGAACTCCATATCGGGCATGCCATGGATAATACTCTGCAGGATATCATTATTCGCTGGCGCAGAATGCAGGGGTATAATACCCTCTGGGTGCCAGGAACTGACCATGCCAGTATAGCTACTGAGGTAAAGGTAGTAGATAAATTGAGAAGGGAAGAAAATCTGTCTAAAGATGAGGTGGGCCGGGAAGGTTTTTTGGATAGGGCCTGGCAATGGAAAGAAGAATATGGGAATAGAATCACAGAACAAATTCGTAATCTGGGAGCTTCCTGTGATTGGACCAGAGAAAGATTTACCATGGATGAGGGTTGTTCAGAGGCGGTTACAGAAGTTTTTGTAAAACTCTATGAAGAAGGATTGATCTACCAGGGGGATTATATAGTAAATTGGTGTCCTGATTGCGCCACTACCCTTTCTGATATTGAAGTGGAGCATGAAGAAGCGGAGGGCAAACTTTATTATATCAATTACCCCTTTAAAAACGAAGAAGGGTCCATTACTGTAGCCACGACTAGACCGGAAACTATGTTAGGAGATACTGGCATTGCTGTTAATCCCGATGATGAGAGATACCAGGATTTAATCGGCAAGAAGGTTATTCTGCCGTTAATGAATCGTGAGTTACCTATTGTAGAAGATGACTTTGTTGATAGTGATTTTGGTACAGGGATGGTCAAGGTTACTCCTGCCCATGACCCCAATGATTTTGACATGGGGGAGAGAAATGACCTGGAGCAAGTTCAAGTGATTGGTTTTGATGGAAAAATGACCGAGGCAGCCGGTGAATATGCTGGATTGACCCGGGAAGAATGTCGGCAGAAGGTGGTTGCTGATTTAGAAGCGGCTGATTATCTTGTTAAAATTGAAGACCACCAGCATGCCGTTGGGCACTGTTATCGCTGTGATGAAATAGTTGAACCGATGATCTCCAAGCAGTGGTTTGTGGATATGGAGCCTCTGGCTGAGCCGGCAATTAAAGCAGTTAAAGAGGGAGATATAAACTTTGTTCCGGAAAGATTTTCCCGGGTTTATCTAAACTGGATGGAGAATATTAAAGATTGGTGTATCTCTCGTCAGCTCTGGTGGGGTCATCGAATTCCGGTCTGGTACTGTCAGGATTGTCAGCATGTAAATGTGGCCCGAAAAAGGCCGGATAAATGTCAAGAATGTGGTAGTGAAGACCTCAAACAGGATGAAGATGTTTTAGACACCTGGTTTAGCTCTGCCCTCTGGCCCTTTTCAACCCTGGGCTGGCCGGAAGAAACTGAGGACCTGAATTTTTATTATCCCACTGATGTTTTAGTTACTGGTAGAGATATTATCTTTTTCTGGGTAGCCAGGATGATATTTATGGGGCTGCATTTTAAAGGTGAAAAACCCTTTAGTGATGTTTATGTTCATGGTCTAATCAGAGATGCCCAGGGCAGAAAAATGAGCAAATCCCTGGGAAATGGTGTTGACCCGCTAGAAGTAATAGATGATTATGGGGCTGATGCCTTAAGATTTATGTTGATCACCGGCAACCCCCCGGGCAATGATATGAGATTTAGAGAGGAAAGATTGGAGGCCAGTCGTAATTTTGCCAATAAGATCTGGAATGCTGCCCGTTTTATGCTTATGCATTTAGAGGAAGAAGACCAGCTGGATATTTCAAATTATCAGCCTGAAGATTTAACCATGGCCGAAAAATGGATATTAAATAGGTTTAACGAAATAGTAGCCAAGGTAAATGAAAATATGGAGAAATATTTGTTTGGAGAGGTTAGCAAGACTCTCTATGATTTTGTCTGGAGTGAGTTCTGTGATTGGTATTTAGAACTTATTAAACCAAGACTTTATCAAGAAGAAAATAATGATGATGTCAGACAGGCAGCAGAGCTAGGACAATATGTGCTGGCCAATATTCTAAAACTTTTACACCCCGTAATGCCCTTTATTACAGAAGAGATTTATCAAAAATTGCCTGGCAGCCAGGGGAGTATAATGTTACAGGAGTGGCCTGAAATTAAGGAAACATTTGCTTTTGCTGAAACAGCTGAGTCAATGGAGCTGGTGCAGGATATAATTAGGTCGATTAGAAATATTCGCAATGAGATGAAAGTTGACCCCGGGAAAAAGATCACGGCCCTATTTGAAGCTGAAGGTAAAAGCAATGAGGTTTTGAAAAAAGCTGAGGTTTACCTCCGTGAATTAGCTGGACTGGAAAAATTAAAAATTGCCTCTAGTTTAGCAGATAAGCCGGATAAAGCAGCTACTGCTGTAGTTCAGGATGTTGATATAATACTGCCCTTAGAGGAGATGGTGGATATTGCTGAAGAGATTACCCGACTTGAAAAAGAAAAAGAAGAGATAAAATCTGAAATAAAACGGGCAGAGGGCAAACTGGCCAATGAGGGTTTTGTAACCCAGGCTCCAGCAGATTTAGTAGAGGCCGAAAGAGAAAAATTGGAAGAATTTAATCAACAATTAAGCAGGATTTCGGCAAGAATTCAAGAATTAAAATCCTAGTGGATATTTTTAACGAGATAAAATATTCAATTAAATCAATATAATAAAAGGAGGAAATATTGTGGGAGCAGAGAAATTTCCAGAATTAGACCCGATATTTGCTAAATATCGGGGAAAAAAAGGAACTCTTATTCCTGTACTGCATGAAGTACAGAATAGAGTAGGATATCTGCCTGAAGATATCCAAAAACATGTTGCGCAGAAGCTTAATGTGCCCTTGAGCAAGGTGACGGGAGTAATAAGTTTTTACTCCTTTTTCAGTACCGAACCTCAGGGCGAACATACCCTGGGTGTCTGTCTGGGGACAGCCTGTTATGTTAAGGGAGCTGAGGCTCTAGTTGAAGAGGTGAAGGATCAGCTTGATATCAGTGAAGGTGAGACAAGCGATGATGGTAAATTCACCCTCACTGTTACCAGGTGTGTTGGTACCTGCAGTCTGGCTCCGGTAGTGATGATCGATAATAAGTATTATGGCAACTTAAAACCAGCTGATATACCGGAGATACTGGCAAAATATCAGGATAGCGGTCAGGAGGGGAAGTAAATGGACAATAGAGAGGTGTTAATTTGTTCTGGTACTGGTTGTCTATCTTCTGGAGCAGAGGAAATAGAGGAAGCTTTTCAGCAAGAATTAGTCGACAGAGACTTACTTGAAGATATTGAGGTAAAAAAAGTAGTCAAAAAGACCGGTTGTGTAGGTCCCTGCAGTTTAGGACCTATTGCTATAGTCAAACCGGAAAAGACTTTTTATGGCAAACTTGAAGTTCAGGATGTAGAAAAAATAGTCACTGAACATTTAGAGCAGGGTAATATCGTGACTGATTTATTAGTGGAAGAAGATGGACATAAAGTAGAGGAATATACCGAGCTAAACTTTATCAAGGGTCAAAAACAGATAGCCTTAAAAAACATTGGCGAAATAGACCCGGCCAGTGTAGAAGATTATTTAAAGCAAGAGGGTTATCAGGCAGTAGAAAAAGCTTTACTGGATAGCACTCCAGAGGAAGTTATTAAGGAGATTAAAGACTCAGGTTTAAGAGGTCGAGGTGGAGCAGGTTTTCCCACTGGTTTAAAATGGGAATTTACTGCTCAAGCTGAAAGTGAGCAAAAATATATTGTCTGTAATGCTGATGAAGGAGACCCCGGGGCCTTTATGGACCGCAGTATCATTGAGGGGGATCCCCATAAAGTTATAGAAGCTATGACCATTGCCGGTTATGCCATAGGGGCTGACAAAGGTTATGTCTATGTAAGAGCAGAATATCCTCTAGCAATAGAGACCCTAGCAAGTGCTCTGGATATAGCCAGGGATAGAGGCTATCTAGGCGAGAATATTTTAGAGAGTGATTTTTCCTTTGACATAGAAATAAGAGTTGGGGCAGGCGCTTTTGTCTGTGGAGAAGAGACAGCTTTATTAAAATCCATTGAAGGCAAAAGAGGTATGCCCAACCCCAAACCGCCCTATCCAGCCCAAAAAGGTCTCTGGGGAGAACCAACAGTTATCAATAATGTGGAGACTTTAGCCTGTGTCCCAGAGATAATAAATCAGGGCAGCAGCTGGTTTAATGGAATTGGAACCGAATCCAGCTCCGGCAGTAAGGTTTTTGCGGTAGCCGGAGATGTTATAGGTACCGGTCTAATTGAAGTACCAATGGGAATAACCATCAAAGAAGTGGTTTTTGATGTAGCCGGAGGAATTCCTGACAATAAAGAGCTCAAAGCCGTACAAATCGGTGGTCCTTCTGGCGGAACTATTCCCTCTCAGTATATGGATTTAGAGATTGACTATGAATCATTAAATGAAGCCGGCGCTATCATGGGTTCCGGTGGACTGGTGGTTATGGATGAAGACACCTGCATGGTTGATGTAGCCCGATTCTTTCTTGATTTCACCCAGGAAGAATCCTGCGGCAAATGCCCTCCCTGTCGGATAGGTACCAAGCGGATGCTGGAGATTTTGGAGAGAATCACTTCTGGCGCAGGAGAAGAGGGAGATATTGATAAATTGCAGGAGTTAGGAGAAAGAATTATAGAAACCTCACTCTGCGGATTAGGACAGACAGCCCCTAATCCCGTCTTAAGTACCATTAGATTTTTCCGCGATGAATATGAAGCTCATATCTACGACGAGACTTGTCCTGCTGGAGTTTGTCAGGAATTAGCGCCACCCTATGTGATTGAAGATGAGACCTGCATTGGTTGCACTAATTGTGTTGATGAATGTCTAGTAGAAGCAATTTCAGGTGAAGCTGGGGAAGTTCATGAGATTGATGAAGATGAATGCATAGCCTGTGGAGCCTGTGCAGAGGTTTGTCCGGTGGACGCCATATATCAAAGAAGTCAAGGAAAGGGAGATGCATAATATGGTTGCTATTACTATAAACGGCACAGAACATCAGGTTGAAGAAGGTCAAAGCCTGCTGTCAGCAGCAGAGGATTTAGGGTATGATATTCCCACCCTCTGTCACTTTGATGTGGTATCAGATGCAGGCGCCTGTCGAATGTGCCTGATTGAAGACCAGGATAGCGGACAGTTATTACCCTCCTGTACCACAGAAGTAAGCGAGGGTATGGATATAGTTACAAACAATGAAAGAATTTATCAGGCCAGAAAGACTGTACTTGATTTGCTGCTCTCCGAGCACTGTGGAGATTGTGAAGCTCCCTGTACAGTTGCCTGTCCGGCCCATGCAAATGTAGAAGAATATGTCAGGGCTGGCCGGGAGGGAGATTTCAAAAAAGCTTTAGCCATAATAAAAGAGAGAATTCCTCTGCCAATGAGTATTGGCCGGGTCTGTCCTCGTTTTTGTGAGGAGGATTGTCGGCGTAATTTAATGGAAGACGAAGAACCTGTAGCCATTAATGATTTTAAAAGAAAAGCTGCCGATTTGCATTATGAGGAGTATACTGAACCTCGCAGAGAATTAACAGGTGAAAAAGTGGCTATTATCGGTGGAGGACCGGCTGGCCTGGGAACGGCATATTTTCTCAGAAAATGGGGTATAGCTGCAGATATTTACGAAAAGCGCGAAAAAGCTGGCGGAATGCTCCGTTATGGTATACCAGAATACCGCCTGCCTAAAGATATATTGGATAAAGAACTTAAACATTTTCATGAGATGGACGGCCTGACAATAAACTGTAATCAAGAATTAGGTACAGACATTGAAATAGCAGAGTTAAAGGAAGATTATGATGCTGTTGTAATTGCCTTAGGTTGCTGGCAATCAAGTTCCATGCGCACCGAAGGAGAAGAACTGGCTTTAGGAGGAATAGATTTTCTAGAGCAACTGGCCAAGCAAAATTTTGAGATGGAAGACCCCGGTGAAACAATTGTGGTAGGTGGAGGTAACACCGCCATGGACTGTGTCCGCTCCACTTTGCGGTTAACTGATAGTGATGTCCACTGTTATTATCGCCGTACCGAAAAGCAGATGCCAGCGGAACAGATTGAGATAGATGAAGCCAGGGAAGAGGGCTGTAACTTTGAGTTTCTCAGTCAGCCTGTTAGCCTCCGCAAGGAAGATGGCAAACTGGTTTTAGAGTGTATTAAAATGGAATTAGGAGAGCCTGATGAATCTGGACGCAGGCGGCCTATCCCCATTGAAGGCAGCGAATTTGAGGTTACTGCAGATACAGTAATTGCCGCCATAGGTCAAAATACCATAGCTCCAGACAGCATACCGACCAATGATTGGGGTGATGTGGCAGTAAAAGAAGATAGTTATCAGGTAGAAGATAATGTCTTTGCTGCTGGAGACTGTGTCACTGGGCCAGCCACAGTGGTGGAGGCAGTGGCAGCGGCCAGAAAGGCGGCCTTAAATGTAGAATGCTTCCTCCAGGGAGAGGAATACTCTGAAGAGAAACAGACCAATGTAAATCAAGGCCACTGGGAATCTTTAAGTATGGAAGACCTGGATTTCCTGGAAGAGCCTACCCCCCAGGAGCGAGTGGAATTGCCTACTGAAAAGGCAGAAAAAAGGGTGACCAATTTCTGTGAAGTAACAGAGACTATCTCTGCAGAAGGAATGGAAAAAGAAGGTGAACGCTGCTTTGAGTGTAGCTGCACCAGCAAAACTGACTGTGAACTCAGAGATTTAGCCACCCGCTTTGAAATAGAGGAACCTTTTTACGGTGGATTCAGGAGCAGTTCTGGAGCCGAGCTGGAGGCAGATAATCCCTTCTTAGTCCATGATGATGATAAATGCATTTTATGTGGTCGTTGTGTCAGGGTAGACCATGAAGTACAGTGCTCTGATGCCATTGATTTTGCCAATCGAGGTTTTGACTCCAGAATAGCAGCAGCCCTAAAAGAGGATTTAGGCAGTGAAGATTCCAGTTGTGTCTTCTGTGGTCAGTGTGTAGAAGCCTGTCCTACAGGTGCTCTGGAGTATAAGCCTTTTATAACCGAGAGGTTGGAGCTTGATGTTGAGAGCACGGAAACAACCTGTGGCTATTGTGGAGTTGGTTGTAAGCTGGACTTTAAAACCGCTGATAACAAAGTAGTAAAAGTTGGTTCTGTTTATCGAGAGGGAATCCCCAATCCCGATGGAGAGGCCTGTGTTAAAGGGCGCTTTGGCTATGAATTTATTGATCACCCCGATAGATTGACCAAACCCCTGATTAAAGATAAAGAATCAGGAGAATTTCAGGAGGCTTCCTGGGAAGAGGCCCTGGATTATGTAGCCGATAATTTCCAAAGAATAAAAGATGAATCTGGCGCTGAAGCCTTCGGCTCTCTCTGTTCGGCTCGCTGCAGCAATGAAGAAAATTATCTCATCCAGAAATTGATGCGGGCTGCCATAGGAACTCATACCATCGACCATTGTGCTCGATTGTGACACTCCTCAACTGTGGCCGGTCTGGCCAAAAGTTTTGGTAGTGGAGCAATGACTAATTCTATTGCAGAAATCGATGGTCTTGATGCCATGTTTGTTACCGGTTCCAATCCTACAGAAAATCATCCGGTAATAGGTAGTCGCATGAAAAGAGCCGCCCGTAATGGGGCTAAGCTAATTGTTGCCGACCCCCGCAGGATTGAGCTGGCAGAAGAAGCCGATGTTTACCTGCAGCAGCGCCCAGGTACTGATATAGCTCTGATAAATGGGATGATGAATGTCATCATTTCTGAAGGCCTACAGGATGAAGAATTTATTAAAGAGAGAACAGAAAATTATGATGAGGTAGAGGAAATAGTCAGGCAGTATCCTCCAGAAAAGGCAGCGGAAATAACTGGAGTACCTGCTGAGGATATTAAAAAAGCTGCCCGGATTTTTGCTGAGGCAGATCGTGGAGCAATCTACTATGCCATGGGAATAACCCAGCATGTGACCGGTACAGCAAATGTTACCTCTTTATGCTGTCTTTCCCTTTTGACAGGTAATATTGGTCGAGAAAGCACCGGAGTTAACCCTCTCCGGGGACAGAGCAATGTTCAGGGAGCCTGTGACCTGGGTGGATTGCCAAATGTATTTCCTGGTTATCAAAAGGTCAATGATGAAGAGGTTAGAAATAAATTTGCCGAGAAGTGGCAGGTCGATAAATTCCCTGAAGAAGCAGGCCTGACTGTAGTGGAGATGTTCCAGGCAGCAGCCAGGGGAGATATCAGAGCCCTCTATATAATGGGAGAAAATCCGGTATTATCTGACCCCGACCAGCAGCATGTAATTGAAGCCTTAGAAAAGACAGAGTTTGTAGTTATGCAGGATATTTTCTTCAATGAGACAGCTGAATATGCTGATGTGGTATTACCGGCAGCCTGCTTTGCCGAAAAGGAAGGAACCTTCACCAATTCAGAGCGGCGGATTCAAAAGATAGAACAGGTAGTTGAGCCGCCAGGAGAAGCCCGACCTGATTGGGAGATCATTGCAGGAATATCTAATAGATTGGGCTATGAAATGAATTATGAATCTCCTGCTGAAATAATGGCTGAAATAGCAGATGTTACTCCAATTTACGGTGGTATTTATTATGACCGCTTAGGAGATAATGGTCTGCAGTGGCCCTGCCTTGATAGAGACCATCCAGGTACCAAATTCCTCCATGAAGGAGAATTTGCTAGGGGTAAAGGGCGTTTCTATCCAGTCCATTACTCTCCTTCAGTGGAAGAACAGGATGAGGAGTATCCTTATATAATGATGACCGGTCGGATGCTCTATCATTATCATACTGGTACAATGACTAGAAATTCACCTTCCATTGATGAGTTTGAGCCTGATGCTTATGTGGAAGTCAATAAAGAAGATGCAGAAAAACTGGATATTGAAAATGGTGATAGAGTGGCAGTAGAATCTCGCCGGGGTGTGGTTGAGACCTATGCCCGGGTAGGAGAGAGAGTAGCTCCTGGTAATCTCTTCATGCCCTTCCACTATGCCGAGAGTCCTGCCAATAAATTGACCCATGATACTCTTGATCCTGAAGCTAAAATACCGGAATATAAAGTTACAGCTGTAAGTTTAAAGAAAATCTAAATAAAAAACTATAAAAAATGAAGGCCTCAGGTTGATTTTTAGCCTGGGGTCTTTTATAATTTAATATAATAAATACTTATCAAGCCAGCAAATTGATAATTTTCTGCTGGTTATTTTTAATTTAGAGAAGGAGGAAAAAATATGTCTGGTAAGAAAAGTATCTTAGATTTTCAGGAGATGAAGCAAAAAGGTGAGAAGGTGGCCTGGATAACAGCCTATGATTTTCCCATGGCCTCCTTTGCCGAGCAGGCTGGCATGGACATGATCTTAG
>PWEJ01000066.1 GCA_003553485.1 Halanaerobiaceae bacterium | reverse complement strand
GGGCCAGAGTTAGGAAGAGAACTTAGATTGCGAAAAGTTGCCTGGCTGGCAGAAAGATTATAATTATTCCAGTAATAATTTATATATGAGGGTCCATGGCATCTCTGAGTCCATCTCCCAAAAGATTAAAGCCCAAAACCACCAGCATGATAGCTATGCCCGGGAAGGTGACTCCCCACCAGGCTGTCCGCATATATTGCCTTTCTAAAGACATTTGGAAACCCCAGGTAGCCTGCTCTGCCGTTGCTCCCAGCCCTAAAAAACTAAGTCCGGCTTCAGCTAGAATAGGAGTAGCAATCCCCATAGTGGCATAGACGATTATTGTCGGTATACAGTTGGGCATAATATGACTCAGCATTATTTTTATATTTGAAGCTCCTAATCCCCGGGCAGCGGTAACGTACTCTTTTTCCTTTAAGGAAATAACTTCACTGCGCGTTAAACGAGCAAATCTGGGCCAACCAGTAATGGTCAGAGCTAAAATCACATTTTCTATACCCTGCCCTCTAATGGCCATAATAGCTAAAGCCAGCAGAATACCTGGAAAAGCTATAAAGGCATCAACTAGCCGCATTAATATACTCTCTAACCAGCATCCAAAATAACCGGAGACTAAACCGACTAAAATTCCAATACTAGCCCTTAAAAGTACAACAACTATTCCCACCATGACGGAGATACGAGCTCCAAAAATAATCCGACTGAGCACATCCTGTCCAAAATAATCAGTACCCAGAGGATGGCTAAAACTGGGGGGTTCATGTGATCTAATGAGTTCCTGACCGAAAGGGTCATGGGGGGTTAGATAAGGACCGAAAATTGCCAGGAAAATAAATATTGCTACAATCACTAAACCAATCATAGTGGTGGGGCTGGATTTTAGTTCTTTTAAGACGTTATCTTTAAAATTACTGCTCCTTTTTCCTGCTTTTTGTTGTTTATTGCTTTTCTTCAACTGGGGGTTTGCTTTAGGCACGAAGGAACCTCCTTGACGTAATGAAATTTACTCAATACCTGTTATCCTGATAGATAAAAATCAGGTGTTTTGCTTTTATCAGTTCAGACAACTTAATCAAAGCGAATCCTGGGATTGAGAAAGCCATATAATATATCAGTCAGTAGATTTATGAAGATAAAAGTAAAGGAAAATATTAATAAATTTCCCATGATCATAGGATAGTCTCTGGCCAGCATTCTGCGATAGGCAAACCTGCCTATACCGGGATAAGCAAAAACACTTTCAATTACTACTGAACCTCCCAGCCTGTATCCTATCTGCAGGCCTATTATTGTTACTACTGGCAAAAGAGCATTTTTTAAGGCATGCTTATAAATTACTATTTGTTTTTTTAAACCCTTAGAGTAGGCTGTCCTGATATAATCTTCATTTAAGACTTCCAGAATACTGGAACGAGTTAATCTGGTAATCAAACCGGCAGAAGGCAGACCCAGAGCTATACTGGGCATTATCAAGTGCAGTAAAGAACCTGAGCCACTGGCCGGTAAAAGTTGAAAATGAAAAGAAAAAACCAGTATTAACATTAATGCCATCCAAAAATTAGGCATAGAAAGCCCCAGGAGGGCCAGTATTCGGGAGATAGAATCAACTACAGAATTTCTTTTGACTGCAGAAAGCACTCCTATGGGTACACCTATTATAATAGAAACTAAGAAAGAAAAGAAAACCAACAATAAAGTTGCTGGCATCCTCCTTATTAAAGTGGGAAAAACAGGACGACCATCCTGGAGCGAGAAACCTAAATCTCCCCGGAATAGCCCCTCCATCCACTGATAATATTGCTGGTGAACAGGCAGGTTTAACCCCATACTTTCTCTTATTGTCTCTATCTGCTCCTGAGAAGCATCCTGTCCTGCTCTCATAAGAGCCGGGTCTCCCGGTGCAATATGGATTAACATAAAAGTAATAATTGTAACGAAAATTATAACGGGGATTGTTTGCAGAACTCTTTTGATAATATAGATATGCAAGGAAGCTCTCACCATCCTTTGATAATACAATTAGAATAATATATTATAGCAGGCAGATAAAATTATCTGCCTGCTATTACTTTGACTAAATTAAAAGACCTTAAATTGCCAGGATTAAATACAGGTTAAATTTATTCTGACCAGCTGGCTTCCGGCAAGTTGCGATAGCGTTCTATATAATTATAATTAAAATCAAAGTCAGCATTCCAGGCCATGGTTACCTGGGAGTTATAAAGTGGAACATTGTAGGCATCTTCTGTCATAATCTTTTGAGCTTCTGAGTATAATTCAGCTCTTTTATCCTGATCATCAACAATAGTGACTGCCTCATCTACTAATTCATTAAACTCTTCGTTATCATAGGCAGTGGTTCCTTCTCCGTGAGTAAAGCGATTCATGAAATCATGAGGATCGTACATACCTGTTGACCCCATGAAGTAAAGTTGAAAATCACCATCTAAAATTTGAGATAAAGCTGAGCTAAACTCCATGGTATTTACCTCTAAGTTAATGCCTGCTTCTTCATAATAGTGACGAATAATCTCACCAAACTCAACGTTGTCAGTAGCATCTGACATTACCAGCGATAAGGTTATACCATCTTCGTAGCCAGCCTCGGCCAGAAGTTCCTCAGCTTTTTCCGGATTATACTCGTATTGATAAATTGCTTCCGGATCATGGGCCCAGGTATCTGGAACGATGGGGCTGTGCATTACAGTGGCAGTGGGCCAGATATGATTGACTATGGTCTCCTTATCTATTGCATAATTTAGCGCCTGACGCACTCTCACGTCATCTAATTTGTCATGACCATCATAATCATGATTGATAGCTACAGGGAAATAATTTAAGGTCTCTGAACTTTCGACAGTAAAATCATCATTCTGATCCAGAGCATCAATTTCTCTTTCTGGGGGTTCCGCCATGTCAACCTCGCCTGCCAGAAGCTCTGTATATCTGGTTTCATCTTCAGGGATTACCCGTCTGATAATTGTTTCTAAATTAGCCGGGCCTTCAAAATAATCCTCATTTCTTTCTAATCTGATATAATCATCTGGTACCCATTCTTCTAAAGTATAAGGGCCGGTTCCCACTGGTTCATAGGCAAAAGTGCCAGGCTCCTCCTCATAGGATTCTTCTGGAGCTAGATGGGCCGGGGCAATAAATCTGCGCAGACCAGTTAATGTTGCCGCATTGGGTTCTTCAGTGGTGAATTTAACTGTATAATCATCTAAAGCTTCTACAGTATCGAACCAGGTTCTATCTCGGTGAGGGGAACCAAATTCTTCATCGGCTATTGCCTCATAAGTAAAAACTACATCTTCGGCAGTAAAGGGTTCGCCATCGTGCCAGGTGACATCATCCCTCAAATGGAAAATATAAGTTGTATCATCTGGAGTCTCCAGGTCTTCAGCAAGATCATATTCAATCTCCAAATCCTCGTTTAAATATACCAAGGAATTATATACTAGCTCCATTACTTCGCGAGAATATTCTGAGGTTGTTAAACGAGGATCCAGATTGTCCGGATCTTGAGTTCCGGCAATTATTAGATCATCCCTGGTTTCTTCTGCCATAACAGTAACAGGTACCAATAATCCCAACAGTAAAAAAGAAGCCATCATAAGTACTAAAAGTTTTTTGCTCATCTTATTTCTCCTCCCTGCTTTCAGTTACCCAAAATTTTGGGCTTTAAAGTGATGGTGTGTTACTAAATTATCATAACGCTGCTATATAAACTATTAGAGAAATAATAGTGAATTCCTGCTAAAAACAATAAAATAGCTGTCTTTTTTGCCCTTTATAAAATATTTTGTTACCATAATAGTGAATATATATAAAATTAATCTGCTTTAACAGGAGGAAAACATGTATAAGTTAAAAGATATAGCATATAAAGATATCCTGGCAATTAAAGAGTTGACCCTGGGTCATGAGAAAATAACCTCAATAAGTGGCCCCAGCGGTGGAGGCAAAACTACTTTATTGCGCCTGCTGATAAATTTCATTTCTCCTGACCGGGGGAAGATTTACCTTAAAGATAAGGCTTTAGAAAATTATCCTCCTCTAGAACTTCGCCAGCAGGTAAAAATGTTAGGCCAGAATCCAATTATGTTTGGAAATACCATTGAAGAGGAATTCGAGATGGCCGCAGAATTCGCCCGGCAAAGGGGTTATGCCAAAAAACAATATCAAAATCTATTAGCCAGAGTTAATCTCAATAAAAAATTAACAGCCAGTAGCACTGAGCTTTCTGGCGGAGAAAAGCAGAGAGTGGCTCTGGCCAGACTTTTATTATTGCAGCCAGAAATATTGCTCTTAGATGAACCAACTGCTTCTTTGGATACAGAAAACGAAAAACATATTTTGCATTATCTGGCTGATTATGCCCTTGAAGAGGAATGCAGGATAATTATGGTGACCCATTCACCTGAATTAACCAATAGTATTGCTGACCAGCAAATCATCATCGCTGAGGGAAGTTTAAAGGAGGACTATCATGGATTCGATAGCTAATGGAGAGGTAATTGATATTCCACTTTTGCAATTGCTAATTGCTTACTTTTTTGTTTTAATTTTAATTCTCATTGTTAGAAAACAGGGTATAGATAAGGAGAAGCAGATAATTTTAGCAGCTACGAGAATGACTATCCAGCTGGTCCTGGTGGGATTTTTGCTGGAATATATCTTTGAGATGCCCCATCCCGGGATAACCCTGCTGATTTTAATTGTTATGGAGGGTTTTGCTATCCAGAACATAATAGCCCGGGTAAGTACAGAATTATCTTTTAAAATGAAAAAAGTTACAGTTATTTCAATGGCAGCAGGTACAGTCTTTACTCTCTTTTTCTTTCTGTTGCTGGTAATTGGCTTGACACCCTGGTATTATCCAAGATATTTTATTCCCATTGCCGGGATGATAATTGGAAACTCTATGACCGGGATTTCCCTGGGAGTTGAGTATCTTGTTAATCAGATCAAAAAAGATCCCCAAAAAATAGAAGCTGCCCTGATGTTAGGGGCTTCACTGCAGCAGGCCACTAAAAAGGTAGCCAATCAGGCCTTTTATAACTCAATTCTCCCCACCATCAACTCCATGGTGGGTATGGGGATAATTTTCCTTCCCGGGATGATGACCGGTCAAATTCTTTCGGGTGTTGACCCCCTGCTGGCCATTAGATACCAAATTGCCATAATGATGGGAATTTTAGGTTCCGTTACTCTGACTACCTTTATCTTAGTCAAACTTGGTGTGAGAACTTATTTCAATGAAAGAATGCAACTTACTTTTAATGATGATTGATATTAATCTGTCGACCTAGAGAGGATGTTGGGATTGTCAAGACAAAAAAAATCAACTAACAGGTCTAAAGATAGAAAAAATACCAGGGGTAATTTGACTCCAGTTTTACTCCTTCTGGTATTAATAATGGGTTCCTTTGGTGTGATGGGAGGAGGACTGGTAGCTCCAGGCTTACCTGCCATAGGGGAGGCTTTTTCTGCTCCTGAAGAACAGCTGGGATTAATACTTAGTGTCTATACCATATCAGCAGCAATTAGTTTGCCGGTAATTGGCTATTTTATCGATACTTTAGGCAGGCGTAAAGTAGCCCTGATCTGCCTTATCATAGATGGTATAGCAGGTCTTGGCAGCATTATTGCTCCTAATTTTGCTATTTTGTTGATATGGAGATTTTTTCAGGGTATAGGTGTTGCAGGTCTGATACCAGTGGCGATGACCATAATTAGTGATTGCTTTGAAGGGGAAAATCGCTTGCAAAAAATGGGCCTTTTAACTGGTACTATTTCTATTGGGGCTGTTGTTATTCCTTCCCTGGGAGGTTTTTTAGCGGCAATCAATTGGCGCCTGGTTTTTTCAGTATACGGACTTTCTCTTATCTTGGCCCTTATATTTTTTGGTAAATTACCTGAGACCTCTTCCAATTTAAAAAGGCTTGAGATTAATGAATTATCAAAACATCTTAGCTCTTTGTTAAACACTCTGCAAATAAGAGATATTAGGGTGGTTTTATTCCAATCCTTTGCAGCTTATTTTTTTCTTTATGCCATGGTAACCTTTTTGCCGGTATTTATCCATCAATATCATGGTCTGGGAGAAATAGTAGCCGGTCTTTCTCTTTCAACCCAGGGCTTGGTGGGAGCTGCCTTTGCCACTAAAGCTAACTTTTTTGCTAAGTATTTAGAATGGCAGCAACGTACAGCTCTAGGTTTTTTCTTATTGGCGGTTTCCTTGATATTACTGCCCTTTTGGCCCCAGGAGAGCTATTTTATTTTAATCAGCATGGTTATATATGGAGCCGGCACCGGGATTATCAATCCCACAATTTATAATCGGGTCACCAATCTGCCTCCCAGAGAGATAGCTGGTTCTGTTATTTCCCTTTTTAATACCATGAAATATATTGGCATGTCCGCTGCCCCGGTTTTATTAGGCCTATTGTTGATTTATGCAACTATTCCCATTGTGTTTATTATAACTGGTTTACTAGCAATTTTTTGGGCAGGCTCTGTGATTATTATAGGATGAATATAAGATAAAGGGTGAAAGATTAAATAGAACAGGGAACACCTGAAACACATTTACCGCATATTTCTAAACTATCATCTGCAAAATAGCGGGCATTGGCCTGCAAAATTTCATAACACTTTTCTTTATTTAACCTGTTATCGGCAGTTAAAGCTTTGAAGTGACAGCTATCAATACATTGCTGACAATCTTTACCGGCTTTAGCCAGGCAGTATTCCTGCTCCGGTCGTTCAGTCACTGGAAGTTTCAAATCAGTAACCAGGCTTCCTATTCTGCCGGCAGAACCAGCCCTGGTAATTAACATTTGATGAAGACCAAAGGTACCCAGTCCAGCAATATAAGCTGCGTGTTTGTGGGACCAGTAACTGATTAATTCTGCTGGCGAAAAATTGCCAGTGGCAGCTGCATAATTAGCCCTGCCCCCTAAATCTTGCAGAGTTGATTTTAGCTTTTTATTTAATATACCTATTAGATCATTGGTTTCTTTGTAAGCTTTTGCCCAGGAAGTTGTTGGTCGCAGATTTTCGGGGATATTTGCTGATTTATTATTATCCAGTTTTCTTTTCTTTTCTGCTGTGAAGTTTTGTTCCTCAATATTAATCATTGCTGGCTTCATGGTATCTACAGCATTGGAAGTAGGAATAGGAGCAGCAAAGGGAAGGAAATAACAGATAACTGATTTCGCCTCTGGCACTAAGTCTTTAGGCAGATTATGTTCTGGACTAATAACTGATTTTAGCTGATAAAATAACTCATCCTGAGCAGAGGCAATTGCTATTAATGGTTCCCGCCATTCAGTCTGCACTTTAGCTTTTTCTGTATACTCCTTTACACCTGTAGTTAGAATTTCTTTTAATTGTTTAATTATTTTATCATCATCTTTTCTGACCATAATTAACCCTCCTAATATTAAGCCTGTTGATATATATATTATAACAATACCTTAATTTTATCCTTTAAGTCAAATAATAGCCAGTAGGAAAGTTATCATTTTTTATCAGAAATATAAGCTAAAATATTTTACTTAATAATATAAAGTTGATACCATTAAATTAGCAGAGAAAAATATTAAAATGAGAGGGGATACTCTATGGATTTATATATAGATGGTGAAAAAGTGGTTGAGCAAGATTATTCGGCAGAAAAACTCAATGAGCTCCTGGAAAAAATATCTGATAACCTGGAAGGCAGAAATATTGCCAATCTCTTTATCAACGATGAGGAGTTTAACCCCAATGATATCGGGATGAACCCCAGATTGAATAATATTAACAGAATTGAAGTAACTACAAAAAATGTTACTGGTTTATTGGAAAACTCAATAGATGACCTGCAGGAATTTTTGCCTTCTTTGATAGAAAATTTTGCTGAGATAATTGAAACATTAAAATCAGGTGATTTTTCTCAGGGTAGAGCTAAATTGTTTAAAGCGCTGCAGAGTTTACAAATGTCAGTAAAGGTTATGTCCCAGGCTATGTCCACTATTGAAGATGAGAAACTCAGGTCAGGATATAATAATCTGCTATCCAGGATTAGAGAAGTTAATAAAACCATCAATAGCCTAATAAAGGAAATTGAAAACCAAAAAAATGAGTCAGCCAAAGGGGAGAGTGACTACAAATTAACAGAGGTTAATAAAGAGATAGATTTATTAATAACAAAATTAGAAGCCAAGCTATTACCTCTATTAAAGCGTTTACAGGCCATGTCAGAAACATTGCCTGAACTTTTAGATTGATAAGTTAGAGATAGCCCTTTATTTTCTTTACTGATTTTTTACTATCTCTTTTAAAGTTTTTTCTTGTAAAGATTTTTTCATTCCCTCACGATACTGATGGAAGACAGCTTTCATCTCTTCATCATTGAAGATGTTATTGATATCGATCTCTTCCATGGATACAGTCGACTGGAATATTGACCACAGAGGCCAATCCGCAATGTCAGTGAGGAGGATGTATTTTTTTTCTTTGTTTTCAGTGATTAAGTTTTTTTCCTTTAATTTATTTAAACTTTTATTTATAGTTTCTCCAGGTAAATGAATCCGCTGCAGAAGCTCTTTAAAGGTAATGCCTTTATTCTCAGCATTGAGATAATTTTTATAAAGAATAATAAGAATAGCAGCAGGAAGAAGATCCTGAAGACTATTATTGAGTTTGCCATCTTCAATAAGATAGGAAAGACTCTCTCGATGATGGAAGACATAGGAGATAACGGCTCCTAAAAGGACTATGACCCAGATAACATAAAGCCAGACTAAAAAAATAGGAATAATAGAGAGAGAACCATATATCTGGCCATAGAGTACTATGCTTCTGGTATAGATGGCATAAATTTCTCGTGAGAGCAAAAAGAGTCCTCCGCTGATAAAACCAGCAAAAACTGCAGCCAGGGGATCAACATCGGTGTTAGGAATATAATAATATGCTATAATAAAAATGAGAAAGTTTAAACTAAAGATCATCCAACTAAAAAGGCCGCTCTGGCCAAAACGCGCTTCAGGCGCTCCAAAATCCAGGTAAGTTTCTAGCAGAGCAAACCCTAAACTTAAAATTAAAGCGATAACAAAAGTGCCCAGGGTAATAAATGTCCAAAAGGCAACGAAGCGTTTGAATATATCACGGTGTTCTCTCACAGCCCAAATTTCATTAAAAGTAAGCTCAATTCGAGCCAGCATGAAAATTATTATAGCAACTAAAGAGATAAAACTAATAACTCCCAATTGTTCAATATCAACATTGATAATATAAACCTCTAAATATTCTAACAGGGTATCACCGGTGCCTGTGGCCAGATTGGCTAATATTATCTCTCGCACCTGCTCAATAACATCATCAATTCTACCAAAAAAATTAAAGAGGTTCATTATATAAAAAGCAAAGATTAGAAAGGGCACAATTGAGAGGGTTGTAATATAAACAAGCCCCATGGCATGAATGAAGATATCATTTTCCCGGGATTTTTGATATACTCTTTTAAAGAATAACTTCCAGTTGATAGCCAATATTTTTTGCCAGGAAGTTTTGATATCAGTTAAGAGAGATTGTAAGCTCTTCATATTGATTATCATCCTTATATTAAAACTGGGTAGTGATTTTAAAAATTATAAAGCTTAAACCTTTATTTTACTTTTAGTATCATCAATTATACTATAAAGATAAGGTCTTGGCAAAAAATCTGGGTACAGTCAAATAATCACCTGAGATTATTTCAACAGGAGGGGTGCTGATGAGCTCATTTGAATTAAATGATATAAAAATTATCTCAATAGAGAAAGATGAAGAGCATTTGCTTTCTATTGAGAATAATCACCAGACTAATAAACTCATTAGATACCATGTAAAATATGAGCTGGGCAGACTTAAAGATGATGTTACTTTCAAGGGATCTGACAACCTATCAGATTATAAGATAAAACAGCGAGTATTAGACCATTGCAAAGATAGATACAGCTGATTTTTCTTCTATACCCAACTTAGTTACAGAAGATAGGATAGATATCTTATATCCAAATTAAATTAAAGGAGGCAAAGAGTGCGGGTCCAAATACATCTCTTTGAGTTTTATGATTTAGGTGGCCAGTATAGCAATAAAAAAATAAAGCAAGCTTTAACATCCCTTTCTCACCAACAACAGGGCAAATATATTCCTCCTCAGACCAGGGAGGTTCCTGATTTTATTAAATATCCCCATCCCTTTGTTTTCAAGATAGCTTCTGATATGTCGATGGTCAGCAGAATTATTGGTAAGATATATCCCCTGGGAGCTCTTTCGCTGGATATAGTATTGGAATTTAATTCTGTTAACTTTGCCGACCTGGAAGAGAAAATTGCTCAAACTGATTTAGAAAAAATTGCCCAGGAGATAAGCCTTCCAGTAGTTAATGATCTCAAAGAACATTTAAGTAAGAGTCCCAGCCAGGAAGAATTTTACCAGGGAGATAGGAGCACCTTTTACCCTATTTATTGTCTATCTGAAGTAGGGAGCGCGGAAATCGATGATTTTATAGAGGCTAATCAGCAGAAGTTAGCCTCATTATTAATGGGTTCCTTTTCCCAAGAAGAATTTAGTGAGCAGCAATTAAAAAAGATTTTTGCCAGAGCCTTAAGTTATCACAACACAGAAAGTAGTATCCTTCATTGGAATGCTGGTCTCTTTATAGCTCAGGAGAATGTTGCTCCGGCTAAACTTTACATTGCTGAACTTGCTAATATCCATTTTTTAAAATTGCAGATTTACGATATATATCTGGATAAATATCTTTCTGATTATTTAGCTCAATCGAGATTGACTTTAAAAAATAAATTGTTAATGCATATACCAGGTTTGAAATCTCAGATAAAAGAGATAACTGAATTAAAAATTGAGATAGAAAAAATTATATATTTAATTGACCAGTTTGAGAAATTTTTTGGCAAATGGCATCTGGCTCAATTGTATTATCAGGCCAGCAATGTTTTTGAAATTGATCGTTGGAAGAATTTGCTGGAAAAGAGGCTGGCAAAGATAACTGACTTATATAATATTCTGCATGATGATTTAATGCAAACAAGAATGTTTATTTTGAACATTTTAATGTTGATACTTTTTCTGCTCTGGTTTCTTGGCTGGCCAAATTAAATTGTAGAAAAAAAGGGATTAATGCTATTGATGTTTAATTATATAATATGGGATAATATAGGTGTGACAATAAAAAATAAAATTTCTTTATTTAAAAAGTTTTTAGCTAGAACGAATTAACATAATAGGAGTTGATAAAATGGAAGATCTTGATGCTGTTACTGCAATTGAAAGTAGACGCAGTATTCGCAAATTCAAACCAGAACCAATAAGCAGACCTTTATTAGAAGAATTATTAAAGCTTGCTGGCTGTGCTCCTTCAAGAGCAAACAGTCAGCCCTGGAAATTTGTGGTTTTAGAAGGAAGCACTAAAGATGATGTGATTGAAACATTACATACTAAAGCCACCAAATTAAAGCAGGAAGAAGTAGCCATTGGTAGTTGTTTAGAGAATGTTCGCAGCATGAGGCAGTCGCCAGCTATTATTTTAGTTTATCAATTTAACTCAGAATCATCGACCGGTGATGCTCCTCAAAGAACAGATGAAGCCAGTGATATTATGTCGATAGGGGCTGCCATTGAAAATTTGCTGATAGCAGCAACGTCTAAGGGGCTGGGAACTTTATGGATAAGAGAGGTTTTGCTGGCTGAAGATGAAATCAATGAAATTATTGAAGTTGAAGGCAAATTGATGTCTGCCCTGGCTATTGGTCATGCAGTGGAACAGCCTGATCCTGCTCCCAGAAGATCTCTGGAAGAATTTGTGGTCTGGAAGGAATAGCACTAAAATAATCTGCTATCTTGATCCACCCTCATCCGGGGGTGGTTTATTTTTATATATAAACTTGACAAGTTTGATTCAGTATATTATCATTATACCCAACAGGGGTATATGTATTACGATAATGAAATATTTTGGAGGGATTTATAATGGCAAATTTAGATAAATTGACAATTAAAGTAAGAGGAATGACCTGCACAAATTGTTCTCAGACTGTGGAAAAAGCTCTTAATAATACCAAAGGTGTTACCCAGGCTACTGTCAATTTTGCTGCGGAAAAAGCTTATGTGGAATATGACCCGGATTTGACTTCTCCTCAGGCCCTAAAAGAGACCATAGATAATGCTGGTTATGAAGCTGTTTTGCCGGAAAAGGATTTTGCTACTGTAAAATACCGCATTGGAGGAATGACCTGTTCTTCCTGTGTGCAGGAGATTGAGAAAAATTTAAACACACTGGAGGGGGTTGAAGAAGCGCAGATAAATTTTGCCAGTGAGACCGGGCTGATCAAATATGATCCAGCCGTAATTCGTTCCAGGGAAATTAAAGAGCTTATAGAACAAACAGGATATGACATTGAACGTTTCGATGATTCTAAAGCTGATAGAGAGGATTGGGAGGAAGAAAAGGTTTCAAAAGCTTTTCGCCGCATGCTTTTTGGCATTGGTTTTGCAGCCCCCATAATGGTCTTAATGATGATCAATATGTTTGTTATGGAAATACCTTATTATTTTCACCTGATGTTAATTTTAGGATTTCCCCCTATCTTTATTGCGGGCAGGGAAACTCATCAAGCAACCTGGCAATCCTTAAAAAATCTAAGCCCTAATATGGATACTCTGGTTACAATGGGGTCGGCCATACCTTATCTGTTATCTTTTTTAGGGCTAATCTGGCCGATAACTTCCTTTGTGGAAATGGCAGCTTCAATTATGGCCTTCCATCTCATTGGTAAATATTTAGAGACCAAAGCAAAGGGAAGAGCTTCCCAGGCAATTAAAAGGTTGCTGGAATTAGAAGCCCAGACTGCTAGAGTAATTATTGATGGAGAACCTCAAGAAGTCCCCATTGAGGAAGTACAGGTTGGAGATGTGGTTGTTGTTAAGCCAGGCGAAAAAATACCAACTGATGGGATAGTGATCTCTGGCAATAGTACCGTAGATGAATCCATGGCCACTGGAGAATCTATACCTGTTGAGAGGAAAGAGGGAGATGAAGTTATTGGCTCAACTATTAATAAGCAGGGCCGCCTACAAATAAAAACAACCAGAGTTGGTCAGGATACCTTTCTTTCTCAGGTTATTAAGATGGTGGAAGAAGCTCAAAGCTCTAAAGTGCCCATTCAAGCCTTTGCCGATAAAGTAACCGGGTTTTTTGTGCCGGTAGTTATTGTAATTGCCATATCGGCCTTTGTGATGTGGATGCTTTTCCCTGACTTTTTTATCTCCATCGTAGAGTACTTTAACTTTCCCTGGAGTGTAATAGATCTACCCCAGGTATCTTTAGCAATTCTAGCCACCATTGCTGTTCTGGTAATTTCTTGTCCCTGCGCTTTAGGGCTGGCAACACCTACTGCCATCATGGTGGGCAGCGGTAAAGGAGCTGAAAAGGGTGTGCTGATCAGAAAGGGCGAAGCTATTCAGACCCTTAAGGATATAGATATCATTGCCTTTGATAAAACCGGTACAATAACCAAGGGTAAGCCGGAAGTTACTGATCTAATTCCCACCGCAAACTTTTCCGAAGAAGATCTGCTTTTTTACAGTGCCAGTTTAGAAGAAGCTTCTGAACACCCGCTGGGTGCAGCTATAGTAAATTATGCGGGAGAAAAAGAAATTACACTAAAAGAGGTAAAAGAATTTACTTCTATCACCGGCAAAGGGGTTGAAGGAATAATTGATGATGAGAAAGTTCTGGTTGGTAACAGAAAATTAATGACAGAAAATAACATTGAATATTCTCCGCTACAGAGTAAACTGGAAAAACTTGAAAAAGAGGGCAAAACGGCCATGCTGGTAGCCATCAATGGAGAAGCAGCCGGGATTGTAGCTGTTGCTGATACACTCAAAGAAGATTCAGCAAAGGCCATAGCAGAACTTGAAAAAATGGGAATAAAAACTGCCATGATAACAGGAGATAATAATAGAACAGCTAAAGCTATAGCTGAAAAAGTAGGAATAAGTCAGGTTTTAGCAGAAGTGCTTCCCGATGGAAAGGTAGATAAAATTAAAGAATTGCAAAGCCAATATGAAGTAGTTGGTATGGTAGGTGATGGTATTAATGATGCACCAGCTTTAAAGCAGGCAAATGTTGGGATAGCTATTGGTACCGGAACTGATATTGCTATAGAAGCAGCTGATATAACACTGGTGAGGGGAGATTTGAGCTCAGTAATTTCTGCTGTTAATCTCTCCCGGGAGACCTTTAAGAAAATTAAACAGAATTATTTCTGGGCCTGGTTTTATAATGGCGTGGCAATACCAGCAGCTTTCTTTGGTTTAATCCATCCTATAATTGGTGCAATTGCTATGTTCTCTAGCTCCATAAATGTTGTTTTAAATTCAACTCGCTTAAGAAAAGTAGATATTGAGCCAGCATATCAAAAATAATTTTATCTTTCTTTTAGGTAATGTTATTTAATTCACTAGAAAGGAGGATTTATAACCAATTTTATAGAATATATTATTTAACAGTACCTTAATGAAGTTAGGAGGGATCAAATGTCGGCTAAAAATCTATTAATCTTCACCCTGGCAGTTATTATTTTGATTTCAGGTGGGTTGCTGTTAAATAATCTTGGTGATACTTCTCCCTATTATTATACAGTAGAAGAAGTTTTACAGGAAGACTTTTCTAGCTCTGAGAACATCAGGGTTGCCGGATATCTTGTTTCAGATAGTATTACAAGAGAGGGAGAGATATTGACTTTTGATATAATTGATACTGCTGAGGAGAATTATCTCACAGTTAATTATGAGGGAGAAAAACCTGAAGAATTTACTCAGCAGGAAGAGCTGATAGTAGAGGGCAGAAAAGATAATAATTCTTTTCAGGCCAATAAGGTTTTAATGCAGTGCCCCTCCCAGTATCAGGAAAAATTAGCTGAATAAATTTTGCAATTACTGCTATAAAAAAAGCCCCCGTAAGGGGGCTTAATATTTTTAATTAAGATATCCTTTTAGTTTTTTAATTCTGGTTGGATGGCGCAACTTCCGCATTGCTTTAGCTTGAATTTGTCTGATTCTCTCTCTCGTTACTCCAAATTCCCTTCCAACTTCTTCTAAAGTTCGGGGCCGCCCATCTTCGATGCCGAATCTTAATTCTAGGACTCTTTTTTCTCGGTCGGTGAGGCTATCTAATACCTCATCTAATTCGTCTTTTAATAACTTTATTGAAGCAGCTGTATCGGGATCAGGTGTTTCATCATCAGCAATAAAATCACCTAAATTGCTATCTTCCTCTTCTCCAATAGGAGAGTCAAGTGATACAGGCTGTTGGTTTTGAGCGATCTCCATTATTTCTTCAACTTTTTCAGGAGAAAGATCCATTTCTTCACTGATTTCTTCAGCTGTTGGGTCCCGGTCAAGCTCTTTATGCAGTCGACGTTTTATTCTCTTTAATTTATTGATTGTTTCGACCATATGAACGGGAATCCTAATGGTTCGGGCCTGATCGGCTAAGGCTCTGGTTATGGCCTGTCTTATCCACCAGGTAGCATAGGTGCTGAACTTATACCCCTTGCGGTAATCAAACTTCTCCACTGCCTTCATTAAACCCTTATTACCCTCTTGAATTAAATCTAAAAAGGACATGCCCTGACCAATATATTTCTTTGCAATACTAACTACCAGACGCAAATTAGCTTCAATTAAATGTTGGCGAGCTTCGTGATCTCCATCCTCCATGCGTTTAGCCAGATCAACCTCTTCTTCAGCAGTTAAAAGATCAACTCTTCCCATTTCCTTAAGGTACATCCTTACAGGATCATCAATACCAGCATCAGCCGGCACATCAAAGTCTATCTCATCTTCAATATCATCCTCATCAATGTCATCATCATCTTTGAGGGCCTTGCCCTGTTCCTTTTTCACCTCGATATCCATATCTTCAAAAACTGTCACAATTTCCTGCATCTCTTCGGCATTCAACTCTATATCGAGAGATTCCTTGATTTCACTAAAAGTAATTTCTCCCTCTTCGCTGGCCTGATCAAGCAAATCCTTAACCTGATCTCTTTGAAAACTTTCAACTTTTTCCTCCAGCATAATATAACACCTCCTTGAAAAAGCCATTTAAACACAACAGTTTATTTATACATTATCCTAGTCTTTAAATTGCAAATATCGTCGAGTTAATCCGAGAAAATCTGCTCTCTGTTTGAATAATTATACTCTAAAATTGTCATCATTACCTGACACAATTAGAAAATTATACTATAAAACTAACCTCTTGTCAAGGGTTTTTTAGGTGACGATGGTGATATCTTGATTTTGCAGTAGATCTATTTCTTCTTTAGAGGATAATTTTCGTATTACAGGTCTGGCCGGAAAATTCTTGTTTTGCCTGATGACTAAAGCTTTCTCTCCAGTGCTTAACTCCACTTCGGTGCCATTGGGATAAAGGGGAATATATTTAGTAAAAAGCTTAACATATTCCGGGTCAAACTTTTTATTGCTCTCAGCATAAATATATTCTAAAGCCTTTTTTGTGGGCCAGGGTTCCCGATAGACACGATTGCTGGTTAAAGCATCAAAGACGTCGGCTATAGCTACAATTCTAGGAAAAGAATGAATCTCCTCCTTTGAAATGCCCTTTGGATAACCTCCACCCTTATAATTTTCGTGATGAGCAAGAATTACTGATAGAGTGGTTGGTGTCATTTCTGGTAAGCTCTTCAAGCGCTCATAGCCTAAGCGAGGGTGTTTTTTAATGATTTCGTATTCTTCTATGGTTAGCTTGTCTGGTTTTAAAAGTATGTCTTCAGGAATAGAAATTTTTCCTACATCGTGAGTTAAGGCTCCCAGAGCTAACTTTTCTAATTTTTTTCGATTGAATTTTGCCTTGACCCCAATCAAAATAGAAAGAACAGCCACGTTAACACAATGAGCAAAGGTATAATTATCGGTGCTCTTTATATCCAGCATATTTACTATTATATTTTTATTTGTTAAAATCTCATCAATAAGACTTGAGGCATAACTACTTATCTCTTGTAAATCGGGTTTGGCCTCAGCTTCTATATCGGCAAAGAATTTTTTCACTATCTGTCGTCCTTCAGCTCGAGTTTCTTGGGAAACAACATCATTGACCTCGATGTCATGAGAAATCTCATCTTTCACATAAACATAATTGATATCGAGCTTCAATAATCTATTTTTATAGGAATAAAGATTTTTGTCCTGGGCAGTTAAGAGTACTGCCCCCTCTTTATAGATAGGTTTGGCCAGCTCCATGTTTTGCTTAATATCTTCCACTTTTACCAGACGCAAGATGAATACCACCTTTAAAATTATTCTTAAATTAAAATATATTTTCTTTATCATTATTATCTAATTTAATTTTCATGCACACAATAATATCATACATACCATAAAAGATGCAAGCGACATTTTTCAAAATAAATTGCCAATTTTTTAAGTTGACACCTTGCTGCTTTTAATAGTAAAATTTATATAAGGAAATATTTAGGGAGGTTGGTTTTAAAATGCCCACTTATCAATATAATTGTAAAGAATGTCAAAACAGTTACAACATCAAGCTTACCCTGGCTGCTAAAGAAGATTATGTGCCAGAATGTCAACAATGTGGTAGTGAAAAGGTATATCAAAGTTTTGCCAGAATAGGAGTGGTAGGCGGCAGCTCAGCTACTAACAGTTCAAGTTGTGATATAAATAGTTGTTCTTCTGCAAATTGTAGTAGTTGTAGTTAATATTAAATAAGCTGGGAGGAATTAAATTGGCAATAGCAGTGGAAGAAATTATTGATCTGCGCAGTGATACAGTGACCAGGCCCGATGCCGGTATGAGAAAAGCCATGGCCGAGGCTGAGGTAGGTGATGATGTTTATCAGGAAGACCCTACTGTAAAGGAACTGGAAAAAAGGGCGGCTAAACTTTTGGATAAAGAAGCGGCTTTATTTTTTCCCAGTGGCACTATGGCAAATCAGGCTGCAGTGTTGACCCATACAACGCCAGGAGAAGAGGTGATTCTGGGGGCAGATAGCCATATCTTTTATTATGAAGTTGCTGGTCTGGCGAAATTAAGTGGAGTTCAGGCCAGGATTTTACCGGATGAAGAGGGCTGTCCAGAGCCTGAAGATATTAGAGAAGCTATTAGGGGAGATAATATTCATTTTCCAGTTACAGGCCTTTTATGTTTAGAGAATACTCATAATCGCTCTGGCGGATTACCTGTTGCTAAAAATAGATTAAGGGCCTGTTGTGAGGTTGCCCGGGAGAAGGGAATTCCAGTACACCTTGATGGAGCAAGGATTTTTAATGCTTCTCTAGCATTAGATGTTCCTCCTGCTGAATTAGTAAAGGACTGCGATTCTATTATGTTCTGTCTTTCCAAGGGATTAGGTGCGCCCATGGGTTCTTTATTAACAGGCAGTAAGGATTTTATCGAAAGAGCTAGAAAAAACAGGAAACTTTTAGGAGGGGGCTTAAGACAGGTAGGAGTGATAGCAGCAGCCGGTTTGGTGGCCCTGGAAAACAGAGAAGAACTGCAAAAAGACCATCAATTGGCAGTTAAATTAGCTGAAATTATCAGGGATTTCCCCGACGAAGACCTTGGTCTGGCCAATCAGGCAACTAATTTTGTGATGTTAGAATACACCGGTAGTAAAGGAGCTGGCTGGTTGGAGCAAAAACTTGCAGAAGTCGGTGTTTTATGCAATAAACTTCATGACAGCAAACTAAGACTTCTCACCCATCGTGACCTGGAAGAAAAGCATATTGACCAATTTGCTGAAAGATTAGACAATATATTTAGCAGAGGAGGTGAATAAAGTGACGGATAAAGCTATTGAACCAGGTACTGAGGCTCCCGATTTTGCTCTGAAAAACCATCAGGGAGAGAAATTACAGCTCTCTGATTATCAGGGCCAGAAAATACTTCTGTCTTTCCATCCTTTAGCCTGGACTGGAGTCTGTCAAACCCAGATGGAATTATTGGAACAAAATTTATTAGAGTTTAAAAAGAGAAATACAGTGGCCTTTGGCATTAGTGTAGATAGTGTTCCCAGCAAAAAAGCCTGGGCCGAGAAAATAGAGATTGAAGATACTGATTTATTGGCTGATTTTTGGCCTCATGGAGAGGTGGCAAAAAAATTTGGTCTGTTTCGTTCTGCGGAAGGTTTTTCAGAAAGAGCTAATATAATCATTGATGAAGATGGCATAGTACAGTTTAGTAAAGTATATCCCATTAAAGAAGTCCCGGATTTTTCTGAAATTATTGCTGAATTAAAATAAAAAGTGATAACTACAACGAATAGTAAGAATATTTACCAAAATATCGTGATAAATATAATAATTGCTTGACATTATAATCTATAAGTTTTATAATTTAAGGTAATCTTACTATTTCCATTTAAATTCCTAAAGTGAGGAGGAAGGAGTATGAAAAAAGATTTGCAGCAACGTGAACATTGGTCTACTCGTTTAGGCTTTATTTTAGCAGCAGCTGGTTCGGCTGTTGGTCTGGGAAACATCTGGCGCTTTCCTTATGTAACCGGTACTCAGGGTGGAGCAGCTTTTCTTCTTATTTATTTAATCGCAATTATTCTTATTGGATACCCTGTTATGGTTACTGAAATGACCATGGGTAAAGTTACTCAACGCAATCCCGTTGGTGCCTTTAAGAAATTAGCCGAAGATACTTCCTGGTATTTAGTAGGTGGTCTTGGTGTTTTGACAGGTTTTGTTATCTTGAGTTTTTATTCAGTAGTAGCTGGCTGGTCACTTCATTATATGGTGGAGTCGATAACTGGCTTAGCTGCAGGAGCAGATTATGAAGCTTTATTTGGCGAACATATTTCTAGCGTGGGATTGCCGATATTTTATCATGCTATATTTATGTTTATGACCGCTGCTGTTATTGCTGCAGGGGTAGTTAAGGGTATTCAAAAAGCTGTTAAAACATTAATGCCTATCTTGTTTGTTCTGCTTGTTATCCTGATTTTTAGATCAGTTACCTTAGAAGGGGCGGCTGAAGGTCTATCCTTTTATCTAGCCCCAGACTTTGGAGAAGTAGGTATAGGCACTCTCAATGATGCCATAGGCCAGGCTTTCTTCACCTTAAGTCTTGGTATGGGAGCTATAATTACCTATGGTAGTTATCTTTCTAAAGATGAAAACATTGGTGACAATGCTGCCTGGGTAGTGGGTCTGGATACTTTAATTGCTATCATGGCAGGATTTGCTATCTTCCCGGCTGTCTTTGCCCTTGGACTTGACCCTGCCACTGGTCCTGGACTGACCTTTGTTACTCTGCCAGCTGTTTTTTCTGAAATGCCGCTGGGATCTTTCTTTGGTTTTGTTTTCTTCGTCATGCTTTCTATCTCAGCCTTGACCTCTTCTATATCTCTGCTTGAGGTCGTTGTGGCCTGGATAGTTGACGAGCATAACTGGGCAAGAAAAAAAGCAGCTATTTTTATGGGCGTAGTTATATTCCTAACTGGTATACCACCGGTCTTAGGTTATGGCCCCTGGGATGGATTTGAGTTTTTCGGCATGGATATTCTTGATACCTATGATTTCTTTGCCGATAGTATCTTCCTGCCATTAGGTGGTTTATTAACAGCTGTTTTTGCTGGCCATGTCTATACAGCCCGAAAATTAAGGGATAAAGCCAATGAAGTAGAGGGTAAGATTTTTGTTGGCGATTGGTTTGACCCTTTAATCAAGTATGTAGTTCCGATAGCTATAGCCGTTATAATAAGTGTAAATCTTTACACTGTATTTATTGGCTAAATTTAGGCTTATCAATACTGAGTATTTAGCAGAAATAAACTAAGTGTAAATCAAGTAATTTAAAAATGGAAATGGAAATAGTAAGATTAACCGGCCAGAAATCTGGCCGGTTTTTTTATTCAGGCGAAGGGGTCAGGCAGTTTATTGATTTGCTCTAAAGCGAGATTGATTTCCCTGGGGTAAGGGAAAAGAAAAAATTGTTGAGTAAGATAGTTAACTTCGTATTGGGCTGCTCTGTCAGCTAACCAGTGATGAAGAGGCCAGAAATTGAGCTTTCCTTCCCTGAATTTAGCTAATTTATTTAGAAAATTTTCTTTAGATTTAGCTGATAAATAATCGGACAGATGCCCAAAACCATGGAGGATAACATTATTCCAGCGGGGTCTGCTTAAATTAAACTGAAATATCCTTAATAGTAGGTCTTCAAAGCGATTTATTATCACGGCAGGGGAGTATTTTTTTTGTTGGGCAATTAATTTACCCATCTGGTCTACAATCTGGCGATTAAAGCCCAAAAATAAAAGTTTGTGATAGGCTTGAAATTTTTGCAACCTGGCTATAGAAAAATTATTTTTTACCTCCAACCACCGCTGCCAGGTGAAGACTTTCAACAAAAAGTAATAAAGAGCTCTTGAGTCAGTTAAACCCTCTTCGGTGATGATAAAACTATGAATGAAGTGTTTTTTTATTTCTCGCGGTAAAATTCCCGCTGTACGTCCCTGCAGTTTTTCTTTTGCCGGCAAATAGTATTTGCACTGCTCCAGTCCGCAGGAAGGTGATTTTTCCTTGAGAATAAAACCGCTGGCTTTAGCATTAGCCCTTAAATATTCTCTGCTCTTTGACTTTAGTTGCTGCTGATAAAAACTATTGCTCATTGCTTTCTTAACTAATATTTCTTTTTGGGCAGTTTTATATAACTTTAATTTTGCTCTGGGAGTAGATAGACCAATATCACTCTCAGGACAAACAGGAATATAGGCCAGCCAATTCTTTAAAAGTTTAATGCTGGGGCAGATAATTTTTTGGCCATCATAACGACAGGCTTTAAAACCTAAACATCTGCTGACAATTACCTGGGGTTTAGAGCCGGTATGCTTTTGGGGCGATTTCAGGCCTGAAAATTTAGGATTAATAAATAAAACCTCCTGAGTTTATAATTATAATCTATAATTGCAATATTAATTGCTCAAAATCTAAGGGTTTTAGTATATTAATTCTCTCTAAAAGATAAATAACCTGTTAATAAAAAGATATTAGCTAAATATTTTAGTCTGGCAGGGTAAATTAGATTGTGAAATAATTGCTAGTAAGATATAATAATACCAGGAGTAATATTTAAATTAATCCATAAGCAGAAGATGAGGAGGAAGGATCAATGAAAGGCAAAAAAACATTGATTGTTTTATTATTGCTGATAATTTTAGTGGGGGGAAACTCATACATTATTTCTGCCGCAGAGACCAAGGATTTTTTCACTATAGTCCAAAAAGGTACTGTTGAGGAGATCCAGACTGCTTTAAAAGAGGGAGCTGAAGTTAATCGGCGTACTGATCGTGGTCAGACCCCTTTGATGTTAGCTGCTAAAGAAAATAGGGAAGCCTATGTAATGACCCTGCTTTTAGATTATGGAGCTATTATGGAGGCAAGGGATAATAGAGGTAAAACGGCTTTATACTATGCAGCCAGATATAACAGTAATCCAGCTGTACTGCGGCGACTGATTGATAAGGGAGCTGCTGTTAATATTACAACTGATGAGGGTCAGACTCCTTTGATGGCGGCCTTAACCAGCAGTTCTGAGGAAAAATTTTCTCTGTTGCTGAGAAGTGGTGCTAGAGTTGACCAGAGAGATAGAAAGGGTCAGACTATTCTTCATCATCTGCTCATCAAAGATAGTGGCATAGATCAGATCAGGTCGGTGGTTAGAGCAGGAGCATCGGTCAATATTAAAGATAATAAGGGGCAGGCCCCTCTCCATATAGCAGCTCAAAAAGGGCAGGATAGAATAGTTAAATACCTGTTAGATGAGGGGGCTCGGCCAAATATTACCGATAATGATGGGGTCACCCCTTTAATGTTAGCAGCAGCTAACAATAGAAATACCAGATCTTTAGCTGAATTAATAGCCGCTGGAGCTGATTTAGAATATCAGGACCAGAAAGGGAAAACAGCCTTCTTACATGCAGCAGCACATAATGAAAACCGGGATATCATTAGATTTTTAGCCGAAGAAGGTGCAGATATAACAGCTAAAAATAAAGATGATCAGGGCGCTCTACACCTGGCAGTATTAAACAATTCTTCTGAAAATAAACTTAGCAAGCTCTTAGAACTTGGACTATACATTAACCAACAGGACAAAAACAACAATACAGTCCTGCATTTATCACTGCAGCAAAGAAGACCTTCGGCGAGGATGGTTAAATTTTTGTTGACCGAGGGCGCTGATCCAAATCTTCTCAATGATAATAAATATTCTCCTTTACTCTTAGCTGCTCAAAATAGTAATGACGAGCAAATTTTTAAAGATTTAATAGATTCTGGAGCCCGTATAAATCCCGATGATACTGAAAGAGGGAAGACCCCGTTAATGCTGGCGGCTCGCAATACGGATAACCAGAAGGTTATTTTTACTCTCTTAGAGGCAGGTGCAGACCCTCAAATCCGGGATACTGCCGGCAAAAAAGTTATTGATTATCTGGAGGAAAACCAGGCTCTTTTTGGCACTGAAGCCTACTGGGAATTGCAATACCTGGAGCCAGAAGCTGATAAATTAGACTTGATAACAAAAAAATCACAAACTGAAGCCTCTCTAAGAAGTCTGGTAATTCCCTCTCTGGGTCATGCCTATGCAGAAAAATGGTGGCCAAAAGGAGCTTTATTTTTAGCCGGGGAAGCTGTCTCTTTAGGTATGGCTGTTACCAGGGATAGCACAGAAGAAGCTCTGCCCTATTTATTGATCTTCGGAGCACTTAAAGCCTGGGAAATAATTGATGTCAGGCAGGAAGTTAGCGAGTTTAATGAATTTGCCCAGGAATATAATGAAAGAGCGGAAGAATTTAACCTTCGCTTGACCGATTGACAGTCTTAAAATTCCAATGTTGATTTAATTGACAGGTAATTGGTCCTGATATTAAAGATAAACCCCTATAATCGCTTGTTTTTTCAGCGTTTTGAGAAGGAATAATCTGAACAGTCTTGAAATATATATAGTAACATGATAATTAATGACTATTATTAAATTGGGGAAGGATAATTTATTATGAGAATTGATGGTAATGATTTTATTAAAGGGAAAAAAGCGCCTTCTTCAGCAGACAAACCCGTTAATTCAGCGGAAAAGATAACAACTGACTTTCAAAATCAATTAGAATCGATAGATAAAGAGATAGTAAGGGAAAAACTGGATGATTTATTGTTTTATGTGGACCAGTATGGAGAAAAACTGAAAAAAACTATGGAAAAAGAAGATCTTTTGGAGTATAAAAGAAGAGTTAAAGACTTTTTGCGTCTGGTGCAAAAAGAATTTGCCCGAGCTCGCCAATCCTTTAGTTGGGATAGTAGTGGTAATCTAAAGACTTATACTACAATCGAAAAAATAAATCAGAATTTAGCTGAATTGCAGGAGAAATTTGTCCAGGACCAGGCCGATGTATTGGAAGTAGTCCGGAAAATAGATGAAATAAGGGGTCTACTGCTTGATTTATATATCTAAAAGATTAAAAATCATTAGTAAAATTATCAATTCGGACTTGGTACTTGATAATTAATTGCTATGGTAGAAAGGGGGTTCTGTTGTGTCCGGTGGCAGACTAAATAAACTTATCACTATTAATATAACTCTACTTATACCGGTTTTTTTACTATTGATTATTTTTCTTTTCAATACCCCCGTTACTCTTCAGGCTGAAGAGATAACTATAAATTATCATGGTGAAGATGTTACAGAGCAATTATCTCCTGAACAAGAAGAGGGTCATATCCTTGTAGAGGCTCGAGGAGTGGCCGATCTTTTGGATCTGGAACTGGAATGGCAGGAGGCCCTGGAGACAATAACTTTGAATAACTCTGAAGACACCTTGAGATTGATGATCGATAGTACATATTATCAGAGCAACGACACAACCGAGTCTTCTGCTGTGCCGACGCAATTAATTGATGAAACCGGCTATGTTCCTCTGGAAGAAGTGGTTAGAGGTTTTGGCTACTTAACGGAGGAAGAGGAGGAAAACTATTATATCTTTCAACCTGAAACCAAAATACACGAGGCCTATTGGAGTTCAGAAGAGCAGCAGTTAGTTCTCGATATGGATGAGATAACACCCTACAGGATCAACCCCACCGATGAACCCGATACTATTGAGATAGAGGTGGATAAAGCAGTTTTAGCCGATGATTTTTTGGATAATATTTCTGATAGAAACTTCACTCTCCGGGTCAGGGAAGATGCCAATGAAGCTCGTTTGAGATTTATCATATCCAGCAGAAATCCCATTCCCCATAGAAGAGATGGGGGTATTGAAGAAAGAGGCGGTAATCTGGTAGTTAACTTCCTTCCGATGCTGGTCAACATAAATTGGGATGAAAATGATTTTTTAGAAATAGAAGCCAATGCTGCATTGGAAGACCCGGATGTTACTGTCCTGGATAATCCCAGGAGAATGGTAATAGATATTCCAAACTTAATGTTAAGTGAAGTTGATTTAGATATAGCTGACAATGAATATGTAGAAGATGTAAGACTAAGTCAATTTAAAGAGGATCCAGTGGTTTTACGGGTTGTTTTGGAGTTGAAGGAGGATAGCCATTTAGATATTGCTAAAGAGACTGAGGATAATATCATGGTCTTTGAGCCAGCAGAACAGACGGTGGTGCAGGATTTAGATTATAGTCCAGGCGAGATTTCCTTTGTAACCAATAATGAAATTAGTCCTGATATATTCTCTCTAACTGATCCTCCCCGACTGGTAATAAATATGTTAAATACCTCTAGAGATGATGATATGGCCAGCAGCTTAGCTATTGATGATGAGCGGGTTTCGGAGATTAGGACGGCTCGTTTTGATAATCAAACTGTCAGGATGGTTGCCGAACTAAAAGAGAGCACGGGGTATGATTGGCAGCAAGAAAAAATAGCTGATGATAAATATCAACATCGAATTGCTCTGGAAAACAGGCTGCAGAATATTGAGCTAAGTCAGCAGGATCGAATGATGGGTCTAAGGGTAAATTTATCTGGAGAGACTGACTACAGAATTCGAAGATTTTCTCATCCTGATAGAATTGCCATAGATATTAAAGATTTAGAGTTAGAAAATGATGAGCTAGAGGAGTTAGAACTTCCTGAGCCAGAAGGTCTGGTAAAGGATATCAGAACGGGGATAATAACTACTGGTGGAGAGGAACAGCTTAGAGTAGTCTTTGAACTGGAAGATTATTATAGCCATCAAATTCTTACTGATAGCCCTTCAAATGACATTATGGTGGCCCTGGCTACTGAGGAAAGACCAGAATTTGATAACATTTTAGTTATTGATCCCGGTCACGGTGGCTTTGATCCAGGAGCCATTGGGCCCAGTGGCCTCACTGAGGCTGAAGTGGCCCTTGATATTTCTTTAAAGGCGGCAGATTTACTTGAGGAAGAGGGTTTTGATATTATTTTAACTCGAGAAGAAGATAGGTTTATCTCTTTATATGACCGGGCGGAAATTGCCAACCAGGCAAAGGCAGAGCTCTTTATAAGTGTACATTCCAATGCTGCCTCCAGAGAAGCAGTGGGAGGCTTAGAGACCTATTATGCCCCAGGCAGAGAGTCAGATAGTTATTTGTTAGCGCAAGTTATGCAGGATAGCATGGTTGATAAATTAGAGCTTACCAATCGCGGCGTTAAATCGGATACCTTTACTGTTATTCGCGAGCCAGAAATGCCAGCGGTCTTACTGGAGATAGGTTTTCTCTCTAATCCTGAAGAGGAAGAATTGCTGGGTTCTGATTCCTTTCGGGGGAAAGCTGCTGAGTCCATTGCTGAAGGGGTAATGAGATATAAAGATAGCATTCTAGAGGAGGACTAAATATTATGTTAGGAAAAGAAAAACTGACTAGATTAGGGGCTGTATTTATAGTTTTGTTGGCTTTAATAATGATTTTTTTAGTTCTGGATTCTGAACCTCCAGTCCCTACAGGTGAGCAGGAAGTTAAAATTTATTTTGCTGATGAGGATGCTATCTATTTGAAACCTGAAACCAGGGTCGTTCCTGGCGATGATTTTTATTATGAGGTCTTAGAGGAATTATTAGCTGGCCCTGAGGAAGGTGACTTAGTAGCTACTATACCTGAAGATACAGAAATTTTAGCAATAGAAATCGATGATGAGGTAGCCCGTCTGGATTTTAATTCAGCATTACGAGATAATCACCCTGGCGGAAGTTCCGGCGAGAGAATGACTGTCTATTCTATTGTTAATACCATGACTGGCCTGCCGGGGATCGAAGAGGTTTATTTTTTAATTGAAGGAGAAGATTTAAAAACTTTGGCTGGACATCTGGATTTAACGTTGAATTATACCTATAATTATGATATTGTAGAGGAAGAAAATTAGGAGTGATTAAAATGTCCCCTAAGCCTAAAAAAGCCCATAATTATTATACTCACCGGAGCTTTTGCTCCGGTCTTTTGTTGTGCAATATATAACTAGCTTAGCGGGAACAATTGTAAAAATCCAAAATCGGGGTGAAAAAATGTCAGAAGAATATGTTCCTACCGTAGTGCTTGGAGTAATCGGAGCTGATGTACACGCCATAGGAAATCAAATATTGGAACATGCCTTAGAGGAGGTTAATATTAAAGCTGTTAATATTGGAGTGATGTCATCACAGCAAGAATTTGTTGAAGCGGCAGTGGAAACTGGAGCTGATGCCATCTGGGTTTCCTCATTGTATGGTCATGGTGAAATGGATTGCCGGGGTTTAAGAGATAAATGTATTGAAGCGGGAATAGGTGATATATTGCTTTATGTTGGTGGTAATCTGGTGATTGGCAAGAAAGACTGGGAGGAAACAAAAGAAAAGTTTATCAAAATGGGGTATGATAGGGCTTATCCTCCTGGCACCAGACCTCAGGAAGCGATTGATGATCTCTGTCAGGATTTGTCTCTAAAAAAGGATAAAAATGATGTCATCTGCACTACTGATTGATATAGGAAGTACCTATACCAAAGTTTCATTCTTTAATCTCAGAGAGGCTGCTTTATTGACCAGAGCTCAAGCTAGCACCACTGTTAGCAGTGATGTTAATGTTGGCCTGGAGAAGGCTCTAGAACAAATTCCAAACTGGCAAGATGCTGAATATCTATTGGCCTGCAGTAGTGCTGCTGGTGGTCTAAAGATTGCTGCTATTGGTCTGGTGCCGGATCTAACAGCCGAAGCAGCTCGCAGAGCCGCTCTGGGAGCTGGCAGCAGAGTTGTAAAGACCTATAGCTATGAATTAACCGACGGTGATGTAGAAGAATTACAGGAAATTAATGCTGATATAATTCTCTTGGCTGGTGGTACAGATGGTGGAAATAAAGAAATAATTATAGGAAATGCCAGAAAATTGGCCGAATCAGAATTAGATCAACCTATTTTAGTTGCCGGCAATAGGTCAGCAGTTTCTCAGGTGGAAAAAATATTGCAGCAGGGACAAAAAAACTATTATATAACCGAGAATGTCATGCCTAAACTAGAGGAATTGAATATTGAACCTGCTCGCCAAAAAATTCGAGAAATATTCTTAGAAAAAATAGTTGCAGCTCGTGGCCTTGATAAGGTGAAGAAAGTGATAGATGGGGTGATTATGCCTACTCCAGCAGCAGTGCTCAATTCCGCGGAGCTTCTGGCTGAAGGTACCGCCAGCATTTCTGGTTGGGGTGAGCTTCTAGTGGTTGATATTGGTGGTGCTACCACGGATATACATAGTGCTGCTAAAGGTGAACCAAGGCAGGCTGGAGTTAGTCAGCGGGGTTTAGAAGAACCCTTTATGAAAAGAACAGTGGAAGGGGATTTGGGCATGAGATACTGCGCCCGGGAATTATTTGAGGTTATAAACATTTCTCGCTGGCAAAAAACGTATCAAAAACTTTATCAGGAAGAACTAAATATAGATAAGTTGAAGGACTATATTGGCAGGATAACAACAGCAACTGAATATTTGCCTGAAAACAGTGAGGAAATGAAGCTGGAAAATTTATTGGGAAGAGAGGCTGTGAGGTTGGCAACAGCTCGACATGCTGGCTCTATTAAAACAATTTATACTCCTCAGGGAGCTAGCTTTATTCAGAGGGGAAAAGATTTAACAGGAATTAAAAATGTTATCGGAACTGGTGGCATTATAGTGCATAATGAGTGCCCTGAGGTTATTCTCCAGGGAGTTTTACAGGAAAATCAGGCTAAAGAGGAGTCGCTAACCCCAACAGCTCCCAATTTCTTTTTAGATGACAATTATATTATGGCAGCGATGGGTCTGCTGGCTGAAGGGGAAAGAGAGGCAGCTTTACGTATCTTACAGAAATACATTAAGCAACTATCCAGGGGGAAAGAATAAAACAATGAGCAAAATATTTAATGAAAAGATCAATGAAGAGAAATTTTTGCAGAAAAGAGAGGAAGTTCTTGCTGGCTGGCCTACCGGAAAAGATGTTGACCTCAGTGAAGCTATTTCCTATCATAAAAACTTAGGCCAGGACAAAAACATGGTGGCTCGCTTGAACAGGGCAATTGATAAAGGAGAGACTTTAATCCAACCTAGAGCCGGTGTTGCCCTGCCGGAGGAGTTAAAGGATTTATTGACCTATCTCCATGAAGAAGGTGAGGCCGATGTTTTACCAACAACCATAGATAGTTATACCCGACAGAACCAGTATAAAGAGGCAGCTAAAGGTATTGAGGAAAGCAGAGATGAAGACCGTTCAATGTTAAATGGCTTTCCAGCTGTTAACCACGGCGTGGAAGTCTGTCGCGATGTCATAGAAGATATCAATGTCCCTTTGCAGGTCCGCCATGGAACTCCGGATTCTCGCTTGCTGGCTGAAATTACTCTGGCCGGAGGGTTCAGTGATTTTGAAGGAGGTCCAATTTCTTATAATATTCCCTATGCTAAGAAAGTATCTCTAGAAAAGACCCTGACTCACTGGCAGTATGTCGACAGATTAGTTGGTTATTATCAGGAAAAGGGTGCGGATATCAATAGAGAACCCTTTGGGCCTCTGACTGGTACCTTGATTCCTCCAGCTATTTCACATGCTGTGGCGATTTTAGAAGCGATTCTGGCGGCAGAGCAGGGAGTTAAATACCTGACCCTGGGTTGCGGTCAAAATGGCAACATGATCCAGGATATTGCTGCTGTACTTACTTTAGAGAAATTATCAAAAGAATACCTGGCCGCAGAAGGCCATGATGATGTGACCATTACTTCTGTATTCCACCAGTGGATGGGAGGCTTCCCCCAGGATGAAGCTAAAGCCTATGCTGTAATTAGCTGGGGAGCTGCTACTGCAGCTTTAAGTGGAGCCACCAAAGTAATTGTAAAAACCCCCCATGAAGCCATGGGGATACCAACCAAAGAAGCTAATGCTGCTGGCCTTAAAGCCACCAAACAAGTTGTCAATATGATGAAAGAACAAAGTTTTGACCAGGGAGATAAATTCAATCAGGAAAAGAATATGATCGAAAAAGAAGTCCATCAACTTCTCTCCCGCGTCAAGGAATTAGGAGAGGGAGATTGGTGTCAGGGAGTAATCCGCTCCTTTGAAGCCGGAGTTTTAGATATTCCCTTTGCCCCCAGCCAGTATAATGCCGGTAAGGTTTTACCGGCCCGGGATAATGATGGAGCTGTTCGTTATCTCGATTTTGGCGACCTTCCCTTTACTGAAGAGATAAAAGAGTTTCATCAGTCCAAGTTAGAGGAAAGAGGTTCCTTTGAAGAGCGGGAAGCAAGTTTTCAGATGGTAATAGATGATATCTATGCCATAGGAAAAGGTATGCTAATTGGCAGACCGCGGGAGTAGGTGAAGAAATGTTTACAGTAACAGATGTAATTGCATCTCCAGCCCTGACTGGCTTTTACTTTGATGATCAATTGGCCATAAAAAAAGGGGCCAGGGAAAATGGTTCGGCCTATGAAGGGGAGACAGCAACTGCTGGCTTCAAATCAGTGCGCCAGGCCGGTGAAGCAATCTCCATAGAATTTATTCTAGCCGATGGACAGCGAGCTGGTGGAGATTGTGCTGCTGTCCAATATTCAGGTGCAGCCGGGCGAGACCCTTTATTCCTCAGCCAAAACTTTATCCCTCTTATTGAAGAAAAAATCAGGCCACTATTGTTAAAGGAGGGCCCCTGGCAGAGCTTTAAAGAAATGGCTCAAAGGATTGAGAATATTGAGATTGAAGGGAAAAAACTCCATACGGCTCTCCGCTATGGTTTGACCCAGGCCGCTCTAGATGCCATGGCTAAGGCGCAAAAGAAATCTCGAACAGAAGTAATAGTGGAAGAATATGATTTAGATTTAAATATTAACCCCATAGATATTTTTTGCCAGACTGGAGATGACCGCTATCTAAATGCCGACAAAGCTATTATAAAAAGGGTGGATGTCTTACCCCATGCTTTAATAAATAATATCGAAGATAAACTAGGCAACCAGGGAGAAAAACTCATCTCTTATTTAGAATGGTTAGTAGAAAGAATCCAAAAATTAGGTGAGCCAGGTTATCAGCCGATTATTCATATAGATGTTTATGGTACCATTGGTGAAGCCTTTTCTCAGGACAGGGAAGCTATAATTGATTATATATTGCAATTAGAAAAGGCTGCCGGTCCTCATACCCTTAGGTTAGAGGGGCCGGTAGATGCCGGTTCTAGAGCAAAACAGCTTGAGGTATTAGCAGATTTGACAGCAAGGTTGACGGAATTAGGGTCAAAGGTGGAAATAGTTGCTGATGAGTGGTGTAATACCCTGGCTGATATAAAGGAGTTTGCCCGGCAGCGAGCTGGGCATATGATTCAGATTAAAACCCCTGATTTAGGAGGAATTCATAATACCATAGAAGCAGTTTTGTTCTGCCGACAGCAGGGAATAGGAGCCTATCAGGGCGGTACCTGCAATGAAACTGACCGTTCGGCCAGAATCTGCACAGATATAGCCCTGGCCACCCGACCTGATCAAATTTTAGCGAAACCTGGTATGGGGGTTGATGAAGGTTTAATGATTGTTAATAACCAGATGCAAAGAACATTGAAATATTTAGAGCAGCAAGCAAAGGATGATAAAAATGATTGAATCTTTTTCCCACACCGTTTATTTTGCTCCTCGAGGCAAAGACCGGATACAACATCTGGGGAACCACATTTCTCAGCGCCATTTAAAGGCCAACGATAAATTAATTGGTCTTATTGGTAAAGCTGGAGCAGGCAAATCTTTGCTGATAAAGGGCATGTTTCCAGGTCTAAATTTAACCAATGATGATGAGGGGATTAATTTGAGGCCACTTCCGGTTCTGGATGAGTTTGAAGAGGGGAAATTTCGCAGCCATAGTTATCACGTTGATATAAGATTTGAAACAGCCTTTTCTCAGCCCTGGGAACTGGGCAAGGCTATTGATAAAGCAATCAAGAAGAATCGCCGCGTTATCGTAGAACATTTTGACCTTATTGCCCCTTATTTAGATGCTTTTCCCGATGTGCTGGTAGGGATTGGTGAAGAGGTTATTTTAGCTCGGCCAGGGGTTTTTGGACCGACTCCTGAAGAGATTAAAGATGTAGTCTTTGACTCCATTGAAAATAGATTCATGGCTCATTCGGCAGAAGACTTAACGGCCATGGTCATTGAAAAAAGAGGCTATATGCGCCCGCCCCTACACAGCGATGTTAAAAGCGGTTTTGTTCTGCAATTTGATCAGGAACCAGACTTTTCCATAGAAGAAATAGAAGAAGAAGTACAGGAATTAATAGCCAGCGATGAAAAGATTAAGTTTTTAGATGATGACCACATTGAAGTCGGTGAGGAAAAATATGTCTGTACCGGTCCCAGGATACATGTGGGTCGCACTGGTGATATTTCTGATTTCCGTCTCTTAAAAGAATATAAAAGAGATCCAGTAACTGGTTTTTATCTTTTAGTTGGTATTGTAGGAGAAAGACGGGGTCAATTAGAGCTTAGTTGTGGTTGTAGATAGCTCTAATGGTCAAAGAGTAAAATATGGTTTAAAAGGGTGATAATTTTGCAGCAGGAAAAGACCAGATTAAAAGCTGAAAAAGATATAAGGCCTTTAGAGATTACCAGAAACTATACCAAGTATGCTGAAGGTTCAGTTCTAATCTCAGCCGGAGATACTAAGGTAATCTGCACTGCTTCAGTAGAGGATGGAGTTCCTTATTTTCTGCGAGGGGAAGGGCAGGGCTGGTTAACAGCTGAGTATTCAATGTTGCCCAGAGCAACCCAGGAGAGGAATATTAGAGCTGGAGCTAAGGGGAAAATTAGTGGCAGGACTAAGGAGATTCAACGTCTTATTGGCCGTTCTCTTCGAGCTGTAGTTGATTTAAACCTCTTAGGGGAAAAGACTATCTGGATTGACTGTGATGTAATTCAAGCTGATGGAGGCACCCGCACAGCTTCTATTACCGGTGCCTTTGTTGCCTTATATGATGCAGTGGAATATATGCTGGCAGAAGAGATGATAAACGAATCGCCGATTAAAGAGTTTATGGCGGCTATAAGTGCCGGGATTGTCAGGGACGAATATCGTCTTGATTTATGTTATCAACAGGATCATCAAGCTCAGGTAGATTTAAATGTAGTTATGACAGAAACAGGTAAGATTATCGAAGTGCAGGGCACAGCAGAAGAAGAGCCTTATACCAGAGAGGATTTTAACTACATGCTGGATCTAGCAGAAGTTGGTATTGAAAAACTAATTGCCTGGCAAAAAGAGGCTTTAAATTTAGGAGAAGATAAATAAATGAAAGAGATATTTATTTCCACCGGCAATCAGGATAAAGTAAAAGAAATCAGAGATAAGTATAGCAATCTGCCCTTGAAAATTTTATCCCCTTCGGACCTGGATTTAGATCTACAGGTGGCTGAAACAGGAAAAACCCTGGCTGAAAATGCTTTGCTTAAAGCCAGGGCAGGAGCAGAAAAAAGCTCTTTGCCGACTCTGGCCGATGACACAGGATTAGCTGTAGAGGCTTTAGATGGCAGGCCTGGTGTCTATTCAGCCCGTTTTGCAGGTCCTGAAGCCAGTTATCAGGACAATAATGAATATCTCCTGGAGCTGTTACAGGATGTCCCGGAAGGAGAGAGGGGAGCTGCCTTCTCGACAGTGGTAGCCCTAGTTGATTTAGAACAGGACTTAGAGATTACCGTTACCGGCAAATTGCAGGGAGAAATCATCTCAAAACCCAGGGGGAGTGAAGGTTTTGGCTATGATCCGATTTTTTATCTTCCCCAAAAAGATAAAACTCTGGCAGAAATTGAGATGGCAGAAAAAAATGCCCTCAGCCACCGAGCAAAAGCTTTAGAGAAAATGAAAGATAAATTAAAGGAGATATATAAATTATCAACCTAAGGGGGAGATTTGGTGCTTTTACGTTCATTATTATTTATGCCCGGAGATCAACCCAAAATATTAAAAAAAAGTGAAGAAGTTAATGCCGATGCAGTCATTTTTGATTTAGAGGATGCGGTATCTCTGGCCAATAAGGATAAAGCCAGGGAGCTTGTGGCTGAGAAGGTTAGTAACTTATCAGAGACTGCTGAATCTTCTCATAAAGAATATTTTGTGAGAGTCAATTCCTTAGCAACAGGAGAATTAAAAAAGGATATACAGGTAGTAGCAAGCAAAGCATTAACTGGAATAATGGTTCCTAAGATAGAAACTCTATCAGAAGTACAAAAGATAAACGAGGTCTTAACAAAAATCAAAGCAGAAAAAGAATTAACTGAAGAAATAGGTTTGATCTTATTATTTGAATCGGCTCAGGGGATCTGGCAGGCCCCTAGTATATTAGCAAAAGCTGAAGGTGTTTTAGCAGCCGCTTTAGGGGGAGAGGATTTAAGTCTTGATTTAAATGCTACCAGGACGAAAAAGGGCCAGGAATTATTTTATAGCCGTTCACGTCTCGTTATGGCCGCCAGCGCCCAGAAGATTCCAGCCCTCGATACGGTCTTTGCCGATTTCAAAGATAATGAAGGATTAGCTCAGGATGCAAAGTTAGCTAATCAGCTGGGTTTTGCTGGCAAATTAGCCATTCACCCCGGCCAGCTAAAGACCATCAATAAAGCCTTTACCCCACCAGAAGAAGAATTAGAATTTGCTCGCAAAGTAGTTGCAGCCTATCAGCAATCAGAGGAGAAGGATAGGGCAGTATTTGAAGTTCAGGGTAACATGGTTGATGCTCCAGTGGTAGCTAGAGCCAAAAAGCTGCTGGAGGATTATGAAAATATTAATAAATAAATTAACCAGAGGTTATAAGCATTGTTTAAAAGTCTAATTTAAAAAATTATGGAGGTGTTTTTGTTGGCAAGGATTTTAGAAGATGCAGGCAAAAAATTTTTAGCTGAAGCTGGCTTGAAAGTTCCAGAGTCGAAAACCATCACTGCTCCTGATGAAATAACTAAAGCTCTCGATGAACTTGGTGAAGAAGTGGTTTTAAAGGCTCTGGTGCCGGTGGGAAAAAGAAAAAAAGCAGGAGCAATTAAATTTCCCAGCAGCAGAGAAGAAGCTCAAGAGATGATCAGTGAACTTTTTGCCATGGAAGTAAGAGAATTTCCAGTAAATAAAGTTTTGATTGAAGAAAAAGTGGCTATTGAAGAAGAATATTATATCTCCATTACTTATGACAAGAAATCTCAACTCCCGGTAGTAATCACCAGTTCTGCAGGAGGCATAGATGTAGAGGAGATGAGCCGGGAACATCCTGATAAAATCAAAAAATATCAAATAGATCCCTTTATCGGGTTACCTGATTATAAGGCCCGGGAATTGTGGGCTGAGTTAGGCTTTAGTGGCAAACTGCTGCGTCAGCTGGGCCAGATTACATCTAGAGTCTATCAAGTTTTTACTGACTATGACTGCACCACTTTAGAAATAAATCCCTTAGTCTTAACAGCTGACCAGCAGATTCTACCAGCAGATTGTGTCATGGCCACCGATGATCTGGCTATTTTCCGCCAGCCAGAACTTGAGGAATTTGTCCAGGTTGGAAGTGAGAGACTCTGGCGTCCTTTAACAGAGTTAGAGAAAGAGATTGTGGCCGTCAATGAAGCTGAGCCCTATCGAGGCACAGCTCGCTATATAGAACTTGAAGGCGGCGAGATTGGCTTTATGTGCGGCGGTGGTGGAGGAAGTTTGGTCATGTTTGACTCCCTGATGCGCCTGGGAGAACGCCCGGCCAATTACACTGAGTTTGGTGGTAACCCCACTGCCACTAAAGTATATGGCCTGGCTAAGGGGATTATGAAAAAGCCAGGAGTTAAAGGTCTTTTGGTCTGCTGCAATATCACCAATAACACCCAGGTTGATAAGGTCGCTGAAGGAGTGGTAAAGGCTTTAACTGAACTGGATAAAGATCCAGCTGAATTCCCAATTGTAGTTCGTTATGCTGGAGTAAATGATGAGCGAGGAAAAGAGATTTTTGAAAACGCCGGTATAGAGTATCATGGTGAAGATATAACTATGCCTGAAGCAGCTGAAATGATGGTAGAAAAAATACGTCAGTTAAATTCAGGTGGGGGGTCAGAATAATGGGTATCTTAATAGATGAAGAGAGCAAGGTAATAGTACAGGGTATCACTGGACGCGAGGCTAGCATGGTTACAAAGCATATGCTAGATTATGGAACCAAAGTTATGGCCGGAGTTACTCCAGGAAAAGAAGGGCAGGAAGTTCATGGTGTGCCGGTATATGATACCGTTAAAGCAGCTATGAGAGAAAAAGAGGTAAATCTTTCTTTGATATATGTACCTCCAGCCTTTGTTTTAGATGCCGTGCAGGAGGCTTTAGATAATGGAATTAAGCTCTTAGTAGTGATCACCGAAAACATTCCCCAAAAAGATGTGGTGAAGGCTTTAAAATTGGCCAGAGAGCATGAGGCTCGTATTATTGGCCCCAATACCGTGGGGATGATTAACCCTGGAGCTGGCGTTAAACTGGGGGCAATTGGAGGAGATAATCCTGACCGCTGTTTTGTGCCAGGTTCCATTGGTGTTATTTCCCGCAGTGGAGGCATGACAGCTGAGACATCCTGGATGGCTAAAAGAGCAGGACGAGGAGTTTCTACTTCAATTGGCATTGGTGGAGATCCGATGATTGGTTCTACCCCTAAAGACCTGCTCAAGTTATTTGCTGAAGATGATGATACTGAAGCGGTAATTATGTTTTCAGAACCAGGAACCCACTTTGAAATTGAGGTTGCTGAATACCTCGAGGAAGGAAATTTCTCCAAGCCCTTAATCGTCTATGTAGCAGGTAAATTTACCGAAGATATGCCAGCCGGTACAGTCTTTGGTCATGCCGGTGCTATCATTGAAGGAGAGGGCAGTAAGCCCAGTGCTAAGATGGAGCGCCTGAGAAAGGCCGGTGCTTTAGTAGCAGAAAATTATGATGAGATAATAGATTGCATTAAATCTCTTTAAATTTAGCTTGTATAATGTTTAGATATATGATTTTGAATAATAGTCAAAGGTAAAATGCAATTCAATTAAAATGCAATTTAAAACAAAAAGCAGTTTAAAATAAAAAAGGCCTCCTTACTGGAGGCCTTTCATTATTTCATACTGGTAAGGAAAATGGTGCGCCCGGCAGGATTCGAACCTGCGGCCTACGGATTAGAAGTCCGTTGCTCTATCCGGGCTGAGCTACAGGCGCATTTTCATCTTCTTAACACACAAGTTATAATATAATAAAGAGCATCAAATGTCAAGGGTTTTTTGGGAAAATACAGTGGTAAAATACCCCGGGAATATAAGTCCTAATATTACTTTTAGCCTTGACAAAAGCCACTGTGCAGGTTATAATTTAGTAGTGTAAGAAACACTTTTAAAACTCAATATTTTATCTGTGGTGGATGTAGCTCAGTTGGTAAGAGCGCAGGATTGTGGATCCTGAGGCCGAGGGTTCGAATCCCTTCATCCACCCCATTTTTATTTTTAATTTCCTGGTGCGGCGATTTTGACTTCGCAGCCAGGTTTTTTTATTTTTATCTTAAACCGGGCCAGGATAAAAGAGGGAATGTATTTTACTATCTTGAATATATTAATAAAAGAGGGTTAGAATAAAAATAGATAGAATATAACGGGATAAAAATAAAATATCTAATATAAAATATGCTGAAGCAGTTAAGAGGTGATTTTTAATGATTCATCGTCAGAAAAAAATATCACACCCTAATTTTATTCGCAATTCAATATTGGCTTTGCTCTTTGTTGCTCTAATACTGGTCCCTTATTTTATTAACTCTACTGCTCAAGTTGTTGCTGAAAATAAAAGTGTTGCTATTTTATATACCAATGATGAACAGGCTAATAGTGAAAATATGTCTCAGATTGCTGCTTTGAGAGAGGAGAGAATTTCTCAGGGCAAAGATGTTATCCTATTAGGAGGCGGAAATACTTTTAATGATGGGTCTAGAGACCTTGAAAAAGCTCTAAACATGGCAGCAGCTATGAATGAAGCTGGCTATGATGCTGTGGTGCCAGGGGAAAAAGACTTTGCCTTTACTCAAAGGGATTTAAATAAAATCTGGTTGGAAGCTGAATTTGAGATAGTTCTGGCCAATATTGATACCGAGGGAGTGGTTTTGAATTCTCCCTCTACCTACTGGGAAGCAGAACTTGCTGATGATCTTAAAATAATAGGCTTAGGCCTTATCCAGGTAGGGGAAGAGGGTTATCCCCTGGGTGATGTAGTTAGCTATGGCGGCCTTAACTTTTTTAGTCCCTTTAAAATAGCAGAAGAATATAGTCATTTAAAGGAAAGGGCTGATATATTAATAGGGATGACCCACCTCGGTCATACTCAGGAAAGACAGCTAGCTAATTGGGTAGATGAATTCGATCTAATTTTAGGTGGGTATTCCCGGACTATAACTAGACAACCAGCCCTAATCAACGACACTCTGGTAGCCCAGACAGGAGAAAAGACCAATTATCTGGGTGAGATTATACTGGAATTCAATGAATATAATGAGCTCATAGCAGTCAGGGCAGATTTAATCGATTTGAGAGATTAAACACTGATTTATCATTTTAATGTTGTAAACTGGAAAACTATATAGTATTATTAATAACAATACAGTTCTTTCTTTTAAGCCTCTAAACCTCTCTATATAATAACACTATGAGTCTATTTTAAAATTCTTAAAAAAGCAATTAATATTGATTAGCTTTAAGGATATTGGGCTCGTCGACCACCAATTAGTTTTGGCCTGGTTTTAGCTAAAGTGACATGGGCCTGGCCTATTTTAGCAATAGGAGCTCGCAGAGGTACCACTACTGGCTCTAAGTGCATAGCAATAAAGGTATCACCGATATCGATACCTGCCTGGGCCTTAACATTTTCCACCACTACTGGCCTTTCCATCTGTTGATAGGCAGTGGCAGCCATGGCGCCGCCAGCTTCTGGGACTGGTTTGACGGTAACTTCAGTAAAGTCATACCTTTGCCAGCATTCTCGGGGAATAGTTAAGGCTCTGTTGATATGCTCACACCCCTGGAAAGCAGGATAGATATCTGTGTTCTTTAGTTTATTCTCTATTGTTGCGTATAGGGTTTGAGCAATTTCTTTATTAGAGGATTTGCCTATTTTCTTGCCTTGAACTTCACTGGTGCTACAGCCTATGACCAGGATATTTCCCGGTTTTAAATCGGCGTTTTGCCATAAAAAGGACAGAATTATTTCGAGTTCTTCTTGCAACTCAGAGATTTTTATCATTATTTCCCCTCCTTTATAATAGCATAACGCAGATTAGATGATTTTTCCAGCTCTATAGGCAATCCAGTTTGGCTCTCTTGAATATTTATGATATTATTCTACATAGGTAAGAAAAAATAATAATTTTTTGTTCTTTACAGCAAAATCCTGAGTTCGTACTCAAGGAGAGTCTAGAAGGCTATGCTACCTTTAAGAGATAATATACCCAGACGTCATAAACCTTTGATGACCGGGTTTATAATCACCATCAATGTAGTTGTTTATATATATCAGACCAGAATGAATCAATTTGAGCTCTATAATTTTATTTATGAATATGGTTTGGTACCAGAATTATTTATGAATCAACCGTTACAGGCTCTGCCCACCACCATAACCTCTATGTTTTTGCATGGAGGACTGGGTCATTTACTGGGCAACATGTGGATGCTGGCGCTTTTCGGGGATAATGTAGAGGATAGAATGGGAAAGATAAAATTCCTCATGTTTTATTTATTAAGCGGTCTGGCAGCTGGTTTAATTCATTTATTATTCAATAGATATTCAGGGATTCCCACTATTGGAGCTTCAGGGGCAGTATCTGGTGTGATGGCCGCTTATGTTTTTCTATTTCCCCTGGCTAAGGTGCTTACAGTTATACCAATCTTTATCTTTCCTTATTTAATCACCTTACCTGCTCTGGTCTTTGTTGGTATCTGGTTTCTAACTCAGGTTTATTATGGCACTATGGCGTTAGCCTTTGGCGAGGTCTATGGGGGAATAGCCTGGTGGGCTCATATTGGAGGATTTATTTTTGGGGCTTTAATATATCGAGTTTTCCTGAGAAAAGAGTTGCGTTTATATCAGCAGCAAAGAAAGTTATAATTTTGTCTACTCTGCTGCTGTAATTTAATAAAATCTGGAATTGAAAATAATTTTTAAAGACAAGAAGGGAGTATGGTAAAAGAGATGGGAGAACAAAAGAGGATTAAAGATTTCAAAAGGATTTTAGTAGCTAATCGAGGTGAAGTAGCAATTAGAGTAATTAGGGCCTGTCGGGAATTGGGCATAAGATCTGTGGCAATATATCATGACGCTGATAAAACAGCCCTCTTTCGGACCAAGGCCGATGAGGCTTATGAGATAGGCCGAGGCAAATCACCTTTAAAGTCCTATCTTGCCAAGGATGAGATCATTGACCTAGCCCTCAAAAAGGGGGTTGATGCTATCCATCCAGGTTATGGATTTCTATCAGAAAATGCTGAATTTGCTCGCCAGTGTCAGGATGCTGGCCTGACCTTTATTGGACCGGACCCTGATATGTTGGCAAAGTATGGTGATAAAATTCACTGCAAAAAGCTAGCACGGGATCTTGATATCCCAGTGATACCGGGTTCTAATGGACCTGTGTCTGATTCAGAAGAAATCCGCCAATTTGTTGAAACCCATGGTTATCCCGTTATTATCAAGGCTTCTGCCGGTGGAGGTGGCCGGGGCATGCGGGTGGTGGAAAATGATCAGGAATTATCCCGGGCGCTCTCGGAGGCCAAAGAGGAAGCTGACCGTGCTTTTTCCGAGGGGGATTTATTTTTAGAAAAATATTTAGCTGACCCTCGCCATGTTGAGGTGCAGGTTCTTGCTGATAAACAGGGAAATTTTGTCCATTTATTTGAAAGAGACTGTTCAATTCAGCGCCGTCACCAAAAAATGATTGAATATACCCCGGCCTTTGCAGTTTCTCAAGAAGTACGGGAGAAGCTACATAAAGATGCCATTAAGTTACTGCAGGGCGGTGGCTATCTCAGTGCCGGTACAGTGGAGTTTTTAGTTGATGAAGATGAAAATTATTACTTTATTGAAGTTAATCCCCGGTTACAGGTGGAACACACCGTTACAGAAATGGTAACCGGCGTTGATATTGTTCAATCACAGATCCAGATAGCTGCCGGTCATGCTCTGGACTCTCCCGAGTTAAATATACCTTCTCAGGAGAGCATAAGCCAGAATGGTTATTCCATTCAGTCCAGAGTCACCACAGAAGATCCCCGGGAAAATTTTCGACCTGATACCGGTAGAATAGATTTATATCGGACAGGATCTGGTAATGGCATCCGTTTGGATGGTAGTAATGGTTTTACCGGAGCCGAGATAACCCCCTATTTTGATAGTCTGATAGTCAAGGTTATTTCCTGGTCCAGAACCTTTGATGATGCAGCCAGTAAAGCTGTTCGCTCGCTAGAGGAGATGAAAATTAGAGGGGTGGCTACCAATAGAGACTTTTTAATAAACGTCTTAAACCATCCTCAATTTCTTGCTGGAGAGGCAGATACTGGCTTTTTACGGAAGAATCCTTCTCTGATGCTGGAAGGGGAGTATTTTGATAGAGAAGCTGGAATTTTAAATTATTTAGGAGACATTATTGTCAATAAAACCAGAGGTAACAAGCCTGAATTTAACCTTCCCAAGGTTCCCGAAGTTAACTCAGAATATCCCAAAGGAAGCAGGGACCTGCTTAAAAAATTAGGTGTTGATGAATTCTGTGAATGGATAAAAGAAGAAGAGAAGTTATTGATAACAGATACCACCTTCCGGGATGCCCATCAGTCCCTCTTGGCCACTAGAATGAGAACTATTGACATGAAAAGAATTGCTGAAGCTACTGCTAAATTAGCTGGAGGACTCTTCTCCCTGGAGATGTGGGGTGGGGCCACCTTTGATGTAGCCTACCGATTTTTACATGAATCTCCCTGGGAGAGACTGCGCAAATTGCGGGAAGAGATTCCTAATATTTTATTCCAGATGTTACTGCGAGGTTCTAATGCAGTGGGATATAGTAATTATCCTGATAATGTGATCCGAGAATTCGTCCAGGAAGCAGCCTATAATGGAATAGATCTCTTCAGGATTTTCGATGCCCTTAACTGGTGGCCTAACATTGAGGTATCACTGGAAGAGGTGAAAAAGCAGGGAGCTATAGCTGAGTGCTGTATCTGTTATACTGGCGATATCCTGGATCCCGAGAGAAGCAAGTATGATTTAGATTATTACCTGCGCAAGGCTAACCAGCTGGAAAATTTAGGGGCCGATATTATCTGCATCAAGGATATGGCCGGTCTGCTTAAACCCTATGCTGCTAAAAAGCTGGCCTCTGCCTTGAAAGAAGAAGTGGCTATCCCCATACATTTCCATACCCATGATACCAGCGGCAATGGTCTGGCCGCCATGTTACAGGCCAGTGAGGCAGGAGTGGATATTGTTGATGCTGCTGTAAATAGTATGGCCGGCTTAACCTCTCAACCAGCTCTAAACTCCATTTTAGCAGCTTTAGAGCATACCGAGCGCCATCCTGACCTGGACCTGGATAATCTCCAGAGAATCTCGGAATACTGGGAAGATGTTAGACCCGTTTTCCAGGAGTTTGAATCGGACTTGAAAACCGGTGCCGCTGAGATATACCGCTATGAAATCCCTGGAGGGCAGTATTCCAACCTCAAACCGCAGGTTGAGAGCGTAGGTCTTGGCCACAGGTTTAAAGAAGTAAAGGAAAAATACCGAGAAGTCAACTTCCTCCTGGGAGATATTGTGAAGGTTACCCCTACATCTAAAGTTGTAGGAGATTTAGCAATCTTCATGGTGCAGAATGACCTGTCGGCTGAAGATATTGTTGAACAGGGTAAAAGGTTATCCTTCCCTGATTCGGTGGTCTCCTACTTCAAGGGTTTATTGGGACAGCCTGAAGGTGGCTTCCCGGAGGACTTACAGCAGGTTGTTTTAAAGGGAGATGAACCTATTGAAGATAGACCAGGTGAAATGCTGCCCCCCGATGATTTTGCTGCCCGGAAAGAGGAACTGCGAGAGAAGCTAGGTCGTGAACCCCGGAAAGAAGAGATTATTAGTTCAGCCATTTATCCCAAAGTTTTTGATGATTATCTCGATAAAATCAACCAATATGGAGATTTAAGTTGTATTGGTAGTGATGTTTTCTTCCATGGGTTGCAGGAAGGTGAAACTACTGAGATTGAACTCCAGGAAGGGAAGAATGTCATTATCAAGTATATTGGTAGTCGCAATGGCCAACAGGGAACAAAAAGCCTGACCTTTGAAGTTAATGGTCAGCGGCGAGAGGTAATTGTAGCTGATAAAAATAGTGGTACCGATAAAACTTCTAGAACTATGGAAGTCCAAAAGGCTGATGCTGATAAGCCAGCTGAAATTGGTGCCAGCATGCCCGGCACAGTAGGAACTATAGCTGTAGAAGTTGGAGACGAAGTGCAGGAGGGCGAAACTTTATTGCTGCTGGAAGCCATGAAGATGGAGACTGATGTTTCAGCTCCACATGCTGGTAAGGTGAAAAATATTATGGTAGAAGAAGGAGAAAATGTGGAAAGCAATCAACTGCTCTTGGTTGTAGAATCAATAGATTAGTTTCCCAGTATAGATTTTATGTAACCCAGGCAGTAATAATTATATTTCCCTGGTCAATAATTTTTGAGGTGATTCTGTGTTTTATAAACTTCTATTAATCTTTACAATTGTTCCCCTTTTAGAGCTCATGTTATTAATTAGAATAGGCCAGGGGATTGGGTTAATTCCCATGATATTAATTGTGGCCAGCACAGGTGCTATTGGAATAACTATAGCTAAATTTCAGGGTCTTTTGGTTTTAGACAAAATCAAAAAAAGCAGCCAGCGAGCTGAAATACCTGCCCAAAATATAGTGGAGGGTTTTTTGCTATTAGTAGGAGCTGCCATGCTCTTAACCCCCGGCATCATCACCGACGTTACAGGCTTTATATTCATATTGCCCTTCACCCGTCCTGGGGTTGCAAAGTTTGCCAGAAAAATCCTGGGCAAATACTTTACCACCAAGAGTTTCTTTGGTGGTAGTTTCGGTTTTTCTAATCAGCAAGAAAATAATCAAGAGCAAAAAGAATCTAAGTCAAGGGAATCAGAAACTTTTCAGGCAGAATATACCGTTGAGGATGAATTTGATGAAGAAGATGAGCCAGACAATGGAACTTTAACGGGTAAAAGTCAGGACGATTGATTATGCACTATTATATAAAAACCTTTCCCTTATTAGACCAAACCCTGCTGCTTTTTAAAGAAGAAGAAATCTTGCAGGTGATACCTGAGTTCTCTTCTGAAGAAAAAAAGAATCTGGAAGCAAGGGAAAACTATAAATATAATTACAGTCCAGCAGTGGAAAAATTAATTAGGGAATTCAGTCAGTATTTTCAGGGGGTTAGAAAGAAATTTACCAGCAATTTTACCATAAAGGGCACTGATTTTGCCCAAAGTGTTTATCAGAAGTTATTGCTTGTTGATTATGGGGAATGTATAAGTTATGGAGAATTAGCTAGAGAAGCCGGTTACCCTGGAGCTGCTAGAGCGGTGGGACAGGTTTTAACCAAAAATAAGCTGCCAATTTTACTGCCCTGCCACAGGGTGATAAAGGCCGAGGGAAGTTTAGGGGGATATAAGTGGGGTCAGGAACTCAAAAAACAGTTGCTTCAATTAGAAAAGAAGCAAGAAAGCAAATAGAAAAAAAGATTTAAATGATAAATTGAAATAAAGACAAAAAAATGTCCCGATTAGGGGAAATCGGGACTAAGTGCTGACAGATAACTTCTGTCAGATAGGAGGAGAAGTATAATGTGAACCTTAAGTAAAAGGGGGGTTATCTGATTACAAGCTATTATAAGCTTTGAAACAGGACTTTAAATTGTTAAAATAATAAATGATTTTTTACAGTATAACAATTATTCTTATTATTGTCAAGTGTATATGATAATTATGCATACTTTTCAAGGAATATAGGCTAATATACTCAAAATATCCTTAGAAGGGAGTATTCAAAATGGCTAATTCAAAGGAAAAACCAACTTTCAGGTATCAGGCTCACCCCTGGCATGGATTGGAACCAGGAGAAGATTTGCCCCAGGAGTTAAATGTATACATAGAGTTAGTACCCTCTGATGGTATAAAATATGAACTGGACAAAAAGAGTGGAATTTTAAAAGTAGACCGCCCTCAACGTTTTTCCAGTTATGCTCCTGCTCCCTATGGAATGGTTCCTCAAACTTATTGTGCTGATAAGACAGCTAAAATAATGCAACAGGATCTTAAAGAAGATAGGGAGATCAAAGGTGATAAAGACCCCCTGGATATCATGGTCTTAACTGAAAAAATTATTCCCCATGGAGAAATAATGCTCACTGCTCGGCCAATTGGGGGGATTGCTCTTCTGGATAAAGGGGAAGCAGATGATAAAATTATTGCTGTTTTGAAAGATGATGCCGTTTATGGTGATTATAAAAAAATCAATGACCTGCCCGAGGATATACTTTCTCGTATCAAGCATTATTTTTTAAGCTATAAATCCTACCCTCATACTGATAACCCTGTTTGTGAAGTTCTCTCTATCTATGATAAAGAAAGAGCCCAGGAGGTAATTAAAGCTTCCAGAGAAGATTATAAAAATAATTTTGCCATCAACAACTAGCCAAAAGTTGGGGAGGTTAAAAGAATAATGCCGAAAATAGTAAATCTAGGCCTCAACCATGAAACTGCTCCGATTGAGGTTCGAGAATTGCTGGCCTTTACGGAAAAAAATAAAATTAAAATATTAAAAGAACTTAGATCTGCTCCCTTTATCAAGGGTGCAGTTATAATTAATACCTGCAATAGAAGTGAAATATATCTTTCCACCGGTAAAAAGACCGAGGCTAAGAAATTGGCCAGCAATATTTTTCAGCGGGAAGCAGGTCAAAAAGTAGAGTTAGCCAGTTTTCTCTATAGCTATGAAGATTCCAGGGCTATAATACATCTCTTTAAAGTTGCTGCCGGTTTAAATTCTATGATAAAAGGGGAGCCACAGGTTCTGGGACAGGTTAGAACAGCTTATGAAAGGGCCAGAAATAATGATTTTTGTGATACATATTTACATGAGGTCTTTGCCCGGGCCCTCAAGGTAGGTAAAAGAGCAAGGGCAGAAACTAAAATCTGCAATAAAGCTGCTTCCGTGGGCTATGCAGCAGTTAAATTGGCCGAGGATATATTACCCCAAATCAAAGAATGCTCGACCTTAATAATTGGGGCTGGAGAGATGGGAAAAGTGGTACTGAAAAATCTTTTAGAGCGAGGTGCTGCTAGCCCGACTATAGCTAACCGCAGTAGGGATAAATCCAGAGCTTTAGCAGAAAAATATCAGGGAAAAGCCCTTTCCCTTAAGGAATTACCCCAGAGGATTAAAGAGTTTGATGTAATCATAAGTTCAACCAGTGCCCCCCATCCCATAATTTATAAAGAGAAACATGAAGAAAATCTCAGTTTAAGAACTTCACCTCAGTTATTTATAGATTTGGCAGTGCCGCGAGATATTGACCCTGAGCTTAAGAGACTATCGACGGTAAATTTATATGTCGTCGATGATTTAGAGAAAATTGTCTTAGAAAATTTAGAAGAGCGGGAGGAAGAGGCGGCAGCAGTGGAAGAAATTATTGCCACAGAATATAAGGACTTTAAAACCTGGTGGGAGAAAAGAAAGGCTGTGCCCCTGATTAAGGCCCTGCAAAATAAAGCAGAAAACATTCGCCAGTCAGAGTTAGAAAGAGCATTCAATAAATTATCTGCCCGTTCGGACCTTTCTTCTGAGGAGCAGGAAATCATCTCAGATTTTAGCCGCAGATTAATGCAGCAGCTTTTGCATAACCCTTTAGTTAACATGAAAAAGATAATAGCTGAGAATGGTGAGCAGGATCGAGACAGGGATGAATTTGAACTTTTTTCCCAGCTCTTTGATCTGTCAATTTAATTTTTACAACCTTTTTACAACCTTTAGATGCAATATAGCGGGGATGGAGGAAAATAATGAGCTGCAATCTTTATCCAGTAGAGTTAAACCTAAAGAGCCGGAGCTGTTTGATTGTCGGTGGAGGTAAGGTAGCCTTTAGAAAAGTTAAGAACCTGGCTGTTACCGGGGCTGATATTGAGGTTATCAGCCTTAATTTTAACAGAGAATTACTGGAGTTTCTTCAGAATAACGAAATAAATTTTAAACAGCGCTCTTTTTTGCAGAAAGATCTGGAGGATAAATTTCTGATAATCGCTGCCACCTCTGATAAAAAGTTAAATCAACAGATTGCTGTCCAGGCCAAGCAAAAAAATATTCTGGTCAATGTAGTTGATAACCCTGCTTTATCCAGCTTTACCGGCCTGGCTTCTTTTAAGCAGGGTAAATTAGCTATTGCTATAGGGACCACAGGTACTAGCCCGGCTTTAGCAGCAACGATTAAAGAAAAATTAACCTGTCAATACGGACCGGCTTATGCTAACTATCTTGATTTGCTGGATAAGCTGCGACCTTTAATAAAAGATAACGTATCTCCAGCTGAAAGAAAAAGGCTTTTTCGTAAGCTGGGGGATGAAAAGATTGAAGATTACCTCCAAAATGAAAACTTAGAGCAGGCAATAGAGTTGCTATTGGATATATTGCCGTCATCTATAGGAAAGGAAATAGAAGAAGTAATTGCCGATATTTCATTACAGCAGAAAGGGGAAATTGATGAATAAAATAGTCATTGGAACTAGAGCCAGTGAACTGGCCTTAGCTCAAGCTGACAGAGTGAAAAAAACTCTTCAACAAAAATATGATTTAACTATTGAAATCAAAGAGATTATCACCCAGGGTGATAAGATTTTAGATAAACCTCTGGCTGAGATTGAAGGTAAAGGAGTTTTTCTCAAGGAGATTGAAAAGGCATTAATTTCTGGTGAGATAGATCTTGCTGTCCATAGCTTAAAAGATGTTCCCACTGAGCTTCCGGCTGGGCTTAAAATAGCCTGTTATTTAAATCGAGAAGACCCCCGGGATGTTCTTGTAGCCCCGGGATTTAGAGGTCTAACTGATTTGCCGGCTGGAAGTACTGTAGCAACCGGAAGTTTGCGACGCCAGGCCCAGCTTAAACAGCGGCGTCCAGATCTGAAAGTAGCTTCCATCAGGGGAAATGTAAATACCCGACTGGCCAAGTTAGAGAAAGAGGATTTTCAGGGATTAATCCTGGCAGCAGCAGGCTTAAAACGTCTGGAGCTAACTGAGGTTATCAGCTGTTATCTATCTCCCTATGATTTTCTTCCTGCTCCAGGCCAGGGAGCCCTGGCTATCGAGATACGGGAAGAGGACCAGGATATATTTGAACTTTTAAAGAGAATAGAAGATCCCAATACCGCAATTCAAGTACAGGCAGAGAGAAAATTATTAGCAGCCCTTGGCGGCGGATGTCATGTCCCCATCGGCTGTTTTGCCAGGATAAAGGGTGAAAAAATATCTATAATTGCCATGGTGGGAGACCCGGCAGGAAAGAGTTTCTGTCGGCAAAGTAAAGAGGGAGATAAGCAGAATTTTGTAGCAGTAGCTGAAGAATTGGCCCAGGAATTATTGGCCGAAGGCGCTGACAGACTGCTAGGAAAGGATGGCTAAAATGTTGAATAATGGCTTTGCAAAAAAGGGGCGAGTCTTTTTAGTAGGAGCAGGTCCAGGGGCCCCTGGACTTTTAACCTGTAAAGGTAGAAAATTATTAGAAGAGGCAGAGGTAGTAGTTTATGATCGTTTGATAGAAAATGCTTTGCTCAATTATGTAAAGGAAGATTGTGAGTTAATATATGCCGGTAAGAAACCTGGTGACCACCGCTTGACCCAGCAGGAAATCAATGAAACCCTGGCCGAGAAAGCTCAACAGGGTAAATTGGTGGTCAGATTAAAGGGAGGCGATCCCTTTCTCTTTGGCCGGGGAGGGGAAGAGGCAGAGCATTTAAATAAAGCTGATATTGCCTTTGAAATTGTACCGGGTATAACCTCTGCTTTATCAGTACCGGCCTATGCTGGCATACCAGCAACCAGCAGAGGAGTTTCAGCTTCAGCGGCTATTATCACCGGACATGAGGATCCCAATAAGGAATCCAGCAGTCATGACTGGAAATCCCTGGCCCGGGGCCCGGAGACTTTAATCTTTTTGATGGGAGTCAATAATCTACCGGAAATCAGTGAAAAACTATTATCCTATGGTCGGGATGCTGAAACACCGGTGGCGATGATTGAAAAGGGCAGCAGACCTGAACAAAGAGAAGTTTATACTACCCTTAAAAAGGCCAGTCAAGAAGTGGTGGAAAAAAATATCAAACCGCCGGCCATAATAATCATGGGAGAGGTTGTCAAGCTGGGCAAGAGCCTAAAATGGTCTATCCCGGGTGCGCTCGCTGGTCTACGGGTAATTAATACCAGACCTAAAGATCAGGCCAGAAGTTTCACCAAAATGTTACAGCAGGCTGGCGCAATCGTTAGAGAAGCTCCGGCAATTAAAATCACTAAACCGGAGTCTTACACTGCCCTGGACCAGGCCTTAGAAGATATCGCGACCTATAACTGGCTCATCTTTACCAGCACCAATGGTGTGGAGAAGTTCTTTCAGCGCTTTCAGACTAATGGTCAGGACATTAGAGAAATGGCCGGTACCAAGCTAGCTGCTATCGGCAACAAAACAGCTGCAGCTCTAGAAGAAAAGGGGCTAAAGGTTGATTTTGTTCCGGAGGAATATGTGGCAGAAAGTCTGCTGGCTGGCTTAAAGAAAAGAATTAATTCTCCGGCAGAAACAAAAATTTTACTTCCCAGAACACCTAAAGCTCGCTCTTTACTGCAGGATGAATTAAGCCGGTTAGGCTGTCAGGTCGATGAGGTGCCAGCCTATAATACAGCTGCAGGTCAACTCCCCGAAGATGTTTTAAGGGATCTTGAAAATAATATTTATGATGTTATCACCTTTACCAGTTCTTCCACTGTGGAAAGCTTTTTAGCTGGTATAGATAATAAAGAATTACTGGCCAATCTCAATATAGCCACCATAGGTCCGATAACATCCAGAACAGTCCGACAGCAGGGGCTTAAGGTTAGTATTGAGGCTGAGTCCTATAATATTCCCGGCCTCTATCAGGCCATAATCGATTATTACCAGGTTGGTGAATAGATTGTTAAATTTAAGCAAAATGCTCACTGGAGCAGAAAGTTTTGGAGATAAGCTCAGATATAGTAAAGATAGCCAGCAGACCAGGACAGGAACTCACAGCAATGCAGGGCCGGTAATTGTCTGGAATGCCACTAAAGCCTGCAATCTTTCCTGCCAGCACTGCTATGCTGGTTCAGATAAAAACCAGGCCGTGGAAGAGCTTTCCACAGCTGAAGCCAGAGATTTTCTTGAGCAACTGAAAGATATTAAGACGCCTGTCCTGTTAATCTCTGGCGGGGAGCCTTTAATGCGTGATGATATGCTGGAATTAATTGAGTATGCCAGAAACTTAGGAATCAGGGTCACCCTCTCTACCAATGGTACTCTGCTGACTGCCGATATATCTACGAAACTAAAAAAGTTGGGCGTAAGTTATATTGGTATTAGTATCGATGGTCTGGCTTCCACCCATAATAAATTCAGAGGAACAGAAAAAGCCTACAGCCAGGCCTTGAGGGGCATAAAGAACTGCCAGCAGGTAGGCCAAAGAGTGGGCCTGCGCTTTACCATGACGGCAGATAATATTACCGAAATACCAGCTATTTTTGACCTTATGCTGGAGGAAGAGATTGAGCGCCTTTGTTTTTATCATTTAGTCCATCAGGGTCGGGGCAGTAAACTTAATAGCTCCTCACTGACTGCTGCTGAAACCCGGGAGACCATTGATTATATAATTAATCGCAGTAGAAAAGTTTTAGCCCGAAACAGCAATAAAGAAATTTTAACAGTGGCCAACCATGTGGATGGCATTTATTTATATTTGCAGTTACTAGCAGCTCAGGACCCCAGAGCTAATAAAGTGAAAGAGTATCTTAAGTATAACGGAGGTAATCGCTCAGGCATAGCCATCGGTTGTGTAGATTGGGCCGGAAATGTCTACCCGGATCAGTTCACTATGAATTATAAATTAGGCAATATCACCGAGAGACCTTTAAAGGAGATATGGAAGACAAGACCACCGGCTTTGCTTAAAAAATTTAGAGAAAAAGAAAAACATCTTAAAGGAAATTGCAGCGGTTGTAATTGGCTCGATTTTTGTAACGGTAATTTTAGGGCCAGAGCTGAGGCTTTAAAGAAAGACCTCTGGGCTGAAGATCCCGGTTGTTATCTAACAGCTGAAGAGTTAAATCACAACGTTGAAATTTAGATCATATAAAGCAAAGGATTGGCTTGAGGAGTGAAAATTAATGATAAAAAGACCTCGGAGATTGAGAAAAAATAATAATTTAAGAGACCTGGTGGTAGAGACTAAGCTAACAGCTGATGATCTAATCTACCCTTTATTCATTAAAGAGGGTAAGGATATCAAAAGTGAAATTCCCTCCCTGCCAGGCTGTTATCATCTATCTCCTGATGATAGATTGCGAGCTGAGGCTGAAAAAATTGTTCAGGAAGGAATCAAAGGGGTTTTGTTATTCGGTATCCCGCAAAAGAGAGATAAGACCGGCAGTAGTTCTCGTTCTCCCCAGGGCCCAGTGCAAAAAGCCTGCCGACTACTGAAAGAGGAGTTTCCTCAGCTGTATTTGATAACCGATGTCTGTCTCTGCGGCTACACCTCTCATGGTCATTGCGGTATAGTTGAAGAAGGAGAAATAAAGAACGACGCTACTCTTCCCTATCTGACTGAAACAGCCCTCTCGCATGTGGAGAGTGGCGCAGATATGGTTGCCCCCTCTGATATGATGGATGGCCGGGTTCAGGCTATAAGAGAGAAATTGGATGAGGAAGATTTTTATGATATTCCCATTATGTCCTATGCCGCTAAGTATGCCTCAGCTTATTATGGTCCCTTTAGAGATGCCTGTGAGTCTTCACCTGATTTTGGAGATAGGCGCTCCCATCAAATGAATCCCGGTAATGCTCGAGAAGCTTTAAGAGAAGCTTTGCTTGACGTAGAAGAGGGAGCAGATATAATAATGGTAAAACCTGCTCTGGCTTACCTGGATATTATTTACAGGGTGAAGCAGGAAGTAAATATTCCAGTAGCAGCCTACAATGTTAGTGGAGAGTATTCTCTGATAAAAAATGGTGGTCAGGCCGGTTTGGTTTCTGCCAGGGCAGTATTAAAAGAAAGCTTATTGGCCATGAAAAGAGCTGGAGCTGATTTAATTATCAGCTATCATGCTTTAGATTTAGCTCAGGAGCTTGTTTGACGATGAAAATGGTCTCCTGGAATATTACTCGTAAATGCAACCTTTATTGTGACCACTGTTATCGAGATGCCGGACCTGAGGCTGGCAATGAAGAAGACGAACTATCCACCGAGGAGGGCTATGAATTACTGGAAAGTCTAAAGAGGGCTGGTTTTCGCCTGTTAATTTTAAGCGGAGGAGAGCCTTTATTGCGCTCTGATTTGCCTGAATTGGTAGCTAAAGCAGCTGAACTTGGCCTATATCCGGTCTTAGGCACCAATGCCCTTGAATTTAAGGAGAGTAAGCTTGAAACTTTGCAAGAAGCCGGACTGCAGGGAATGGGAGTGAGCTTGGATAGTGTAACTCCGGAAATTCACGATGATTTTCGCGGGGTGAAAGGAGCCTGGCAAAAAACCGTTGATTCCATTAAGAAGATGGTTGCCCATGATATGCCGGTGCAGATCAATATGACGCTTTCGACTAAAAATTACCAGGAGCTTCAGTCTATGATCACCTTTGCTGAGGAGATTGGCGCTAAAGCGCTCCATCCCTTTTTCCTGGTACCGACAGGAAGGGGTAAAAAAATAGAGAGCTCTTCTCTCCGCGCCCGGAAGTACCAGGAGATGATAGAAGAAATTTTACAAAAACAGAAGGAAACTGATCTGGAGCTCAAACCCACCTGTGCTCCTCAATTTTTGGTGCAGGCTGAAAAAATGGATATGTCCTTAAGATTTAGTCGCGGTTGTCTGGCCGGGATTTCCTATTGCTGTATTCTGCCGGAAGGAGAAGTTCATATCTGTCCCTATCTACCTGTCAAAGTCGGTGATCTTAGCCAGAATACCTTTGCAGAAATTTGGGAGGAAAGCCCGGTTCTCAAAAAATTAAGAGAATACCACCATTATGAAGGGGCATGTGGCCATTGTGAGGATATAGATATCTGTGGTGGTTGTCGAGCTCGTGCTTATTATTATTCCAATGGAAACTACCTGGCAGCCGACCCCTGGTGTCAGGTGAAAGAGCAGAAGGATGATAAAAATGAATAAAGAAAATTTCAAGGAAAATATGTCTCTTACTGAAACAGAAAGGAAACTCCTAACAGCAGCTCAACAGGGAATAGCTTTGACCGCCGAGCCCTTTGCTGAACTGGGAAAAGAGTTTGGACTTTCAGCTGAAGAGGTAGTGGATAAATTTAAAAGCCTTGAGGAAAAGGGTATAATTAGAAGATTTGGAGGAGTAATTAGTTCAAAAAAGCTGGGCTGGCAGAGCATCTTACTGGCAGCTAAAATCCCGGAAGAGGAGATCTATGAAGTAGTTGAAGTGCTAAATAAACACCAGGGTGTAACCCATAATTATCGCAGGGACCATGATTTTAATCTCTGGTTTACTCTTAGTGTTTCTCCAGAAAAAGACCTGCAGGCAGAAATATCCAGTTTAGAAGAGGAGACAGGTTATAATTTTATGCAACTGCCCAAACTAAAACAATATAAACTGGGTGTTAAGCTTGACCTGGTTCAGCAGGAAGGGGAGAAATAATGTCACTATCAGGCGACGAAAAAGAGCTCTTATCTTTATTGCAGACGGACCTTCCACTGACAACCAGACCCTTTAAGAGGCTGGCGGAAAAGTTAGGCTGGACAGAAGAGGAAGTACTTACCGGCCTGCAAAAACTCGCTGACCAGGGAATTTTAAAGCGCATAGCTCCCCTGCTACATCATCGCCAGGCTGGCTTTAAGGCCAATGGCATGGTAGTCTGGCAGATAGCCAGGGAAAAGGAAGATGAAGTTGGCCAGAGGTTAGCAGGTTTTTCAGAGGTCAGTCACTGTTATCTCCGTCCTACCACTGAGGAGTGGCCCTATAACATTTTCACCATGGTCCATGCCGAAACTGAAGAAGAACTATCTGAAATAGTAGAGAAGATGGCTGCCAGCATTGATTATCAGGATTATCAGATAATATCCAGCACTGAAGAATTCAAGAAGTCCAGTTTGCAGTATTTTAGTTAAAAAATTGGATAATATTTTATTAGGAGGTTGCTTAAAATGTATGAACGCTCTTTAGAGGAATATCGCCGGGCTTGTAAGTTTTTGCCAGGCGGAGTAAATAGCCCAGCACGCGCCTTTTCTTCGGTAAAAGAGAACCCCCTCTTTATTAAAAAAGCTGAGGGAAGTAAGGTATATGATATCGACGACAATGAATATATCGATTTTATCGGCTCCTGGGGCCCCATGCTCTTTGGCCATGGCCAGGAAGAGGTAGTCACAGCAGTAGAAGAGCAACTGGAAAAGGGAACCAGTTTTGGGGCGCCTACAATCATTGAGACAGAGATGGCCCAGGAGATCGTTAAACTTGTTCCTTCCATTGACCGGGTAAGAATGGTCAATTCTGGCACCGAAGCTACCATGAGTGCCTTAAGATTAGCCAGAGGTTATACCGGGCGTGATAAGGTAATTAAATTTACCGGTAATTATCATGGCCATGGCGATAGTTTTCTTATCAAAGCTGGTTCAGGCCCGGCCACTTTAGGATTGCCGGATAGCCCCGGGGTTCCCGGTGACTTAGCTAAACTCACCATAAGTGTCCCCTATAATAATAAAGAATATGTGGAAAAAGTTTTCACCGAACAGGGCGATGAAATAGCCGCCGTTATAATAGAACCAGTAGCGGCAAATATGGGAGTTGTACCGCCTAAAGATGACTTTCTTAAATTTTTGCGGGAAATAACTGCTGCAAATAACTCCCTGCTCATTTTTGATGAAGTCATCACTGGATTTCGCTTGGCTCCAGGAGGAGCTCAGGAGTATTATGATACGGAACCTGACCTCACCTGTCTGGGCAAAATAATTGGTGGCGGTTTGCCGGTGGGAGCCTATGGAGGAAAGCAGGAAGTAATGGATGAAGTTGCCCCTGTAGGGCCAGTCTATCAGGCCGGTACTCTCTCTGGAAACCCTCTAGCCATGGCTGCCGGCTATCAAATGATGAAGTTAGTACAAAAAGAGGGAATCTACGAAGAGTTAGCTGAGAAAGCAGGTCAATTGGTTGAGGGCCTAAATGAGATTCAGGCTGAGGTTGAGCTGCCCCTTAATATTAATCAAGTCGGTTCTTTAGTCAGCCTCTACTTTACTGACCAGGAAGTAATAGATTATGAAACTGCCAGCACAGCCGATACTGATTTATATGCCGATTATTTTCAGGGAATGCTACAAAAAGGAATATATTTAGCCCCCTCTCAGTTTGAGGCTATGTTCATATCCTTAGCCCATAGCGAGGAGGAAATTCAAAATACAATTAAAGCCGCCGCTGAAGTTTTAAAAGAATTAGAGCAGACAATTTAATTTAAGATAGCTTTAATTCATTTAAGATAGCATTCATTTAATTAATAAAACTCAAATATATTAGAATATAATACAGGAGGAATCTAAGTGGTTCAGAGAAACTATTTTAAATTAAAAAATATTATATTGATTGCTTTAACAGGAGCACTGGCTTTTATAATTATGCTGCTGGAGTTCCCTCTGCCCTTTTTTCCGCCCTTTTTGCGCCTTGATTTCAGCGATGTACCGGCCCTATTGACAGGATTTGCCCTTGGTCCAGTGGCTGGTCTGGGGGTGGTTTTTATGAGAAACCTGCTGCATTTAACGGTGACAGCTACAATGGGGGTAGGGGAACTGGCCAATTTCTTGATAAGCGGTTCTTTAGTGGCTACAGCCAGTTTGCTCTATCATTTAAATAATAAAATTATCTTAAATTTATTGCTGGCCAGTGCAGTTATGGTTATTGTAGCAGTAGTGGTAAACCTCTTATTAATTATACCGCTATATGAAGCAGTTCTGGACTTGCCGCTAGAAGAAACCCTGGCCGCCGCCCAGGAGATTAACCCTGCAGTTGATAGCCTCAATAGCTATTTAATAATGGTTATAGCTCCCTTTAACCTGATGAAAGCTATAGCTGTTTCAGTGCTCTTTTGGCCTATTTATCAAAAGATATCTCGCTCAGCTATTTATCAGCAATTTTCTTTGAATAATAACGGTGAACTTTAATTATTAACGGTGAATAAGCCCTAAATTAGCCTTGCCAGCAGCAGAGGAAGCAATTATTTTTTAAATAAGCAGGAAATAGCCCTTTAATTACGAATTATAATAACAAGGGCAGTTAATGATTGTTAATTATTTAATTACACCGGGAGGTGAGGTTCATGTTTGGTCTGGGAGCTCCAGAGTTAATTATTATTCTTGTCATTGTTTTGATAATTTTTGGACCAAATAAATTACCCGAAATTGGCAGAGCAATAGGTTCTGGAATTCGAGAACTCAAAGATGCCACTCAAGAAGTTGAAGACTCAGTTAATTTAGATGATGATAAATAATAGTACTCTTGATGCTTAAATTTTGGAAGGAGACTTAAATGGAAACTCCGATAATATCAGTGGTGGGCAAAAGTGATAGTGGAAAGACGCTCTTTCTAGAAAAAATAATTCCAGCTTTAAAATCCCGGGGCCTAAAAGTAGGTACCATTAAACATGATGTCCATGGATTTGATATAGACAAACCAGGCAAAGACACCTGGCGCCATAAAGAGGCTGGAGCCAATTTAGTTCTCATTTCATCACCCTATAAAATTGCTTTGATAAAAGATGTAGATGAGGATAAAGAGCTCGATGAATTACAGGAATTATACGTTAAAGACGTTGATTTAATCCTGACTGAGGGCTATAAATCAGGTGATAAACCCAAGATTGAAATTTTCCGCCCATCAAAGCATGAAACAAAATTATGTGATCCAGAAGAAGATGAAATTTTAACTACAGTTATCAATGAAGAGCAGGAGGAAGAGAGCGCTATTTTCCCTCCAGCAGAGATTGAAGAAGTGGTGGAAATAATCTTAGAGTACCTGTCAACCAACAAAGATAAAAAATAATATATAAACATCGAACATCGAAAATATCAACATCGAAAATATAAATTATAATTATCGTATATTTAATAGACTGAATCAAGCAAAATATTTAAACAAAATATTTAATTTAATCTAGGCAAAATAGCGGGGCGGGAAATGATAAATCCAGCCCTCTTTTTTTGCCTGCTCATCATCCTGGGGCACCTTAACCAGTTCAGGCAAACCTTTGATATTTACCTCTTTTTTATAGGCTAAGCCCATTATAGCACAAAGAGCTGAATCATAAGCATTGGTGTTGGGGCTTAAATCCTCTGGCAGCAATGATTTTATTGGCTTAAAGGCCGGGGCAGCTTTACTGTTTTTAAGAAGAGCCGGATAAACTTCTATTATTATTCTATTGGGTCTATTTTTCTGGACCGGCAATAAAGAAAAACCATATTCCTGCCTCCATTTCCGCAGATGAGCTATGGCTACCGTGGCATTGGTGCCCAGCCGGTCAAAGACAGCCGATAGAGGCTTTTTCTTGAATTTTTCATAGATATATCGATCAGTTTTGCGGTAAGCCAGGGGATTATAGATCTCCTTACTGGGCCGAGAAAGAAAATATTGATTATCGTTAAGAAACTTTTTAAACTCAGCCGGAAAAGTCAGGGGAGCATCAACAGCAATAATAACCTGACTGTGTTCTGAAAGTGGTTTCTTATAACTGGCCTTTTCTAATATGTAATCTAAAGCAAAAAGCGAATCTCTGGGTATACCAAGCTCCACTGAATTACCTGACCAGCACCAGCTTTCCTGCTGGTATCTATATTTAATAAGGGAAAACCCATGGTTATTGCCCATCCAGCCGCCAACATCCCATCCTATAACAAGTAGTTCATCTGCCAATTTTATTCATCCTCCTTGAGTTTATTCCATTATTTCATCTAATTCATAAATTTTTATATAAATTTATTCCATATCATAATATAGTATATCATTATGACTCGGTGCTTCCAATTCTTTAGCTGTGTTTTATAGTTTTGTAATTTATGCCACCGGCTTTTAGCCGGTGTTTTTATTGTTATATAACAAATAATTGCTAAAAATCAATAAAAATTTATTGAAAAACAACAAACATTATGTTATTATATCTATAAATAATAAGTGGAGGTGGCGTCAAAGGAAAGGAGTAATTTATGTCTATTAAAGTAAATTTAGATTTGGTGCTGGTTAAAAGAGATATGACCTTAACGGAGCTCTCTGAAAGAGTAGGTATCACAATCTCTAACCTCTCAATTTTAAAGAATAATAAAGCTCGAGCAATACGGTTTAGCACTCTTAATGCAATTTGCAGAGAATTGCAGTGTCAGCCCGGTGATATTCTTGAATATGAAGAAGAAAAGGAGGATGAATCATAATGAAATCTAAATCTAAAATAGCTCTTAACTTAAAGCGGTTATTAAATTTCTTGCTATTTATACTTGGTACCATTATGATAGCACATTTTATTTTTATTAGAGAAGGATTATTAAGTTATAGGGAATTTTTATCTCGATTAATTGGAACTGGAGCTATGTTTTTAGCATTCTTCTATCTTAGAAGGGTAACATTATCTGTTATTAAAGGAGAACCATTTAAAGATAATAATATTAAGTATTTTCGTCTAATTGGTTATGCTCTATTATTATTAACTGGAGCAGAGTTTATAAAAAGCTTTAGAGACTTTTCAGGAACAAACATTTTTATGATATATCCTTACTTTTCTTTCAGCCCTCGATTCTTTATTTTTTTGGCTCTGGCTTTAATGGCTTTTGTTATGGCCGAAATATTTAAACAGGCTTTAGAGATAAAAAAGGAGAATCAACTTACAATTTAATTTTAGTATTTTTACTGCATTTTTATGGGAATTTCTTTTTGTTTTTATACTGTTTTGTGGTATAATAGTCCCAATAAGCACTAATTTTCCTATTTAATAAGCTGTGTGAATCTTATGAAAAGGTGTTTTAAGCGGGAAAAGGAAGGGAAAGTGAAACTGTTGAGGAAAATGTAGCCGAGATATCATTTTTCGCTCATGGTGTGCTTTGGTGTTAGTAGCACTGCCTCGGTGGGGTGGTTCTAAGATGCGGTTCCAAGTAAGTTACGGTAGATATCGCCGTGGATATATCTTGAGAAGGTGTGATAAAAATGCAGAGATGGTATTGCTTACTAGAAGAAGATAAGGGTCTAACATTGATAGAGACGATTGTTGCGATGACCATGTTGCTCATCCTCGTGGCTGCCTTCACCGGGGCTTTTGTGGTGGGGCTGCAGGGTGAGGTCAACGTTGACCAGCACCAGGCCGCCGGCTC
>PWEJ01000076.1 GCA_003553485.1 Halanaerobiaceae bacterium | reverse complement strand
TAAAGAGGATGGTGAGCTCGCTTAAGAACCTGCGGGCTGCCAGCTGCATCTCATCCAGGATAAAAACCGGGGTAATTTTCTGATCCTGATAGAGCTTCTTAACGGTGGCTTGAATCTGCTGATGAACAGATTAATACAAAAGGAGATGAAGAAGATGAATAAAAAAGAGATTTTTGAAAGATACGGGAAAATATTAATACCACTTGTAACGCCTTTTAAAGAAAATCAAGAACTTGATTTTGAAGCAGTGAAACAGATAACAGATAAAATAATTGCAGAGGATAAAGCAGATAGCTTGGTGGTATCGGGAACAACCGGCGAATTTTTTTCGATGACATTTGAAGAAAGAAAGAAATTATTTGAAGTTGTCTTTGAAAATGTGGGTGATGAACTGGGATTAGTGGCAGGCACAGCGTGTGTATCTACCAGAGAAACTATAGAACTTAGTAAGGCTGCTGAAAATATTGGATATAAACTGCTGATGATTGTAGCACCATATTATACTAAGCCAAATCAGAAAGAGATTTATGAACACTACAGATCTATTGCTGAAGAGATCAATGTCTCAATAATTCTTTACAATATTCCGATATTTACTGGGGTTAATATCGATCCTGCTACAGTAAAAGAGCTGGCGAAATATGATAATATTGTGGGAATAAAAGAGGAAGCCGAATTGAATCCTAAACAAATCACAGAGTTTCTTAATATAACTCCAGATGATTTTGTGATTTATAATGGGGATGATACTATGGTAATAGAAAGTTATGCTCAGGGGGGAGAGGAGAGAGTAGCAGGAGTTATTAGCGGTGCTTCACATATAATAGGCCATAAAATAAGAAATCTTATTGAACTTTACACTGAAGGTAAAACCAGAAAAGCGGCTTCTTTGCAGCAAGATTTGCTGCCTCTTTTTAGAGCTTTTGGACAAAACAAAAGAACAAATCCCGTTGCCTTATTGAAAGAAGCTATGAAACTGGTAGGATATGATGCGGGGTATCCTCGCAAACCTTTATTGCCAGGTTCCGAGAAAGAGATTGAACAAGTGAAAGAGGTTCTTAAAAATCTGCAGGTAATTTAAAAATAGAAATAAGAACCTAACTATTCGACGGATTTTTCCTCAGTTTTTTTGATAAGTCAGGTTTATTATTTTTCAGGAGGCTTTAAAGATGGGTAAAATCACAAAGTCTATTGATAGAGCATTACAAGTGCTAGAATTATTTAGTTTTCAGAGTCCAGAATGGGGAGTAACAGAAATTAGTGAAGAGCTAAATTTGTATAAAAGCAATGTTCATAATATTTTATCCACGCTCGAAAACAGGGGTTTTGTGCAAAAAAATCCTAAAACAGAACGCTATAAACTTGGCTCTAAGGTTTTTGAATTAGGCAGTGTTTATCTAAAAGATATAGGGATAAGGGAAGTCGCTCAAATCTATATAGAAGAATTATCAAATAAATACAATGAAACTGTGCACCTTGGTGTTTTGGATAAAAAGGAAGTTATTTCTATAGAAAATGAAGAATCATCTCATCCACTTAGCAACCATATATTTATAGGCGAAAGAGCACCCTTACATGCAACTGCTGTAGGTAAAGCTATATTAGCTCACTTGCCTGCAAATAAACAACAGGAAATAATTAATGAGGGATTAACAAAATATACCGAAAATACAATTACTGAGCCAGAGGAACTAAAAAATGAAATTAAGAAAATTAAAGAAAGAGGCTATGCTATTGATAATGAGGAGCATCAGAGAGGCGTTCGATGTGTAGCTGCACCTATAAAGAATTATAAAGGAAAAGTAGAAAGCTCATTAAGTATTTCTGGGCCTTCTGCACGCTTGCCAATAGATAATTTGAAAGAGATAGGACCTGAAATAAGCAAAATTTGTGAAGAAATATCCTATAAATTGGGCTACAGTAAAACATCAGAAAATGCTTTTTCTGATGTTTAAAATTTCAATAAGGAGGGCTTACTATTTATCTTATAGGCATAGATATAGGCACTCAGAGTACTAAAGGAGTTCTAATTAACTGCCAGGGTGAAATAATCACTGAAAGCTATCGAGATTATGATATTGAGCAGCCCCAGCCCAGCTGGGCTCAGCAGTGGCCGAAGGTATGGGTTAAAGCGGTTAATGAGGTCATTCAGGAGATGGTTAAATCCAGCGGTGTGGAAGCAGAGAAGGTTAAAGGGCTGGCTATCAGCAGCCTCTATGGTGGTTCTGGCATTCCCGTGGATGATAACCTGGAGCCCCTGGCTCCCTGTTTGATCTGGATGGATAGAAGGGCAGAACAGGAAACAGAATGGATTAAACAGAACCTTGATCTGGATGAACTTTTCCGGATAACAGGAAACACTGTCGATTCTTACTATGGTTTTACCAAAATGCTCTGGATCAAAAACAACTGGCCTGATGTTTGGAGCAAAATTAATTATTTCCTCCCCCCCAACGCCCATGTAATCTATCAGCTTACAGGGGAGATTGCAGTGGATTATTCTTCGGCCGGCAATATTGGCGGCATTTTTGATATTAACAGCAGGGACTGGTCTGCTGAGATGATGCAGGAGCTAGGAATCCCCATTGAGTACCAGCCTGAGAAGCTGATAAGTTCGGAGGAAGTAGTAGGAGGGCTTGCTGAAGATGCTGCCGGCAAACTTGGTTTAAAAGCCGGCACTCCTGTGGTTGCTGGAGGAGTGGATGCAGCTGTGGCTACCTTAAGTGCCGGTGCCTTTCAGGAAGGCAATCATGTTGCTATGATCGGCACCTCGATGTGCTGGGGCATGATTACGGAAAGAACCAATCTCTCCAATAAACTGGTCAGCATGCCCCATGTGGTGGAAGGTAAGGAGAAAATTTACAGCTTTGGCGGAGCGGCAACTGCTGGAGCGGTTATCAAATGGTTCAGGAATGTGTTGGGCCAGGCAGAAATGGAGGCAGAAAGGCTGACAGATATCAATGCCTATGAGCTTTTAGAACATAAAACTAGAAATATTCCAGCCGGATCGGATGGTCTGCTTCTGCTTCCTTATTTCATGGGAGAAAGAAGCCCAATCTGGGACAGCAGCGCCCGGGGAACCATTATTGGCCTCAACCTCTTTCATCAAAAAGCCCACCTATTTAAGGCTTTTATGGAGGGAGTGGCCTTTGCTCTCAGGCATAATATGGAGATTCTGGAAAACAGCGAAAAAGTCAGTCTGGATGATAAGCTAGTGCTGGTCGGCGGAGCAGCCAAATCTGGTGTCTGGCCTCAAATAATTGCTGATGTAACTGGCTATCCGGTTAAAATTATTAAAAGTGCTGTAGAGGCTCCCCTGGGAGATGCTCTCCTGGCAGGTCTTGGTACGGGACTTTTCGATAGCCCGGAAGTTCTTTCTGACTGGCTAGAGTACAGAGAGCCCTTCCAGCCTGACAGGAAAAACAAAAAAATCTATGATCAATTATTTATTCAATATAAAGAAATTTATCAGAACTTAAAGGAAAACATGAAAAACATTGGCGATATTACTCGCTAGCAAATATATTACCAGAAGCATTATAATAAATAAACAGATAGTGGGCAGTTTTATTTGAGATTTGAAATGGTTTCTTTTATAATATCATAATTTGTTTCCCCACAAGGAGGTCATATCCTATGACTGAATTCAAAAATAGCTTTGTCAGTGAGGTTCCCAAAATCGGCATCCGACCTGCTATTGACGGCCGTAAAGCTGTGCGGGAAGGAGAAAAGCAAACTACCCTCAAGATGGCCGAGATGGCTGGTGAATTTCTCAGCAAAAACTTAAGGCACCCCAACGGCCAGAGGGTGGAATGTGTTATAGCCGACCGCTGTATCGGCGGAGTAACCGAGGCCCGCCAGGCCGCAGAAAAGTTTAACAAAGAGGGTGTGGGAGTTACCCTGACGGTGAGCCCGGTCTGGTGCTATGGCTCGGAAACCATGGATATGGATCCTATGATGCCGAAGGGCGTCTGGGGTTTTAATGCCACCCAGAGACCTGGAGCTGTATATCTGGCGGCTTTGAAATCAGCTCACGATCAGAAGGGGCTGCCTATCTTTCCCATCTACGGCCGCCATGTCCAGGATGAGATGAATATTCCCGAAGGTGTTCAGGAGAAGCTGCTCAATTTTGCCAAAGCCGGCCTGGCAGTGGCCCGGATGAGAAATAAATCCTATCTGGCGATTGGCTCTGTCTCGATGGGAATAGCCAGCTCAGTTATCAAAGAGGAGTTCTTCCAGGACTATCTCGGCATGAGGAATGAGTATGTCGATATGACAGAGCTGATTAGAAGAATGGAAAGGGAGATATATGACAGGGAAGAGTATGAGAGGGCTCTGAAGTGGGTGAAGGAGAACTGCCGGGAAGGGGAGGACCTCAACCCTCCTGAAATCCAGCAGTCCCGGGAGGAGAAGGATAGGGTCTGGGAAACAGTGGTTAAGATGACCCTGATTATCCGGGATTTAATGGTAGGCAATCCCAGGCTTAAGGAGATGGGATATGAGGAAGAATCGCTGGGCCATAACGCCATAGCAGCAGGTTTCCAGGGTCAGCGGGAATGGACCGATCATTTCCC
>PWEJ01000041.1 GCA_003553485.1 Halanaerobiaceae bacterium | reverse complement strand
TCAAACTGACTACCTGTACATTCTTTTATCTCCTGTAAAGCTTCCTCTTTACTCATAGCCGGGCTATAAGGCCTTTCATTAGTCATCACATCATAGGCATCTACTATGGATATGATTCGAGCTAATAAAGGAATTTCTTTACCTTCAAGTTCTCTGGGATAACCATTGCCATCCCATCTTTCATGATGAGAAAGGACCTCTTCTGCCACAACAGCAAATTCTCCAGAAGAAATAGCTATTTTATGACCGTTTTCAGGATGCTTTTTTAGCTCTTCCCATTCTTTTTCAGTTGGTTTATCTGGCTTGGTTAGTATTCTTTCTGGTATAGATATTTTTCCTATATCATGTAAAGTGGCCAGCAATGAAAGCTTATTACTCTGTTCCGCCGTTACACCAATTTTATCACCTAAGCGATGAGCTAAGGCTGTCATTCTCATGGCATGCTCTTTAGTTTCATCACTTTTTGCTCCTAAAGCATTTACTAAACCTGATACAACTTCATGTTTTCTACTTTTGCTAGCCATCAACTTATTTTGATACATGTTATCATCAGCTTCTTTTAACATATCAGATATATCTTCTTCTACTGAGGTTTTAGCTGCCATGCCAATTCCTAAAGAAACTACCAGATTATCAGCCTGAGTTTTTTGACATTCTCTTCTTATCCTTTCAATAACTTTTTGAGCAGCTTTTTTGTGTGTCTGGGGCAGTAATATAGCAAATTCATCTCCTCCATAACGAGCTAATATATCTTCTTCTCTCACTACTTCTTTTAGTATTTTAGCAGCCTTAATTAATAGTTCATCACCTTTTTTATGCCCCATGCTGTCATTGATAAGTTTTAAGCCATTTACATCACATATAATAAAACTAATTGGCAACTGTCTTTCTGTGTTCAGCCTATTAATTTCTTCCTCCATAAAACGGCGATTATAGAGGTTAGTTAATGGGTCTTTATACAGCATATTTTCAATCTCTTTTTCTCTTTTTTTGCGTTCAGTTATATCCTGGGCAAAAGTAAATTCATATTCTTTTCCCATATATTCTAGATAGCAGGAAGTTATCTGAACTGGAATAATCCTCCCATCTCTTGTTTTGTGATCAGCTTCGAATTTATCATATTTATCATTTTTTATTTTATCCCAATGATTCTTTCTATCTTTTGGCTCAATGGCTATATCATCTATATTTTTCCCAACTAACTCTTCTCTTGAATAATTTAAGTATTCACAGGCTTTTCTATTTACATATTCAAACCTGCCTTCAGGCGAAACTAAAAAAATCCCAACAGGAACATTATCCACAGAAAAATTCATTAATTTTAGTCTTTCTTCCATAACTTTTTCTATGGTTATATCTCTTGATATTCCTGCTATTTTTACAGGCTGGCCTTTTTCATCATATACCATCCAACTTCTATCATGTGTCCATTTAATATCGCCATCTTTAGTTATAATTCTAGTTTTCATTTTTGCCTGACCATTATCTTTTAATTTTTGCAAAGCTTCATCAAGTAAATTTCTATCATCGGGATGGGTGATTTTACGTATCATATTAGGGTCTTCTTTAAACTTTTTGATAGAATAGCCTGTAAACTTTTTTGTTGATGGACTTATGTATTCTACGCTTAAATCTGGCCAGGATAAAACCCATATAAGATCATTAGTATTTTCTAATATAACGCTTAACTGCTCCTGGTGTTCTTTATATTCTTTATCTCTTTTATTCTTATCTACAATATCTTCCCTCATCCTCTATCTCACCTGCTTTTTTTGAGGATTAATTAAAATTATTGATGTTGTATAGCTATATATGTTTGATCATCCTGTATTTCTATATCACCTTTTTTCTTTTCCAATCTGCAATTGACAGCTTCAATAATTTCCGCAGGAGAATGATCTTTGTTCTTTTCAAGAACCTCTATTAATCTTTTTTCTCCAAAGGTTTCCCTATTTTCTGTATCATTATTATTCTCAATTTCTTGCTCAATTAAACCATCAGTATAAGCGAAAAAAGTTTCTCCTGGTTTTAAGTTTATCACAGTTTCTTTGTAATCGAAATTTATTCCTTCAAGAGAGGTAATAGGTAACCCTGCATTTTCTAAATTAATAATTTCATTACTCTTAAGCAAAATAGGAAGGCAGTGGATACCAGCATTGCATATCTTTATATTATTATTTTCAACATTGATAACTCCAACCAGTAAAGAAATAAAATAATCTGACGGTAAACCTAAATTTTCAAATGTGCTTTTAATGAATTTTGTCAGATCTACAATATTTATTTTAGATTTAGATGTATTACCAAGACATTCTGGAGCTCTTATGAAAGAGTTAATAGCTTCTTTCAAAAATACATTTAACATGGAACTGCTTAAATCATGGCCGCTAACATCCGATATGTAAAAAATAATTTGATTTTCTATCTCCAAAAAATCATAAAAATCACCGCCTAATCTATAGGCTGGTTCATAATAAGCTGCAATTTTCAGTTCCTTTGTTTGAGGCAATTCTGAAGGTAGCAAGTTATTATGTAGCATCTCAGCTCTATCGTACTCGCGATTTAATTTATTATTGATTCTGGTCAGTTCTTTCTCATAAAGTTTTCGATCAGTAATGTCTCTGGCTATTTCAATTATACCCTTTATTTCTCCATTTTCACTGAGATCTGGAATTGCCTTCATAAGCCAATAATGGCCATTGGGTTTAGCCATCTCCGTCTTTTCAATATTTTTAGTCTTTTTAGCTTTCACTACAGGACAGTCGAAGCAAAAATCAGAAAACCCCCATTTATCGTAACACTTTTTATCAATGAGTTCTTCCCTGGAAGAAGAAAAATATTCCTGAGCAGTTTTATTGCTCCATTTGATATTAAAATCTTTGTCCATGTAGATAATCAGCTCGTCTATGATATTTAGAATTTTGGCGTTCATATCAACATTAAAAATATCAGCATCGAAAAAATTCTCTTGATCCATATATTAGCCACTCCTTTATTTCTGTCCCCCTGTAGATTTTTCGTCCTGGTTACTATAAAAATTTGTGGGATTAAAACAGGTGTCTTAATTTAATTTTGATTTGATAAATGGAATTGGGAAAGCTCCATAATATTAAACAACAATCATCATCAATCAAATTATGAAAAGTCTTTACCGTGTTAATAATTCTTGAAAAGTATCTAGCAATTAAAAATCAAGCCTTCGCCCATTAATCCTAAGCCACTCTCTGCGTTCCTCATAATCAGGAATGATAGATTTAATCGTCTGCCAGAATTCTCTGGAGTGGTTATCATAAATTAAATGGGCAAGCTCATGAACCACTATGTAATCCACTATGCTCATAGGGGCCATGATAATCTTGAAATTAAAATTAAGGTTATCTAAGCTGCTGCAGCTTCCCCATCTGGTCTTTTGGTTTTTAATCTTGATACTGTTGGGCTTAACTCCCAGCTCCTCTCTGTATTTGTCAACTCTCTCCTTTATTTTAATCTTAGCTTTACCCCTATACCATTCAGTTAAGGCATCTCTTATGACAGAAATTCTCTTTCCATCATCACCTTCAAAAGCTTTAGGGTAGTCGATTAAAAACCTGCCCTGATAAAGCTTGATTTTGGCTTTATCAATATCAGCTGGCTTTACCTTTAACCTATACTTCCTCCCCAAATAAGATAGCTTCTCGCCACTTAAAAACTCTTTTGGCTTAGGAGCAGGCTTTATCTCCCCAACCTTCTCTAGTTTTTCCAGTATCCCCTCTGATTTATCACTGATAACTTCTTTTATCTTCTCTTTATCTGTCTTTATTGGAGCTCTAATCACTAAATTGCTGTCTTTATCGACAATAATGCCAATAGATTTACGATCAGATCTAATAATTTCATAATCAATTATTTGCTTTCCTATCTTAATCTGCTCCATCATATCCTCCTGTGCTTTTTAAAAAATGAATATCTTATCAGCCAATTTCATTATTTTATTAGTAATGATTTTATATTTTTTCTTAAACTCTTCATATTCAAGGAGATGAACCTTTATTGCCTTTCTCATTTCTTTAATAACCTCAGACTTTTCTCTCCATAAATCTATCTTAGTATAGTCAGCTATATCCTGAACAATCTCCTTAGTTAACCTCTTGACTTTCTCATTAACACCAGGTTCACTATCACCATATATAGCTCCTGATGTATCCTCACCAACCATATCCCCTGCATTTAACTCTCTCTCATCCAAAAGTAGCTCATACAGGGCATATTCTTTCTTATCAAAACCTAGCTTTTCAGCTTTAGTCTTAATATTTCTCATGGTATGGATCATATCATCATATTCCTCTATTAGCTCAGAGAAGCTCATCTGTTTCTCTTTTCGCCTCTCTATTATCTCTTCTAACCTCTCGCTAAGCTTTTTATATAGCACTGGGTTTTCATCCATCTTGATACTAATCTCTTTCTTGATAGCATGCTCCTTCTCACTAGCTTTGGCCTCATCGCTTTTAAGGCTGTCTATGGTCTCTTCAAACTCCTTCTCATCCATAATAGATACTGGATCATGCAGCTGAACTATATCACCTTCAGATCTAACATGGTCATCTATTAATTTTTTAACCTTCTCACCAACACCCTT
>PWEJ01000070.1 GCA_003553485.1 Halanaerobiaceae bacterium | reverse complement strand
GGACCCGGTATGGTAATGCCAGCATCAATAATTTAACCGGAAATATCAGATTAGATTCTCGTTTCACCAATTATGAAATTGAGAACAGTTCGGTTTCTCTCCAGGGTGATATTTCCTATGGCGGCCTGCAGGCTTCTCAGATAAGCGGCAGTGTGGATCTGGATTCGGATTTTGCCGGAATAACTCTGACTTTGCCCGATGATATTGAAGGCTGGGGTTTTGATATTGAAACCAGGAACGGCAGCATCAGCACCGGACGGGATCTGGCAATTCAGGATGAAGGCCGGAGTGAAAGGCTGGAGATTTCCGGTGAGACCGGGAAACCAATGCTGAGAATCCGCACCAGTCACAGCGGGGTAACGCTTGATTAAAACCGTGAAGGACAGTGAGCTTGATGGGATGCAACCGGTGACGTGAGGATGATTATACGAGACTTGTGAAGCGAGAGTGATGAGATAAAATCGGAATTAATGAGATGAAATCAGAATTAATGAATCTCTGAAAAGGTAACGTTTTAAAAATTCACTGAAGAACAGGGTGAATATGACAGGAGGTGCACAATGAAAATTAATAAAGGCAGAAGATGGCCGGTTTGGAAACTGATGATTGAGGCCGTCTGGATAATTTTGCTGGCTGCTATTTTGCTGGGATCCGGGGCTCTTACTGTTGAAGGTAGTGATATTGCTATAAGTAATCTCGAGCCCGAGATTGGCAGGCTGATAGTTGTCTGGGCTCACGGTGATCTGGCTGAGGGAGAGATTATCATCAACGAAGAAAGTTTTCCCTTTCGAGCTGACGGGGAGAGGGCTGTTGCTCTGATTCCCATCTCCTACTGGTGGAACCCGGGCAGTTATACTCTGACTGTTGTTGACAGGCAGGGCAGAACCTGGACTAAAGAGGAAATCAGGATCCAGAAAGCGGATTTTGATGAGAGCTACCTAACAGTTGATGAAGAGCAGGAAGAGCTGGTGAGACCGACCGATCCCGAAAGGCAGGAAAGACAGCGGAAAGATCGGGAGTTGGTTGCCCGGGCCCGGGCTGAAAGTCGCCGGGAAAGGTTGTGGGATTCAGCTTTCATCTGGCCGCTGGAGGGTCGAATCACTACCGACTTCGGCGCCACCCGGTATCATAACAATGAGCTGGCCAACCGCCACAACGGTATCGATATTGCCGCTCCTGTTGGTACACCTGTAGCAGCCAGTAACACCGGCGAGGTAACATTAGCTGCTGATCTGCTGGCCACCGGTAAAACAATTATTATTGATCACGGCTGGAATATCTATTCTTCCTATCTGCATTTAAGTGAGCTCAAGGTTGAGGTCGGCGATAAAGTGGAGCAGGGTCAGGAGATTGGCCTGGTAGGAGCAACCGGTTTTGCCACCGGACCTCATCTTCACTGGTCTCTTTCCTATAACCGAATTTTCCTTGATCCCAGAGATTTTGTCGAGCTGGAGTTGTGATGCTTTTTTAGCTTTTTATAGCTTTTTATAGCTTTTCTTTAGCTTTTCTTTAGCTTTTCTTTAGCTTTTTAATATCGACTTTCAAGGGAGAATTCGATAACTTTTAATGTCGAATTTTCGGGTGGAACCCGGTACCGACCAGCGGTTTCTCCGGTTTCTCCTCATCGGCTGAACCGAGATTAGTTTCGATATTCAGATAGGATAAAAACTCGCCAAAGATTGCTTTGATCTCTTCTTTGTTCAGGGAATAATAGTGGGAGGGGGAGTCGACCCGCATGGCAACAACACCCTGGATCTTAAGATTGTTTAAGTGCCGGGAAATAGTTGAGCTGTTAATCTGCATCTCACCAGCCAAAGCTTCGACGGACATCTCACCATTGGCAGCCAGCAAACGGAGTATCCTGTTTCTCGAGCCATGAGAAAAACATTTAAAGAAATAAGCATATCTGTCCTGCATGATGGTAATCTCCTTTTTTTAAAAAATAAAAAATTTTTTTGATAGAATTTTTCAAATTGCTATTGACATAATTTGTTTTTATGATTATACTATATCTATAATATGCACAAATGTCAAGATGTAAATGTGTGCATGTGGAAATATTTAAAACTATTTTAAACTGGAGGGATTAAACATGGATGCAAGAACAAGGATAACAAGTCTCAGCATGAGAAACAAAGTTATCATAGTCCTGGCTATTATTCTGATTGTTACTGCTGGATACTATACCATGAGTGTTAGAAGTGACAGCAGGGTTACCCGGGCCTTTGGTAACATGCCGGTAGGCACAGTTGATATCGTGAATGACATGGGCGAGGTTGTGACGTTATCGGTGCATATTGCCGAAACTAATGATGCCCGGCAGTCTGGTTTTAAAGGTGTCGGCACTCAGATTGTTAGTGACTCAGCTATTCTTTACCGTTATCTGCGGAATACCACTGTCAGCCACAATACCGAGAAGGTCAGGGCTCCTCTGGATATGGCATTTTTTGATGAAGACGGCACGCTTTTGAATGTGGTTCGCGCTGAAACTGATTCCAGCACCCGTCACAGCGCCGGCGCCCGGGTGCAGTACAGGTATATTCTGGCCTCTGGAGCAGGTTTTTTAGAGAGAAATAATATCTCCGTTCTGGGTGGTTCCCAGCTTATGGTAGATACCATCAGCAAATAGTTAACCTCTTCAAATTAAATCAATAGATAATCAGCCTAACAGGCCTACAGGAACATGGGCAGGGGTTAAGAACCACCTGGACAAAAGAGCCTGGCGCTGGCTGGCAGCAGCTTACTCCAGACAGCTCCAGACAGATCCAGATGGATATTCTTCTGGATTCCTCTCTGGCAGCGAAACCATTATCTCGCAATTTTACAGGCAACTTTTTTCGAACCAGTGCTAATTCGGGCTGGTTTTTTGTGTTGTCAGTCCAGCAACCTGACAGGCCTAAATATCGCAGCTCTATAGAGAGTTTTTTCAGGCAACTAAATTCTCTGGATATTAAGGATGATAATGGTCTTGCTGATAAGATCAGATTCCAGCTGACCGATGTTGTTTCCAGGTAAAAGCTTTAAAGACGTTGTATATTTAAAAGCTCGCCCCTGTTATTATACATCATTAGGCTCAGTAATATCAGGGGATTGCACAAAAGGCTAGACCCTAAACTTTAAAAGCTCTGAAGTTAGAATTCAATCTGCCAGAAGCCTTTTAGCTAAATTAAATTTATGCTCTTGAAAAGAACTTAAGCCATTTTAAATTTTTGTCAAGGCAGGGCTTTATCCCGTTCATTTTAGCCTTTATAAAAATTCGCAAAATGGATTACACTAATTAAAGAGGATGAAATGGGTTCTTCAATTGCCATTTAAGGTAATTTATACCAAAGGGGTTACCCACACTAAATAGCGATGAGCCTTATTTTTTTCATAATTGTCCTCCAAATATCTTTCTATATGCTTACACAATACAGCAGGAGCAGCTTCTAGTGTCAGATATCCAAGAACAGGTATCATTTTTGTTTTTGTATTTCACTCTCTTGCAAGCGCATCTACTCCATTAGTTCATTCACTGAGGCGATCTGAAGAGATCCTGCAGGCGCATCCAAAATAAGTGCTATCTATGTGTCTTTGGTAGAGTTAACAGACTAAACCTCTGTTAAAAGAGAATTGATGGGCATTAAATAGTATAGACAATCTAAAGTCTAGTCAATCTAAAATCTAAAAACAGATGAAGGATAATTTAGCGGATAAACCAAACAATGGTAATAATATTTTTCTGCCTGCCAATCTGGAAGAGCTAAATATAAGGCTATTATTTTTTGAAATCATGAGAAAATATATGGGAGAATATACGGGAATATATAAGGAAAATTTTGTTTGAAAGATTTGATAATATTAATTATAAAGTTGCTTTTTAGATTTTTTGATACAGAAAATCGGGAATCACTTTGAGCAGCCAGGCTATCAATCTCCAGCGCCTGGTGATATAAGCATGTTTTTTCTTACTACCGATTGCTTTATATATCTGTAGGGCAGCCTTTTCTGGTGGCGCTATCCAAAAGAGCCCTTCTCCCTTTGCCATATCAGTGTCTACAAAGCCTGGTTTAATCTCAGTAATATATAATGGTATTTTTGCTTTCTTAGCCTTAATTCTTAAACCCTCCAGATAATTTGAAACATATGCTTTTGAGGCATAATAGGCAGGTGAATCATGTCCGCCTCTGATAGCGCCAATCGATGAAATTCCCACTATATGTCCTCTACCCTTTTCATTAAAATAATTATAGGCAACATTAACCATAGCAGTAAAACCAAGGACATTTACCTCAATTGTTTTTCTCTCTTTTCTATAATCCAGGTCGAAGTTAATGAATCCACAACCAGCACTAATAATAATTAAATCCACTCCATTCATTTCTCGAATCAGGTCCTGTAAATGATCTTTGCTGTCCTTAGAAGAAACATCAAAACTTTTTATATATGATTCTCCCGGCAATTTTTCTTGCAAATCCTGCAGTAGTTCTGTTCTTCTGCTAATCAAACCAACAATATAATTATCTCGCGATAAAACCTCTGCCACTTCTTTTCCTATCCCTGAAGAGGCTCCTATTACTATAGCTTTTTTCAAAAATAACATCCTCTCATTGTCCAATATGTTTCAGAGCCTAATATGTCAATTTCCCGGCTGCAAT
>PWEJ01000171.1 GCA_003553485.1 Halanaerobiaceae bacterium | reverse complement strand
TGCATACTGACTGCCGGCTGTGTCAGTCCCAGCTCTTCAGCAGCCAGGGAGTAGCTGCCGGTATCGACTACCTTTTGAAATATTTTAAAAGAATTTAGTTTCACAGCACTCCAGCCTCCTGACGGTCAGTGTCTCCTTTTATTAACATTATTAAATTGCAGGTCAAACCCTAATTGGATTGCAGCTCAAACTAAAGCTGATAATTTTCACAAATTAAACCATTAAATTAAGCTTTCTGTCAAACAAATTAAGGCTCTGTTTGGCTGCTGAAAATTTCTGGTTCCTCAGGACCATAATCCCAGTAGTCTTGGTATCCAAAGCACACTGATAGGCAAATATGAGATAAGGATTAAGACTAAAATCATGCTGGCTATAAAAGGTAATGCAGGTAGCATTCCCTTTTCATAAGAAATATCTGCCAGTTTTGTTGCTGTCATTAAAGTCATTCCCATGGGCGGGGTGGCATTACCTAAGTTGATGTTAACTAACATTACAATTGCAAAATGCAGAGGGTCAAAGCCTAATTGATGCATCGCCGGTACTATTATTGGTGCTACAATTAAAACAGCTGGAATTACATCAATAAACATTCCTAAAATGATTAAAAACACGTTAATCAGGGCCAGCTGTACCAGGGGGTTAGGGCTGATCCCTACAATGAACTCGGTCATAGCGGCAGGAACACCTGCCCTTGTTATCAACCATCCCAGGACACCTGCCCCCAGCAACAAAAGAAAGACTACCCCGGTGACTATCACAGTTTCCTCAAGTGATTTCCAGATATCACTTAGACTGATAGTTCGATAAACTACCACTCCTAAAAACAGAGCATAAAATGCTCCCAGAGCTGCAGCTTCGGCTACAGTTGTAACCCCAAAGATAATGCCTCCCAGAATAATCACAGGAGTTAATAGAGCCAACAAAGCATCTTTAACAGATAAAAGCAGCTCTTTAAGGCTGGCTCTCTCTCTAACAGGATAATTTCTGATTCTGCTAATGATCACACTAACTGTCAGCAATAATACCCCAATCAAAATTCCAGGAAGTATTCCCCCGGCAAATAATGCTGGCACAGAAACACCTCGTAACAATGTTGCATAAATAATCATTACAACACTGGGTGGAATTATCGGTCCCATCACCGAGGAAGTAGCTGTTACTGCTGCACTGTAACCGGCATCATAACCCTGTTCTTTCATCTCTGGAATTAATAATTTCCCTATAGCCACTGTATCAGTTATAGCCACTCCCGTCAAACCTGCAAACAGCATACTAACCAAAATATTTGCATGCGAAAGTCCCCCGCGAAAATGTCCGATTATATTCATGGTAAAGTTAATCAATCTTTTAGTTATTCCCCCGCGATTCATAAATTCAGCTGCCAGGATAAAAAACGGGATTGAAATTAGCATGAAGTCCTGAGCTCCTCCATGCATTCTGGTTATAATAGTTCTGAGAAAGGCAACTCCACCTAAATCAATATAACCTATTATAGCGGCCACTCCGAATATATATCCAATCGGAAGACCAATCAGCATCAAAATAATAAAAGCTATTGAAGCATACAGCATATTTTAATCCCCTCCTTCTCCAGAAATCTCAATAGCGCCCAGCTGATCCTGGGATACTTCAATTTTATCAAAATCCTCTTTCATTAAAGTAAATATAGCTAGAATGTGAATTAGATGAATAACCCCGCTTATCGGCAGAGAAATTATTGAAACCTGATAGGGAAGTCTCAATCTTGCCGTTATCATATACAGCTGTCTTGAGACCAGAAAAACCTCCCACCCCTTCCAAACTAAAACAACTGCAAATAATGCTATCAATAAATATATTAAAATATACAACAACTTTTTAACCTTAACTGGAACTCTTTCTCGCAGACTGTCAACTGCAACATGTTGATGTTCTTTAAAGGCCACAGTAATACCCAGAATGCTCACCCAGATCATTAATATTCTGGCGACAGGCATCGGCCATGGTCTTGGCGACCCTATTACATATCTCATAAAAGCACCATAAACTGTAATAGCAAACATCACAAAGGCCAGAGAGGCAGAAATATAAAGAGCTATTTTATTCACCACATCGCTTGTTTTCTGGATATATAGGGAAACCTTTTCAGGAAAAATTTTGCTCACCTCCAGTATATTTATAGTAACAAGCTATAAGAATAGAGGGAGGTTTTACCCTCCCCCTCTGGTCTCTCTATCTCTATTTTAATATAAAATTTTTAATAACCGTACTTTCTCCTGTATTCCTGGGTTAACTCCTCATTAATTCTATCGACGGTCTCCCACAGGTCATTGAGCAGGTCTTCATCTATTCCAAAGTCTTCGACAATCCACTCTTCAAAGGCAGGTCTGGTTACCTCTCTAAATCTTTCCTGTTCTTCAGGAGTTAAGTCATGGGTGTCAACAAAGCGCTCTTCCGATTTTTCCCATCCTCTTAAGGTTAACTGGGTGGAAACGCCTCGAGAAACTGCCACTGCTTCCCGGGAAGCCCGTAAAATGGCATCCTGATATTCTTCAGGAAGGTCGGTAAACCAGTCGTCATTAACCACCCAGGTCAGGGTATTGAAGATATGCTTGGACCAGGTGGAATAATCAACCAGCTCCCAGAATTCCATAGCGGCATTTAACCCGGGAGCATTAAACTGACCATCTGCTATGCCTGTATCAAGAGCTGTCGGTACTTCGCCCCACTCAAGCGGTACTGCACTGGCTCCCATTGCTTCAATAATTGTGATATGGGCCGGGTTCTCTTCTACCCTGATTACAATCCCTTGCAGGTCTTCTGGAGTTCTAATAAGTCTTACATCATTGGTAAAGGCAACAAATCCTCCTCCGTCATCGAAGGTACCTAAATATCTCAACCCGGTAGCTTCTCGCATATCATACATAAAATCTGCAAACCAGTCGCTGTCAAAAAATGCCCAGGCAGTTAAATAATCAGGAAAGAGAAAGGGGGTTGTCATAATCTGATATGGCTCATAAAAGGATGACATTGCGCCAGAAGAAAGAACTGAAGATTGTACTGTTATACCAGCCTGAGCCTCCTCGGTTACTTCCACTTCAGAACCCAGGGTAGCTCCTCCGTGCACCTCTACAGCCACGTTTCCATCGGTATAGAGATCAACCAGTTCCTGAAATCGGATCAGGGCAGGGTGAACTTCATTATTCTCAAGATCAATCGGGAAGTGGTGACCGATAACCATCTCATAGTCAGCCTCAGCAAAAGCCGGAAACGCAGCGAAAGTTATCATAAGCAGAGCAATTAAAAAAATCTTGAAAAATTTCATTATTTAACCCTCCTTATTTTTTTGCCAAGCTTGCCAGGTCCAGTATAACAATAATTTTTCTAATAAAACTTGAGAAAAGCTCTTCACCTCCCTGCTACTAAAATTTCCTCAATCAACCCCCTATCTATATTACCCCCCGTAATTATACAAATTATTGGACCATTAATTTTAGTTAAATCAATTTCATTCAGAGCCGCCACTGAAGCAGCACCTGCCATTTCTGCCGTAATTTTGGCTTCAGTTAACAGCAAATAACAGGCTTCTTTCATCTGTTTTTCAGTGACAGTTTTAATCCCGGAAATTCTTTCTTTGAGAATTTGAAAGGGCAGTTTGCCTGGCTGAGCCACTTTTATCCCATCTGCTAAAGTTGTAACATTAGACAAAGTTGTTCTTTTACCTGTCTCTAGGGATTCTTTCATGGAAGCAGCTCCGGCAGCTTCAACCCCGATTATTTCTGTCTCCGGTGACATTATATCTCTTGCTATGCTGATACCGGATGCTCCTCCTCCTCCTCCAATGGGACAAATTACCATTTCAGGATTAGCAACCTCTTCAAAAATTTCCAGTCCCAGGGTGCTGTTTCCCAGGATAATTTCAAAATCATCAAAACTTGGAATATATGTCATATCCGAGTTTTCAGCTTTTTCTTTAGCAAACTCCACAGCATCATCATAGGTTTTTCCCTTTATAGAAACTTCAGCCCCATAGGATTTAATTTTTTCAATCTTATTTTGGGGGGTTTTTTCAGGCACATAAATTTGTACTTTGCTTTCTGCTAGACTGCCGGCCAGAGAAAGACCCAGACCATGGTTGCCGGAGGAGGCTGTGACAACACCTTTTTTGATTTCATTTTTATCAAGGGAAAGCAGCTTATAGGAGTTACCTCTAATTTTAAAAGCTCCAGTTTTCTGTAAGTTCTCTAATTTAAGATATATATCCCTGTTCCAGATATTGCTTAAACTCTCACTGTAGATACAGGGAGTTTTAAGAATCCTATCAGCAATTTTTTTTCGGATATTTTTTAGATTATCTATGTCTAAACTGGATATTTTCTCTAAATTTATATCCACTAGCCCTCCTCCTCATAATAATTATAAATATCAATAAACCCAATTATTCTTATCTACTTTTATTATATTATATCAAAATTTGAAAATCAACTGGAATATTTACTGTTTATGCTGGAATTTATTGTTTTATCTTTTACTGTGTCGAAATTACCTGCGAAACTTCTCCTGCAAAGCCTCTTCCACGCAGGGCGGCACCAGTTCTGAAACATCTCCCCCAAATTGAGCCACTTCCTTGATGACGCTGGAGCTGAGAAAGGCATACCTGGTATTGG
>PWEJ01000026.1 GCA_003553485.1 Halanaerobiaceae bacterium | reverse complement strand
GGAGCAAGTATGTCCGGAGCCAAAGCTTATACTGCTACAAGCGGGCCTGGTGTATCTTTAATGAATGAGAATATTGGTCTGGCCTGTATGGTTGAAGCTCCCTGTGTGATAGTAAATGTGCAGCGAGCTGGACCAAGTACAGGGCTGGCAACTAAGCCTGCCCAGGGAGATCTTTTGCAGAGCAGATGGGGGACTCATGGCGATCATGCCGTTATTGCTCTAACACCCTCTTCTGTCCAGGAGTGTTTTGATCTAACTGTTAAAGCCTTTAACTATGCTGAAAGATTCAGAACTCCTGTTTTTGTTCTGCTGGACGGCCTGGTGGGCCAGATGTATGAAACAATTTCAATCCCTGAAAAGGTTGAAACCGAATATAGAAAGCTGGCAGACTGTCCTCCCGAAGAATTTCTTCCCTATGATTTTCCGGAGGAGGATTTGGTGCCGGCTTTTGCTCCCTATGGTGGGGAGAGGATAAATAGAGCCAATGGTTCAGGCCATGGGCGGGATGGTTATGCGGACAGCAGTCCGGATAATTTTGAAATGCTGGTAAATCGTCTGGTAGACAAGATTGAGGACAAGAAAGAAGAGATATGCCTTTATGAAGAACACAACTGCCAGGATGCAGAGATATTAATTATCAGCTATGGCTGCAGCGCTCGCTCTGGTCTTGCAGCAGTTGAATGGGCTAGAAGTAATGGCATTAAGGCCGGCCTCTTGAACCTTAAAACAGTCTGGCCCTTTCCCGATCATTTGATAAAGCATTACAGCCAACAGGCAAAAAAAATTATTGTGCCGGAGCTGAGCCTGGGACAGCTTGCTGGAGAAGTTAAAAAGCAGGCTGGCAATATACCTGTTCTTTCTGTAAATAAAACCAGCGGAGTTCCTCTTTCTCCTGCAGAAATAATAAGCAAAATTGAGGAGGAATTTTAGGTGAAATATTCCTGGAAAAAGTACTTAAAAAAAGATGCCCTTCCCTCTATGTGGTGTGCCGGCTGCGGCAATGGAATATTGCTTGGCTCTATAATGCGAGCAATGGATGAATGCAATTTTGCAGTTGCAAACACTGTAGTTGTAACCGGAATTGGCTGCTGGGGCAAAGCAGATGATTACTTTACCACTCATGCTTTTCATGGCACCCACGGTAGAGCAATACCTATTGCTACCGGGATAAAGTTTGCCCGACCTTCCCTTAATGTTATCGTTATGGTAGGTGATGGGGATGGAGCAACAATAGGCGGAAACCACTTAATTCATGCCGCCAGAAGGAATACTGATATAACGGTTATTATGTCTAATAACTTTAATTATGGTATGACCGGCGGGCAGTATTCAGGCACCACTCCAAAGGATTCCTTAACTTCAACTTCTCCCTATGGCCATGTTGAAGATGAATTTAATATTTCTGCTCTGGTTAAGGAATGCGGGGCTGGCTATGTTGCTAAAGGCACAGTGGCCTCTCCCAGAAAACTCCAGAAATACATCAAAAAGGCTCTGGCCCGAGAAAATGGCTTTAGATTTATTGAGGCCATAACCAGCTGCCCTACCCAGTATGATCGGTATAATAAACTGGGCAAACCCACTGAGAGATTAAAAGACATTTCTTCGAAGACAGTTGAAATAGAAAAAGCGGCTGAGTATAATCGGGATGAGTTGAGCAGCAAATATGTAGTGGGAGAATATACTGATTTAGCTGTTGAAGGTTATTTAGAAAGATATGAAAAAATACAGCAAAAATTTAATTAAAGTATTGGACTGAAACAGCCTTTCGCAAAAAATTATGTTAGGAGGAGAAATCATGCAGCAGACGCGCTGTGAAATAATATTAAGCGGGGTAGGGGGTCAGGGTTTAATTTCCAGCGGAAAGATTTTAGGAGAAGCGGCCACCCGCTATGAAAATAAATTTGTAACTATGACTTCCAGTTATGGAGTTTCTGCCCGGGGAGGATTTTCCCGAGCAGATGTAATTATAGATGATAGCTTTGTTTCATACTTTAAAGCTTTAGCGCCCGATGTTATACTGGTGCTTGACAGCAAAGCCTATCCAGAAATCAGAGATAAAATAAGCAATAATACTTTGGTTATTATTAATCAAGACGAAGTTGAGGATTTTGACCCCGACCTGGGGCAGGTGTTTCCTTTATCACTATCAAGATTGGCCTATGAGTTAGGCTCACTGAAAACCCTTAATATTATCTCACTAGGATTTATAGCTGCTATAACTGATATAGTGAGCAGAAAAGGGCTGACCAGGATTGTAAAAGAGAAATACCCAGAGAATATCAAAACAAACCTGAGGGCAATTGAAAAAGGATATGAATTGAAGCAATTATAGATATTTTAATATTATTATGAAGGGAGGTAATCAAGCAGTGAACTCAAACAAAGCTGAAACTAAGGAAAACTATTTGAACCAGACATTGATGAATGGCCTGAAAATACTGGAACAGTTTAATGAAAATAATTCAAAGCTAGGAATCAATGAGCTGGAAAAGACCATTGACCTAAATAAAAGTTCGGTCTGGAGGTTAATTTATACTCTGGAATATCTGGGATATCTGAAGAAAGTTCCTGAAGAAGAAAAATATACTCTTGGTTTTGAAGGTTTAAAATTTGCCAAAATAATTCTTAACAGATTGAAGATCAGGGGTATTGCCCTGCCCTATCTTGAAGATCTATCGGCAGAATTAAATCTGAGTGTTAATCTCTGTGTAATGGAAAATGATGAAGCTATTTTAATTGCTACGGCTTCTGCTCCTGATATTCCAGACAATTATTTTCATGTGGGAAGGGTTTTCCCCCTTTACTGTTCTTCTTCCGGCAAGGTATTGCTGGCCAACTTACCTGAAGAAGATAAAAATAGTATTATCGAAAATCTGGAATTGCGTCAATTAACACCTAACACCATAACTGACAAAAACAAACTAAAAAAACATTTAAATCAAATAGTAAAGACCGGGTATGCGGTTGATAATGAAGAGTATTTGCCCGGCACAAAATGTCTGGCATTTCCCATCAAAAATAATACCGGCCAGGTTATCGCCAGTATAAGTGTTTCCAATAGAAAATTAAATTTACTGGAAGAATTTGATGTCTCTCAGTATCTAGACAATGTATCAAAAATAGCTAATAAAATATCCCATGAACTTGGATATGGTTTATATGACCCCTTAGGAAGCAATTAAAATATTTTATAATGTTTGAGATATTTTGTGAAAATAATTATTTATGTAAGTGCCATAATTTTTTAGATTCTGTATTAAATCTAGATTATGTATTAAATGGTTCTGCTGCAAAAAGTCATTTTACTGGCAATTTGATTGACGGGATGACTGATATGACGGGGAATATAATTTCGAAATTTTAGTGATATCGACTTTATGCAGTGCAATCATTAAATCAAAGATAGTTTTTGTTTTGGGTATAATTTAGTCAAAATCACATAACAGGAGGCAAAAAAATGGATTTTACACTGACAAATGAACAGGAACTGATCAAAGAATCTCTCAGAGAGTGGTGTGAAAGAAATATTCCCATGGAACGAATTAGAGAAATGGAAACAGCCGGTCATCCTCTGCCCGATGATATTCCAAAGGGGCTGGGTGAATTGGGGGTATTAATGGGCACCGTACCCGAAGAAGATGGCGGCTCCGGTCTGGACTGGTTTACCCAGGCCCTGGTGGCAGAAGAAATAGGCTATGCTGATATTTCTGCAGCAACTGTAGCTGCCTGCATGGCTGTAATGACAGGCTGGGGTTATACCATCAACAAATATGCTTCAGATAAAGTAAAAAAAGAAGCAGTTGTTCCGGCTCTTAAGGGGCAGAAGTTTATCGGGATTGCCGCCACAGAGCCCGGGGGAGGATCTGATGTTTCTTCTCATAAATCAACAGCTAAAAAAGATGGCGATCACTGGATCTTAAATGGCGAGAAAACCTTTATCAGTGGAGTGGAAGAGGCCAGAAAATGGGGCGGAGGTTACTGGGTAAACGTTAATACCAACAATGCTCCGGATGGACCACCTCATAAGAATATGTCTGCCTTTTATGTTCCTGTAGATGCTGAGGGTTTCGAACCTGATGAACCCTATAGAGATGCAGGACGTCTTGCTTTATCGACTTCTGGCTTCAGAATGGAAAATGTTAGAGTGCCTGAAGAAAATCTCTTTGGCGAAGTGGGAAGAGGCTTTTATTATACCATGGAAGGCTTTGATAATGCCAGAATTTTGATTGCAGCCGGTAATGTAGGAACTGTCCAGCGTATTCTTGATGATGGCATGGAATACATTAAAGAAAGAGAAGCATTTGGCAGACCAATTGCTAAATTTGAGGGCATCCAATTTGAGCTTGTTGAGCTCTATAGAGAGCTTGAAGAGTTAAGGCTGCTTGTTTACAAAACTGCCTGGATGCAGGATCAGAGATACCAAAACAATAAATTCAAGCCGACTGAAGTAGCCAAGTGGATCTCCATGTGCAAGTGGAAGGGTGCTGAACTTGCAGTAAAAGCGGCTGATAGAGCCATGCACTGGCTGGGCGCGGCAGGGTACAGTGATGAATATCCCTTCGAGATGGCCTGGCGAGGCAACATGTCCTACAGTGTTGGTGCCGAAGGGGCCAAAAATATCCAAAAATTAGTGGTAGGCAGAGAGCTGCTGGGCAAAGAATATATTCCCTATAAGTAAT
>PWEJ01000106.1 GCA_003553485.1 Halanaerobiaceae bacterium | reverse complement strand
GATGACCTGGCTATAGAAATTAATACCAATGGAATAAATAAGCCAGCAAAAGAATTTTATCCTGATGACAGGATATTATCTTTGATAGGAGAGAGAGATATACCGGTAGTTTTAAGCTCTGATGCCCATAATAGCAATCGGGTTGGAGAAAATTTTCCTCAGGCAACAAATAAATTATCAGAATTTAAGGTCGAAAAGAGCTTGGTTTTCACAGATTTAAAAGGTAAAAAGATAAAAATAACTGATTAGTAGATTTGGGTGACTAAAATATGTTTAATGAACAGGGCAAAGTAAAACAGGTTTCTATGATTAACTATCCCGATGATAATTATGAAGAATTAAAAATGAAGGCTCAAAAATGTGAACGCTGTCATTTAAGAGCTAAGTGTCGGCAGGTCGTTATGGGAGAAGGCAATACCCGCCGTAAAATAATGTTTATAGGTGAAGGGCCTGGTGGAGATGAAGATAGACAGGGGCGCCCCTTTGTAGGAAGGGCAGGCCAGCTATTAAACAAGATATTTTCAGCAGTTAATATAAAAAGAGAAAATATTTATATAAGCAATATAGTAAAATGTCGTCCTCCAGATAACCGCGTCCCTACCTGGGATGAAATGGATGCCTGTGCACCTATTTTAGCAGCAGAAATCAAAATAATAGAGCCTAAAGTAATTGTTCCTTTAGGCTCCACAGCTTTAAAGTATTTGGTTGATGATAATCTAGCAATAACTCGAGCTAGAGGACAATGGTATAATAAAGGTAAGCTTTATTTTCTGCCAACATTCCATCCAGCATATCTACTAAGGAATAGCAATATGAAAAAATATGCCTGGCGAGATTTTAAATTAATCAAAAAAGCAATTAAGAGAATAGATGCTCTTAAATCTTCCGAAAAAGACCTATAACTTTCCCCAGAATATTAACATTTTTAACTTTAATAATATCATAGGCTTCATTTTCGGGGCGCAGTTCAATATGGTCATTAGCTTTATAATATCTTTTAACAGTGGTTTCATTTTCTAATAAAGCTATAACTATATCATCATTTTGGGCTATTTCTTGCCTGACAGCAATTACTAAATCATCATTATGAATGCCAGCATCGACCATACTGTCGCCCTGAACCTTCAACATAAATAAATCTTTATTCCCTGGTTTGTAATAATTTAAGGGCAGGGGGAAATAATCTTCAATATTCTCTTCTGAGAGAACGGGAGCTCCAGCAGTTACCCTACCTAACAGGGGAACACTCACCACTTCTTTTTTGCTTTTAACATTTGTAGGAAATTTGTTTTCATAATCAAACAAAACTTTAATAGCTCTAGGTTTTTCGGGGTCTCTTCTAATATAATTTAGCTTCTCTAGGGTCTTTAAATGATTATATACCGAGGCCGGTGACTTTAGGCCTACCGCCTTTCCTATCTCCCTAACAGAGGGAGGATACCCTTTATCCTGCAACTCTTCAACTATATGAGATAGAATCTTTTTTTGCCTCTCACTTAAATCATCCATTAAAAAACCTCCTAAAATATTAATAAAAACCAATTTATTATTTTCTCTATTATAACATATAATTTATCTTTAAACAAACAAAGGTTCAAAAAACTCTTGACGGCAAATGTATGTTTTGGTATAATATATTTAGCTGGCAAACATTTGTTGTTTTAAGATTATACGGGTGTTTTTAATTGTTTAATTTAAGCTTTATTTAAGGGGGATAGAAAAATGGTTAAAACTAAAGAGACAAATATATTTCTCTCTATCTTTTTAATTATAATGTTTTTGCTTATTTTAAATTTTTATCTATCTAGTATTAATAATATAGCTATGACTGATACTATTAATAATCTAAGAGCTGAAGAAGATGAAAGAAATATTAAAACCTATACAATTAAACCTGGAGACTCTCTTTGGAATATAGTCAAGCAAAAGACTGAAAGCTCCCAAGATATTCGAAGAATAGTGTATGAAATTAGAGATTATAATGAACTATCAGATCTTAATCTATCACCAGGAGAAACAATTAAAATTCCACAGGATTTACTCTGATTTTTTGATTTTGTTTATTTTTTCGTAAAACTTATCTTTTGCGAAATTAACAAATTTCTTCTTTAAGGTATTTTTCCAATTGTTCTGCCATAACATTACTCTCTTCCATCATTTCTTCGGCTTCTCTATTGATTGGTTCTTTAAATTCTTCGTCAGTTATAGAAGTAGTATTAATCTGAACATTAAAGTAAGCCCCTTTTACTGCAGCATAAGCCATAAAACCAGCAACACCTGCATCTGATAAAGCATTCTTATTGCCCCTTTGGGCTACTTTTAATGAAATTTGTAATAATTTAAAAGCAACCTTCATTGTATCAAAGGGAGTTAATGTTGCCTCCTTTAAACCTTCTTCAATAGCCTTTTTTCTTTTTTTTCTTTCTTTTTCAGTCTTTTTAGGTAATTTATAGGCCTCCATAACTTTATTAAAGCTATCACAGTCCTGATCGATCAAATGAAGAGCATCTTTAATGTCTTTCTTAAGGTCCACAACAAAGCTATTGAGTTCATCATTTGATTCAGTGAGATTTATAACCATCAATAATAAAGCAGAACTTAAAGCGGTACTATAAGCTGCGACACCTCCGCCTCCAGGAGTAGCCTTTTCCGATGACAATTCTTCACTAAATTCTGCTAGAGTATAGTTTTTAAAAGCCATTAGCTATTACCCCTTCCACCAAAAATTTCTTTATCCTTTTTCTTGACAATTTCACCTTCTTTATAGACTGAATGAACAATATTAGTTGCTATGTGATAGATTAAATGTTCATAGCCAGGAGCATCCAGTACCACTAAATCAGCTTTTTTCCCCGGAGCAAGACTGCCAATTTCATCTTCTAAATCTAAAGCTCTGGCTGCATTTATGGTAATTCCTTTAATTGCTTCTTCTATAGATAATTTTAGCTTAATAGTGGCTAGAGCTAACAATAAAGGAATAGACTGCGAATAACTGCTGCCAGGATTTAAATCAGTTGCTAGAGCAATATCTAAACCGACGGATCTCATTTTTCTGGCCGGAGCATATTCTTCCTGCAAACTAAAGGCAGTTATAGGTAATATAACTGGAATAACCCCTTCATCTTTCATCAGTTTAATACCCTTTGTTGAAACTTTAAGTAGATGTTCAGCAGAGACTGCTCCTATTTCAGCGGCTAATTCTGCTCCCCCAACATAAGCAATCTCGTCAACATGTATTTTGCTCTTTAATCCTAGTTTCTGGGCAGCCAGGAGAATCTCACGCGCTTCTGATACTGTATAAACACCCTGATCACAAAATACATCACAAAAAATCACATCATTTCTTTTTGCCACTACCGGCAGAATTTCCTTGATTAAAATGTTTATATAGCGTTCACGATTATTTTTATATTCTTTTGGTATTACATGAGCTCCTAAAAAAGTCTGTTTTATATCTATAGGATGATTTTTATTAAGTTTTCGCATAACTTCCAGTTGTTTAAGCTCAGTATCTAATTCCATACCATAACCAGATTTCCCCTCAAGAGTGGTAATACCCTGTTGCAAAAATTTATTTAATCGCTGCCAACCCTGGTTATAAAGCTGTTGTAAGCTACTATTTCTGGTGTCTTTTACTGTTTTTTCAATTCCACCACCAGCTTCCATAATCTCTAAATAAGAGGACCCTTCTAAACGAGCTAAATATTCCTCAGCTCTATAACCTCCAAAGATAAAATGAGTATGGGGGTCAATAAAACCCGGTAATACCGGCCTGTTTTTAACATCATGGCAAATAATTTCTGGAAAATTATATTTTTTTTGCAGATTTTTTTCTGGTCCTAAATCTACAATCTTGCCAGTATCATCATTAAATATTATAGCTGCTTCTTTAATAATCCCTAAACCTTGCGACTCCTCACAGGTTACAAGCTGGCTAATATTAACCAGGGCTGACAGCTTCTGGGTCATTATAAATCCTCCAATAATCTATTTTCAATTATTTGTTCTTCGTTAAAATCTTCCAGTTGCAAATAATACTCTGCTGATTCTATTAGTGCCTGAGATGGTAATAAACCTATCAACTCACTACCAATGATATTTACTCCATATTTCTTTGCTTCCATTTTAATCATTTCTTTTACCTGATAAAGGGAGGTTTTCTTGTAATTAGTCAAATTCATAGAGACCTGGACTATGCCTCTTTCTGCTAAATCTATGCCTATAGCTTTGCAATATCGAAGTCCTCCACTTGAATTTCTTATTTTTCTGGCAATATCATCAGCAACGCTCTTATCATCAGTATCAAGATTAATATTAAAAGCAACTAAGGGCATTCTTGCTCCCACTGCCGTAGCTCCTGCTGTTTCATGGGGCTTAGCAGGGCCAAAATCAGGTTGCCAGTCTTTATTGGCAAGTTTATCAGCCAGACCTTCATATTCCCCTCGACGGATATCTGCTAGATTTTTCCTTGATTCCCTCTTGGCAGATTCTTCATATAAAAAAACAGGGAGGTTTATATCAGTGGCTAAATTTTTAGCGAAATTTTCTGATATTTTAATCACTTCATCCATAGAGATATTTCGTACTGGTGTAAAGGGAACTACATCAACTGCTCCCATCCGGGGATGTTCTCCAGTATGTTTATTCATATCAATATTTTCAATGGCGATTAAAGAGGCATTAAGAACTGCTTCTTGTACAGAATCGGGCTCTCCTATTAAAGTGACTACTAACCGATTGTGATCTTTATCGGCGGAGCTATCTAATAATTTGACTCCCCTTTTATTTTTTATGGGACTTATAATTTTTTTAATTATTCTTTCATTCTGCCCTTCACTAAAATTAGGAACTGATTCAATGATTTTACTAATTATCATTACCTCCCAAAAATTTTAGTTTATAATCAATTCTTCTAAAGGTCTTTTAGGAACATGATGGACTTCTTGTTCATCCCGCCAGTACTTATAATTATTTTCAATTTCCTCTAACTTAACTTCTTCAGTAGGTTTGCCTAAAGCTAATACATATAAAATTTTAAATTTTTCTTTAAGATTTAAGGTTTTTCTTAGTTCTTCCCGATCAATAGAAGCAAATATACATCCTCCAAGACCTTTATTAACTGCACCTAACAACATAGTCTGCATAGCTATACCAGGATCACAAAAATACTCTTCACTTATTTCTTTATCACCTAAAATAACAATATATCCAGAGGGTCTTTCCTCTATGTCAGGTCCCTCCCAGTCTTCTAAATAACCAGCCCAATTTAAAGTAGTAAAAATTTTATCATTAGTATCTTTATCGCAGGACAAAAAGTATTTTAAGGGCTGTCTATTAGCTGCGGAAGCAGTTTGTCTTGCTAGTTTAACTAATTCAGTTAAAATCTCTCTAGATAATCTATAGTTATTGTCAAATTTACGATAAGATCTATTTTGTTTAACTAATTCATTGAAATCCATAATAATTTGCCCTCCTTAAATGATAAATTCTAATTTTAATTTAGTTTAATATATATCTGAACTAGTATCGCCTAAAAATCTATCAATTTTGTAAAATTCACACTTACCATCTTTACCGATTATTAAACAGGGTAATTGACAAATTTTATCTACATTATGTTTACATCTTCTGGCCTGACATTTCAAAACTTTGTCATCACACTTTACCCCGGGCTGTCTTGCTACTTCTTTTTTATTAATTTTTATCCCCCCAAGATGAGTTAACCGGGACATGATTAGCCCCGGTTAACCTAATTCTCTTTAATAAGGTTCAAATAAATCTTTACCAACTCCACATTCAGGGCAGACCCAGTCTTCAGGAATATCTTCAAAAGCAGTCCCTGGTTCTACTCCTCCCTCTGGATCGCCTTCTTCAGGATCATAGATCCACATACATACAGTACATTGGTATTTTTGCATATTGTTTACCCCCTTTCTGCTAGTAATAAATATAATTTGATATAATACCTAGGGTCTTTCAATAATTCAATACATTAATGGTTATTCTATCATATTAGACATCAATTTCAATATTTTCTGAGGCATTGGCAAAAATAAATTCTTTTCTCAGTGAAGAATTAGATCCCATTAACCTGGTGAAAATTTCATCAGCTTCAATTAAATCATCAATTTCAATTTTGAGTAGTCTTCTATTTTCGGGATTCATAGTTGTCTGCCACAGCTGTTCTGGATTCATCTCGCCCAGTCCTTTATAGCGCTGCAAAGAAAAATTTTTACCACTATTTTTTTCTCGAAAAGCTTTTAACTCCTTGTCATTATATAGATATTTTTCTTTCTTGCCGATTTTCACTCTATAAAGAGGAGGACAGGCTAAATAAATATGTTCTTTTTTTATTAATTCCTGCATATAACGATAAAACAAAGTCAAAATCAAAGTAGCTATGTGAGCTCCATCGATATCAGCATCTGTCATAACAATAATTTTATGGTATCGCAGCTTATCAATATCAAAATCAGCTCCAATACCTGTTCCTAAGGCACTTATTATCGATACTATTTCTTTATTATTTAATATTTTTTCCATTCTTGCTCTTTCAACATTTAGAATCTTACCTTTTAAGGGTAAAATAGCCTGAAATTTTCTGTTTCTCCCCTGTTTAGCCGAGCCGCCAGCTGAGTCACCCTCTACTAGATATAATTCACTTTTTTCTGGTTTGCGACTGGAACAATCAGCTAATTTTACTGGTAAATTTCTATTAGATAGATTATTGTTCTTACGGCTTAATTCTCTAGCCTTTTGTGAGGCTTTTCTAGCCCTGACAGCCTGCAGTGCTTTGTTAACTACACTTTTGCCAAATTCAATATTATAGGAAAGATAATCAGTTAAAAACTCATAAAAATTGGTTTCAATCTTACTTTTGACATCACTATTGCCAAGCTTATTTTTGGTCTGTCCTTCAAATTGGGGGTTATCCAGCCTTAAACTAATAACTGCTGTCAGCCCTTCCCGCAAATCAGTGCCTGATAGGGAAGGATCGGAATTATTCAATAAATTATTATCCTGAGCAAAATTATTAAAGGCTCTTGTTAAAGCGGTCTTAAATCCAGTCTCATGATATCCACCTTCATCTGTCTTGATATTATTGACATAACTATAAATTCGTTCCGTATAACTTTTGTTATACTGTAAAGCTAACTCAAAATTACAGTCATCAAGTTCTTTCTCATAATAAATAATTTCTTCTGTTAGTTCATCATGATGCTTATTCAAAAAAGTTACAAATTCCTTTATCCCACCCTGATAAGAAAAAGTAGCAACTTCTTCCTGATCTTCTCTCTTATCAATAAGAACAAGCTCTAAGCCACTATTTAAAAATGCTGATTCCTGTAAACGATGAGCCAGGGTATCATAGCGAAAGGTGGTTGTTGTAAAAATTTCTGGGTCAGGTTTAAAAATAATTTTGGTACCGCTTTCATCACAGGGGCCATTCTCATAAATATCATCAGCCGGTTTACCTCGAAGGTATTTTTGCCTAAACTCCTGTCCCTGCCAACAGGTGGTAATCTCTAACCATTCTGAGAGCGCATTAACAACTGAAACTCCTACCCCATGCAACCCTCCTGAAAAAGAATAACTGTCAGAGTTAAATTTCCCCCCTGCATGTAAAGTGGTCATAATTATTTCTAAAGCCGGTCGTCCTGTTGCTTTATGAATATCCACCGGGATACCTCTACCCTGGTCTTCTACCTTCACTGCTCCATCTGGGAGAAGAGTAACTTTAATTTCATTTCCAAAGCCAGCTAAAAATTCATCAATGCTATTATCCACTACTTCCCAAACCAGATGGTGCAAACCTTTTGTACCCGTACTACCTATGTACATCCCCGGTCTTTTTCTTACCGCAGTTAGTCCTTCTAATACTTCTATTTTTTCTGCATTGTAGTTTAATCTAGCCTGTTTCATAAAGTCACCGTCCTTCTACTGCTATTATTATAACAAATTTTATTTTATTTGACCAGCCTTGCAAGCTAGCTGATATTTGTTATATAATAGATTTTGGATTATGATTTATTTAATTCTTATTTGCCATTAAAATTTTACTAATTTAACTAAAGTTAATTAAGGAGCCCAAAAATGTCTGAAAATATTATACCAGTAGCAATCGAAGAAAAAATGAAGGAATCCTATTTAAACTACTCATTAAGTGTTATCATTGGAAGAGCTTTGCCCGATGTAAGAGACGGCTTAAAACCCGTCCATAGAAGAATTTTATATGGCTGTAATGAGCTAGGTTTAACAGCAGATAAATCTCATAAAAAGTCTGCCCGGATAATTGGAGAGGTGCTGGGCAAATATCATCCTCATGGTGATAATGCTCTATATAACGCTCTAGTGAGGTTAGCACAGCCTTTTAACCAAAGATACCCTCTCATTGATGGCCACGGTAATTTTGGCTCTATTGATGGAGACAGCGCTGCAGCTATGAGATATACCGAAGCTCGTTTAACTTCTATTGCTGAAGAATTGTTATCTGACTTAGAATATAATACCGTAGCCTATAAAGATAATTTTGATGGTTCTTTACAGGAACCTGAAGTTCTGCCAGCAGCCTTTCCCAATCTATTGGTCAACGGTTCTAGTGGTATAGCGGTTGGCATGAGCACCGACATCCCCCCTCATAACTTAAAGGAAGTCATTAAAGCTACAGTAGCCTTGATTAAAGACCCTAATCTATCTGGTGAAAAACTAGCCCAGTTTATTAAGGGGCCTGATTTTCCTACTGGTGGAAAAATCATTGGAGAGGAAAGCATTAAAAAAGCTTATCAAACTGGCAAATCCTCCCTTACCATCAGGGGAACATTTTCCACTGAAAATAAGGGAAGTAAGAAGCAATTGATCATCACTGAAATACCTTTTCAAATAAATAAGAGTAAGTTAATAAGTGAGTTAAGTAAAGCCCAGCAGGAAGATAAAATTGGGAATGTTACAACCATTCGGGATGAATCAGATCAAAAAGGGTTAAGAATCGTCTTAGAATTAAAAAGAAAAGCTGACATTGCTTTAATTAAAAATCGTATATATAAACATACTTCACTTCAGACTAATTTAAGAGTAAATATGTTGGCTCTGTTAGGTAAGAAACCAGAAGTTATGAGTTTGCCGGATATATTAAACCATTTCATAGATTTCAGACGAAAAATTATCCGAAAGCGGTTAGAGCATTTACTGCAAAATGATCAGGAAAAGTTAGAGGTGCTTTCAGGTCTAAAAGTTGCCCTAGATAATTTAGATAAAATTATAGCTATAATAAGGGTCTCAAACTCCAAAAAAGATGCCCAAAAAAGATTGATTGAACAGCTCGAAATTTCCCAGGTTCAGGCTCAGGCCATTTTAGATATGCGCCTCCACAGATTAGTTAAAATGGAGCAAGACCAAATATTAGAAGATTTTAAAGCTGTAAAAGAAAGAATAACTTATTATGAAAAAGTTTTAGCCGACCAAAAAGAACTTGATAACCTGATTATAAATGAAATGGAAGAAATTGCTGATAAATATGGTGATGAAAGGAAAACCCAAATCATTGCCGATGAAGAACAGGCTAATATAGATAAGGTTGATTTGATTAAAAATAAGCAATACTTTTTGAGCCTATCTCGCCAGGGCCTTCTCAAGAAAACAACAGCTAAAGAAAATTTGCGGGCTGGAAAAAATGATCACTTAATATCTATCATGAAAGGCAAGTCTCTAGATTCACTTTTATTCTTTACTGAATCTGGCTATTGCTTTATTCTTTCAATCCATGATATTCCAGAACATCATGGGCTCTCTACGGGAGAACACTTCTCGAAGTTTCTCAAATTGCCTCCACGCGAAAAAATAATTAAGGTTTTATCTCTAAATGAGGAAACTAAAGAAAAGAAAATCGTTCTCTGTACAGCTAATGGGCTAGTGAAAGCAACACTGGGAAAAGAGTATCAATCCCGGGTGACAAAAATAAAAGCCATTAAATTGGAAGAACAGGATATAGTTGTAGATTGTTTTGCTGCTGATAAATTAAATGAGATAATCCTGGGTGCTTCCAATGGAAGATTGATCAAATTCTCAGGAGAAGAGATTTCTCCTTCTGGTAGGAACACCAAAGGTTATCGCTCCATGAAATTAAAAGCTGAAGAAGAGATCATCTTTGGCCATAGTATCTCAGAGAATAATTACTGTGTGCTAATAAGTGATGACGGTAGATTAGCTCGATTTGACGTGGATACTTTATCGGGCCAGGGAAGAAATGGACGCGGGAAAAAGGCCATGCATAAAAATCATGATTTACAGGCAGTATTTTTAGCTGTTGAAGATGATGAAATAATACTCCAAGATAGGGATAAAAATTATTTTCCAATCAAAGTTAATAACATAACCTGTTTTAACGATCTGCCTGTCAGTAGGACCCAATCTCCCCCTGCTGATTTTAAGGGTAAACTCAAAAATGCCTGGAAAATAATTAACGTACTATAATAATAAACAAGATCAAGATAATAAAATAACAAGACAATAAAAAATAAGCCAGCTTAACTGAAAGGTAATTCTAGCTTCCTAGTTCTTTAAAGTTTAAGCTGGCTTATTCCTTTTTATATAAGCTTTTATAAAAAATTTATTTAGCAAAAACATGATTTCCAATCTGCACTGTCTTTTCTCTGGTTCTTAACCACCAAAAAGTTCTGGCAGTCAATGGATTGTAAAAATAATAGGCTCCTTCACTGGGGTCTTCTCCTTCTAAAGCTTCAACTGAAGCCTGCAAAGCACTCTCTCCAGGGTCTAAATTATATTGTCCATCTTCAACTGCTATAAATTGTCCTTCCTGATAAACAACTTCTTCTATAGTATCAGGAAAATTAGAGCTGGCTACTCTATTTAAAATTACAGCTGCTACTGCTACCTGACCTTCATAGGGTTCTCCCCTAGCTTCACCATGGACTACTCGAGCTAAAAGTTTTATTTCATCTTCACCTTCAACTCTAGCCAGATTTTCTTCTGAATCTGGAAGATCATCAATGGCTTCCTCTTCCCTACTATCATCTCTGCCCTGAAAAAGAGTTTGCGAAAGAACTATTAAAGCAAGAGCTATTCCTGCCCCCTTTAAGATATCCTCCCCTTCAAAACCTGCACTATGGACAGTGGAATTATAACTCCCCTCAAAAAGAAAGGGCACAAATAAATTAAAAACAAGTATTAAAATCAGGAGACAGATAACCTGCCCCTTGCGGAAGAAGAGCATGTCATTTGCCTCCTTTATTTTAATTAATCAGCCCAATAAGAGAAATTAAAGCTACAGCTCCAATGTAAAGCATATAATTACTGCTCTGTCTTTCTAAAGATTCAATATCCTCTTGAGTCTCAGATTGGTCAGTCTCTAAATGAGTTAAACGGTCTTCTAAAGTATCCAACCTACCAGTTACCTCGTCAATATATTCAGGGTCTTCTTCAACTTCTCTTTCCTCTAAATCAGCTATGGCTTCTGAAAAATCATCTTCAACAGTCAACATTCTATCATCAAGCTCTGCTACTCTTTCCTCTAATTCTTCCATTTCATCTTCAATCATTCTAATTCTGGCAATATCATCGATCATTTCATTAACCTCTTGTTCCATTGAAGACATTCCCTCATACATTTCAGCAATTTCTTCACTCTGTACTAATGATTCTTCCTCAATTTCTTCAATTCTTTCCTGAAATAAATCCATATCGGCAGCAACTTCTACTAACTCATCTCTAAATTCAACAGAAAGTTCTCGTAAAATATCAATATCTTCATCTGCCATTTCGACTTCTCCATTTTCAAGATCTTCTAACAAGTTTGCTAAAATCTCTGCCAGCTCATAACGAGAAACCCGGTTAGTGCCTTCAAAGGTATCGTCTTCATAAAGTGAAATATAACCTCTATCAACCATTAATTGAACACTCTCATAAGCCCAATGATCTTCAGAAACATCAGTAATTTCTACTGTAAAAGCTGGTACAGCAGTTGTAAAAAGAAGTAATAAACTTAAAGCAGCAGCAAGTATTGCCCTCTTCACGACTATAATTCCTCCCCTTCTAAATTGTTTTCAAAAAATATATCAATTTCTTTTCCTTCATCATCCAGTGCTAATAGTTCATCAATTGTAAGTTCTGACAAATAATTTTCATCTTCGACCCTGAATACCAGTTTTACCAGACTTCCTGCCTCAATTCCATCTGGCAGTTCTTCTGCAAATTTCAGGGTATCATTTTCATTTTCAGGTCCATTCCAGGCCATTAATCTATCATCTCTTACAAAAGCAGTTCCCTGATTGCTATAAATATAAGACAGGTTTTCTGGAGAATAATTTAAATTAAACTCCAGACTTTCAATATCTGCCAAGTTATTACCCATAATTTTTAGCGTCAGATAATCACTTTCCTCTGAAGATTGTCCGCCAGTCATATATAATGTGGGTCTAATTTCGGGAATTTCAATATTTTCTCTGATAGTCCTGCTAAAACCCTCATCATTTGTTATCTGGAGGGCAAAGGGAAAAATACCTTCTACGTTCTGTGGCTTTACCTGCCAGTCAATAACCAATTCTTCACCAGCAGCAATATTCCCTGCCCTTTTAGTTGACTTTTCATAGCTAGCCAGATCAATACCAGGTGGTAATATAATTTCTCCCTGGAAATTTCTAAAGGGGCTATCTCCTGTATTAGCAATTCTTGCTCTTATTCTATAGGGTAAAGGTTCTAAAACCCCATGGGTCAGTCCAAACTTATCTGGTAAATAGAGCTCAGTTTGAAGTTCTGCTGGCCCAATTATATTAAGGGATCTTTCTACCTCGTTTGAATCTGTATTATCAGCATCAACGATAACAGTGAAATCTAACTCCTCTGGTAAATCATCTGATTCGGCAGCCACATTCCAACTAACTTGAGTCACTTCTCCAGCTTCTAAATCTCCCAGTTCTCTCTCTATATCCTCTGCAGATAGAACATCCGGCAAATCAATTTGAGCCGTAACATTTTCTGCATCAATATCTGTGGTGTTTTCAATATAAGCCACGACCGGAAACTCAGGATTATCAGCAGTAAAGGCGAATTCTGTAGGAGAACTTACTCCTAAAGACAATAAGCCTGGTACCATGGTTATACCGCCCAGCCCATAACTTGTAGCATAGGTAACTGTTTCTCCAGGCTGTACTTCCTGGGGATCCCAGTAAAGGGCTATGGCACTATCAATTTCATATTCACCTTCTCTAATAAATTCTTCTCCTGGATTAAAGTTAAAATCCCAGACTCCATCGGCTAAACTTCCCCAATTAGACATTTTTGCTCTATCAGGAGTATCAACTTCTGGGGAGATAAATGAGCCCTGAGAAGTGACATGAGGATCGGAAAGACTATCAAAGGATTGATAAAAATCAGGCAACTCCTCTCTATCATAGCGAGTATCCACAGTAATGGCTTCATCTTCTAAGCGGAAGGGAGAGCCATCATTTTCTCCAAGCATAGTGTCTAACATTATTCTCAATCCCAAATCTGCTGGCTCATCTCCAGTATTTGTTAGACTATATTCAATTCTAGCTGTATCATAAAGTCCAGTAGTAGTACTCTGTATCAGCTCTAGTTTCTGGGTAACTTCAAATTCAGCTATCTGATATTTAGAAACAATGCTATCATCTTCTACCTCCGGCACCTGAATTTCTTCACCATAATTAGCTCCAGCTCCAGCTCGACGGTCAGTTTCGCCACCAAATACATAATTTTCTCCGTCTATCTGTACAGTGGTGTAAGAAGTCCAGGGTATTGGGCGTCCATATATAAGAGGTTCTTCTTCATCTGTTTCGGTTCCTGGATCACCACCAGTGGTTTCAACAGCAAATCTGCTTCTAGCATTTTCTTCTTGATTAACTACAATCACAATATATTCATTTCCCAGTCTTAAATTGCCATGATCATCTTCTTCAGAAAAAGTTTCTGCTTGAACTGCATAACCATAGGAAAATATAATTGTCATTAATAGCAAAGCAAGTATAACCATAATTTGTCTTTTTCTCATGGACAAAAATTCCACCTCGTTTCCTTTTTAATCAAAGGTGAGATCTAAAATATCATAATCAATAACAGGATCCCCGCGTTCATCAAGCTCATAGGTTATTTCTATTCTCATTTGATAAGAGTTAGTATAAGATCTAAAATTCCAACCATTTTCTATTGTGCTCATAGCATTTCTGTCCATCTGTTCAATACCTGAACTATCTTCAACCTCTATATTATCAATCTCGCCAGCAGTATTTATATTAGCTGAAACAATTACAACTCCAGTTTCTCTCTCTCCTACTAGATATTTAGGGTATACTGGTAGAGGTGAACTTTGGACTAACTCTCCAGCTGAGGGTTCTTCTTCATCTTCACCCTCATCTTCTGAAGCACCACTCTCCTCTTCTGTTGATGCATCTTCAGACTCTTCGGTGCTTTCTTCAGTTGCTTCTTCTGCTTCAGCTATATCCTCAGAGTCACTTTCTTCACCTTCTTCTTCAGGCTCTGTTTCTTCTGGTTGAGAAGCAATATCTTCCTCTTCATCATATTCTATTTCTTCCTCAGATTCTTCAGCTACCAGAGGGTCTTCCTCCTGCTCACTTTCAACTTCTTCACTTTCTTCAGTCAAATCATCTACATCTTCTTCAGTTTCTTCTTCAGTCTCTTCAACTAAATCCTCATCAGTATCAGGTTCAGCAGTTTCTTCTTCAGCCTCTTCTTCTGGTTCTTCAACTACTTCAACCTCTTCTTCTTCCTCTTCTTCTGGTTCTTCAACCTCTTCTTCTGGTTCAATCTCTTCTTCTGCTATCGGTTCTTCTTCTGGCTCAGGTTCAACTTCAACTTCTTCATCAGCCGGTTCTTCTACTGGCACAGATTCAAAATCTACCATTTGAATAAATTCAAAATCCTGCAGGTTCCTTCCACCATCCCTAAGGCCACTTGCCAAACCACCCCAGGGCATGAAGTAAAAGATTAACAGATGAGCAATTAAAGAAATAGCAATGTATATATACAGCCTATCCTTTGGTTCTTTGTTTCTTTTCATTTTAAGTCACTCCAGATATTATTCTCTTTCGGCAGCTAAAGCTAAATTGCTAAATCCGCCCTGCCTTAAACTATCCATAACACTAATAACATAATGATATTTAGTTTCCTCATCTGCATTTATTATTGCTACTAAATTATCCTCTTCTTCATTTAATTCTTGCACCCTAGATTGAATATCTGCTAAAGGCATTAGCTCACCTTCCAAATAATACTCTCCTTCGGGACTGATTTCAATAACAATGTGCTCCTGTGGTTGTTCAGTAACAGTCTCAGCGGTGGGCAACTGCATCTCTAGTCCTTCTGGAGTTGCCCTAAAGGAAGTGAAGAGCATAAAGAAAACCAACAAGAAAAAAATAACATCAATCATAGGTATTATATTGATATTACTTTTTTTATTAAGCGTACTTTTGAACATCCTCTTCACCTCTATTATTTATCATATCCATTATTTTAACAAGATTTTGATTTAATCTGTGGGCTCTCCGTTCAACAATATTGGAAAAGTAAGAGTAAAAGATAGCAGTAGGAATAGCAATAATAAGTCCAATTGCAGTACTTATTAAAGCAGCTGCAATACCAGAACTTATCTGAGTTGGGTCTCCAACTCCAGCAGCACCCCCCATGATATTAAAGCTACTAATTATTCCTAATACAGTGCCTAAAAGTCCTAATAAAGGAGAAATCATAGCTACTACATCTAAAATAGGGAGATGTTTTTCCATTTTTTTAATTTCATTCTCACCAATAATTTGTAATGATTCTCTAATGCGGTCGTTATCTTCATTATAATTTTTAATAGCAGCTGATAACATTTTAACACTGGGGCCTTTTTTTCCCTTTAGTTGATTTAAAGCTGACATGGTGTCACCTTCATCTAAAAGCATTTCCACCTTCTTTATCAACCTGTGTGAATTCCGGTGCTTACGTCTGGCAAAAAAGATGGTTTTTTCAATTATAACCGCCACACTGAAAATTGAAGCAATTAATAGTGGTAATGCAGTTGGACCACCTAAAGATATTACATTCCAAATCTCTCGCAAAGTAACCACTCCTCATGAAATTTTAACAAAATAAATTAACCCTGGCTTTATTTAGTAACATTCTATATTTAACACTTAATTCCTCTCTTAAATTCTGGAGAAATTAATTTATTATTTTAGCAACTAAAATACTGGCCTCAAATAAGAGTATTAATGGTAAAGCTAATAAAACTTGAGTTATAATATCCGGTGGGGTTAATATTGCCCCGACCACAAAGATAAGTATAATAACATACTTTCTGGCAGCCACAATTCTCTTAACCGATAATATTTTTAACTTAACCATCAAATTTAAAATTAAAGGCAATTCGAAAATCATACCAAAGGGAATTAAAAGTGCTAATAAAAAAGAAATATAAGCGCCTAAAGATATCATGGGCTCCAGATGAGGACCACCAAAATTCAATAAAAATCTAATTCCCAGCGGCAAAACTACATAAAAACAAAATAAAATTCCACCGTAAAATAAAAATAAAGAACTCGGTAATAAAATATAAAAAAATTTTTTTTCATTTTTCCTAAGGGCCGGTAAAAGAAACTTCCAAAACTGATAAAATACTATAGGTAAAGAAGCTAATACTCCAAAAATAATAGAAACTTTTATATAAGTTAAAAAGGCTTCTGCTGGACTTAGAAATATTAATTCTCCCACTGGCTCTGTAAGATATTCTAATAACTCTTCTGAGAAGAAATAAGCAAGCAAAGAAAAAATAATTATTGCCAAAATAGCCTTTATTAATCTACTCCTTAATTCAGTTAAATGTTCAACTAAAGACATTTCTTTCTCAGAACTCATATATTTTCTCTCCTAGTTTGCCTTAATGATATTATAACCTAAAACAACTGATATCTCAATAAATATTATAAGTATTATTGGATATATCCCTAATTAATTACTACTAATTTTTTTTAAATACTGAGGCAAAATTTTGTTAACAGCAATATTAAAATCCTTTCTGTTGTTAACATTAAAAAATAAATATTTAAAATCCATAACTTTAATGAGTTCTTTTTTGTCTAGATAATCTATTTCAACATCAGGAAAAAAATCAATGATTTTTCTGCTCCCATGATTCAAAGCAGTTTCAATAGCTGATAAACAATTTCTGTGATAAACGGCTGCTAGTGGCTCTAAATACCCCTTATCTTTCGGAATAAGTATATCTCTTTGACATTTGGCTATCATCCAGGCTATTAATCGGGGTTGTAAAAAAGGCATATCGCATCCCATAAAAAAGTTTTTTAGTTTGTTACTGGCCTTCAAACCAGTATAAATACCACCTAGTGGGCCAGCATCCAATAAATCTTCTATAATTGCAATATTATATTTTGCCTTATAGTCAACAAAATCATTTTTGTCTTTTACTACTAATTTAATTTTTTTAGAAGAAAAATAAGAAATTAAATTTTCTAAAATAAAGCCTAAAAGAGTATTATCAGCAGTAAATTTCATGTGGGGTTTATTGGCATCCTTCATTCTGGTACTTTTTCCACCAGCTAATATAAAAACCAAAATCTTCCCTCCTATAGAAAAATTGGCCTGATTAAGGTGAATAACCTGAACCAGGCCAGATTTTACCATTTATTTATATCAAACTATCGATAATTAATAAATTAAAATAGCTTCTTCTTTTAATAGAGGAAGAAAAATCCCTGAATTGCCATTGCTGCGACTCCCAGACCAATTAGAATAACTGGAATTACCTTAAAATATGATTCAGCTTCTGAAATTTTAATCTGCTCCTTTATAGTAGCTATTAGGACAAAAGCTAAATAATACCCCAGAGCATGGGCAAAAATTCCTGTTACCAATTGAGTAAAGTCATAATTGCCTTGAAACATAATCCATTGTATTCCAACAACGGGCATAAAAAACAGAAACATCTTTGGCATACCATAAAAATCTCCTTCTAATTCACCAAAGAACATCAAAATTAATGACATCAAAACAGCAGTTAGGAAAAATACCCAGACTACCAAAAACTCTAGCTCTAGAGCTAAAATATCTGCAATCAGCAGACCAGCCATAGCAGCAAAAAATATCCCCAGAGAAAACTTAGTTCCTTTAACTAAGGAAGTACGTAAGCCCTCTGTTTCTGAGATAGCAAGAGTCACTCCTAAAAAATAGGCAATCAGCATATTTCTAGGGACTACACTTTCTAGAAAAAAACCAAATATTTCACTCATTCAATTCAGCCCCCTCTAATTCAAAGTAGTCAAGGTTTACTTTGCCTTTAATAGCCAGGAACCTAAATAGAATCCACAGTGATCCTAAAAACACAAAACTACCAGCTGATTTTCCCAAAATACTTAAAGGTGCATACCCTACTTCCAGTAACTCTATTCCTAAAATGGAACCAAAACCAATTAGTTCTCTAAAAAAAGCTACTATTAATATAGTCACAAAAAATATGTTTATTTTTTTCCAAAGATTAGAGAAACTAACATTATCCTTACAACCAATATAAGTTAATGGGGTGACACCTACCAGTAATATATAGAGGCCGGAATATTGATACACCTCTGGATATAAATATGCCGTAGCCAGATAAGCCACATAAGCCAGTGATATACCAAAGGCTAAGATAAAAATCCAATGGGCATCGGCTAAAACTTCTGTTTTAATCAAACGTGAAATTAACCTGCTTAATAATGCTATTATTACTAAAACAACTGTAACTATAACAGCAGTCAATACATTTCGGCTTCCACCAAGAATGGGGAGCAGGCCTAAAAGAAAGACCTGCTCTACCATATTATTGAATTTAAACATTTATATTCATCACCCTTTCCCTAATTATTTAGGGCATTATTAAGTGCCTCTAGATATCCTTCGCTGGTACCGGTAGCTCCTGAAACAGTATCCACATCAGCGCTCTGGGCTTCCAATACTGCTGCCTCTAAATCTTCAAAGGCAGGTTCAGCTATATCTTCAGTCTCTTCGTGGCTCAATACCTCAATGGATACTATCTCACCATCTTCTACCACTACCTCTATCTCAATATCATCATTGTAGCCTGCACCTGTGTCCGTAT
>PWEJ01000057.1 GCA_003553485.1 Halanaerobiaceae bacterium | reverse complement strand
TCTGAAGATCTCGATATTCCAATACTTTCTCTATCTATTGATGAACAGATGGCAAAGGCTAATATGCTTACCAGGGTAGAAGCTTTTCTGGACTTGATAAAACAGAAGAAAGAGGAGGATATAGCATGAAGGATCTTTATATCGGTGTTGATATTGGTTCGGTCAGTATCAACATCGTGGGTCTTGATGATAATAAAGAGATGCAGTTTAAATTGTATCGCCGCAACCCTGGCTCCCCGGTGGAAGTAGTTAAAGAAGGACTGGCTATGTTAAATAAAAAGCTTAAGGATGAATATGAAATAGCCGGGGTAGGAGTAACGGGCAGTGGTAGACAGCTGATTGGTTATATTTTAGGGGCAGATATTATCAAAAATGAGATTACTGCCCATGCCACAGCAACTATCGAGCAGGTTCCTGATGTCAGCACAATTTTTGAAATAGGGGGGCAGGACTCCAAGCTTATAATTGTAAATAATGAAATAGTGACTGATTTTGCCATGAATACTGTCTGTGCAGCAGGAACAGGTTCTTTTCTCGACCACCAGGCTGAAAGGCTGGGGGTTGAAATTGAAGAGTTTGGTAAGCTAGCTCTCCAATCCACTAAGGATGTTAGAATTGCTGGCCGCTGTACGGTTTTTGCCGAATCAGATATGATCTCCAAGCAGCAATACGGCTTTACCAAGCCCGAGATCATTAATGGGCTCTGCGAAGCTCTGGTAAGAAATTATTTTAATAATCTAGTTAGAGGCAAAGAACTTTACCCCCGCTATGTTTTCCAGGGCGGAGTTGCCGCTAATGATGGTATTAAGGCCGCTATTGAGAAGGAAATCGACGATGAAGTTATTATCCCTGATAACCATGATGTCATGGGAGCAATAGGTATTTCTCTATTAGCTAGAGAAGAGATGAAACATAAAGATGAGCCCAGCAGCTTTAAAGGATTTTCCATCACCCATGATAATTTTGAAACCTCTAGCTTTATCTGCGAAGATTGCGCTAATGAGTGTGAAGTTATTAGGATTCAGGCCAATGGTCAAACAATTGCCATGACCGGTGACCGCTGCGGCAAGTGGGCCAACGACCCCCGCGATATAGATGTGAAAGATGAAACTTCAGCTTAAATTGTCAGCAAATACTTCTCAAGAAAATCCCCTCCCCACGGGGGTTTTTTTATTTCTGTCCTCTCAGGGATTGGTATTTTAACCTGGATAGCAGCTATAGCGCCAAATAAAACTTTGGAGTGATACGATGCTTAAAGCAGCCCAAAAAATCGAAAATAACATCAGCAAGGTAATATTAGGCAAATCTCGGGTAATAGAGCTAATGTTGGTAGCACTTTTAGCCCGGGGGCATATTCTCTTTGATGATGTTCCTGGGGTAGGCAAAACCCGGCTGGCCAATTCTCTGGCAAAGTCATTGGGAGTAGATTTTGAGAGAATACAATTCACCCCGGATTTGCAGCCTGCTGATATTACTGGTTTATATTATTATAATCAACAGAAAAACGATTTTGTTTTCCGTCCTGGCCCTGCTCACACCAACATCCTCCTGGCAGATGAGATTAACAGGGCTGTTCCTCGTACTCAGGCCAGCCTCCTGGAAGTTATGGAAGAAAGACAGATAACAGTAGAAGGAGACACTTTTTTGCTCGAGGAACCTTTTTTAGTTATAGCCACTCAGAACCCTATAGAGTTAGAGGGGACCTTTCCGCTGCCAGAAGCTCAATTAGATCGCTTTCTCTTTAAATTAAAGGTGGGATATCCCTCAGCTCAGGAAGAACTTAATATCCTTAGCCACTATCAAAAAAGTGACCCTCTGGACCAGATAAAACCAGTAATTTCCCAGTCAGAAATAATTGACCTGCAGCAAAAAGTTACCGAAATAGAAATAACGGACTTCTTGCAGCAATATATTGTAAGTCTGGTGAGGGAGACCAGAGATAAGTCTGAGATTAAATTAGGTTTAAGTCCTCGGGCAACTCTGGCAATAATGCGAGCAGCTCAGGCCAGAGCCTTATTATATGATAGAGATTATGTTATTCCTGATGATATCCAGCAAATTTTTCCCTTTGCAGCAGAGCACCGCATAATGTTATTGGAGAGAGAGGTTATTAGTGGAAAGAACAAAGAAGAGATAATCCTGCAGATATTAGAGGAGGTAGAAGTTCCAGTAGAACAGGGGGATTAACTGTTATGACAACATTGCGAAGTTGGACAATAATATTTTTGCTTTTTTTATATTTAGGCTGGCAACAGCAGAACCTCGCTTTGCAATGGGGAAGTATATTGTTTTTGGTCTTAATTTATTTAGCCTATTTTTACAGCAAATTAACCCTATTAGGCCTGGAGATAGATTTATCTCTCTCTCGCCGAAGAATTATGGCCGGTGAAGAAGTTGATTTTATCATCACCATTGAAAACTTGAAGCTATTGCCCATACTGGGCCTGGAAATTATCTGTGGTTTTTCACCTGGTCTGGAGCTGGAAAGCGGTAGGTTTTTGCGTCAGGATGCGGCAGGGCAAAAGTTATTTGAAGATACTTTTCATCTCAATTGGCTGCAGAGAGTTAAAAGAAAATATGCCCTCCAATTGAATAAAAGGGGCCGATATACTATTTCAAGAAGTCTGCTGCGGAGCAATGATTATTTTAGTTTATTCAGCAAAGAAAAAGAGTTAGATAAAACCCTGGAATTATTTGTTTACCCCCGTCTCTATCCTATAAAGACTGATATTATTGCAGAAATTAAGGCTGGAGGGACCAGGTTTTCTCAGGGTTGGATCTTAGTTGATAAAAATAACCGGGTGGGGGTGCGGGATTATCAACCTCAGGATTCCTGGAAGAATATCAATTGGAAGATTTCAGCCCGCCATCAGGGGCTTAAATCTGATATTTATCATCCCTCTCTGGAAGTCAATGTCGATCTTCTTTTAGATGTTAGAACTACCAAATATTTTTGGGGTGGCTATGCTGCTGATAAATTAGAAAAGGCTATTAACATAACAGCTTCTTTAGCGAGAAAATTATTAAAAAATGATCTGGCTACCGGGCTATTGAGCAATGGCATAGGTAGTAGTGAACAGGGTTTTTACCTGCCAGCCGACAACAACCCCAGACAATTGGAACGGATTCTCACTGAACTTGCCTGCCTGCGCCCTATTTATCGCAAAGATATAAGTGACTATAGCGGTTCTTTGTCTAACAACAGTCAAAAAATTATAATTACGGGCTTTATCTCTCCGCAGGAGCTAGAAAAAATCAGAGCAAATCTCAAGGGTAAGATTAAACTGGTTTTGGTTGGCGAGGAAAGGGAGTTGCCTCCTGCTATTAATGAAATTCCAGGTTTAAAAATATATCAGGGTAGACTTTCACAGGTGAGGGGAGAAGAAAGTTATGAACTGGTCCAGATATAAACTTAGCAGCAAAATTTTCTTTGCCGGCCTGGTCTGGCTTATCCTGCGTCACCCCTATCAACAGATAATTTACCATAATACAGGCTTATCCATCACCTGGCAACAGGAGCTTTTCTTCCTTTTCTGCCTTTTCAGTGCTGGTGTATGGGTTGAATTATACGTGGGTTGCACCTCTAGAACAAAAGAAATAATAAGTCTGCTGTTATTGTTTGGCTTTCAGCTATCAATTATTCTCTTAGCCGCCTGGCCTCCACTTATTTTTACCTCTTTAGTGATTTTAACAAATCTGATATCTTTACGGCAGAGCTTTTATCGTAGCCAGGCGGATTTGAGTGCCGAACTTCCTCGTTTGCTAAGCCTTTATCTTCTAGTACTTCTATACGCCAATTTTCGCCATATCAATGTTAATATTACCGAAATAATAATATTTTTTATCCTGCTTTTGTTCTTTAATCATTTTGCCGTCGCCGATTTTGTTCAGGAGCAAACAAAGGGTAGCAAAAATTGGCATATGGCAATTTTCTTTTTTATCTCTTCCCTTGGTTTAACTCTATTACTGATATTGATCTTTAATCTCCCCTTTCATGAACAGCTCTCAAGCTTAATGGCCGTTTTATACCAGAGCTGGAGTAGTTTAATGGAGTATCTAGCCTATGTGATTGGGTGGCTGCTCTATCCCCTGCTCTTTGTTCTGGGACAAATTGTATCTTACCTCAGAGAGGGTTTTGGAGAAGAGAATGTTATCTGGGAGGGGGCTGAGGAATATGAGCCTCTTGAAATACAGGAAACCGTCACCAGGGAATTACAGGAACCAGGATTTATTGGTTTTATAATTTTGTTACTCCTGTTTATACTGGCGATTTTTATTATTAAAAAGATCATTAAGAAAAGAGAAAAGGAGAGTGAAGATTATCGGGAGGAAAGAGAAAGATTGGCGGCGGCACCTCTGTTGCGCAAACAGAGCCAGAAAATACTAAAGAATATAAAAGATAAAATTAGCAGCAGATTTTTCCGTCCTAATTATGATTTACAAAACCCGGTGGAGAAGGTTAGATATCATTACTATCGCTTTTTAAAATTTGCCGGTGATTATCAGCCCAAACCCCCGGGTTTAACTCCCAGGGGCTATCAAACTAAGATGCTTCAGGAAGAGAAATGGCAGGAGGCAGCCGAACAATTGCAGGAATTGACTTCTATCTATGAGAAGGCCAGATATTCCCGGCGAGCTTCTGCAGCAGAAGCGGAGAAAGCCAGCCAGCTTTTACAGGAGATTAAAAATAAGGTGTCAGATAGTCAGGTTTAACCTC
>PWEJ01000159.1 GCA_003553485.1 Halanaerobiaceae bacterium | reverse complement strand
TCCTTCGATCGGTTTGAAAGGCGCTGTCTCACGAAAAGCATCAATAATCTTATTTATTTTAGAATCTGGCTGCTGGATCACAGTCTTGTTGTCCATCACTTCACCAAGACAGAGAATTTCATTCCTGGCTGCCAGTTTTCTGACCTCATCAGGGCCTATCTCTCCCCCAGTGGTCTCAAGTTCAGAGCTGGTAGAGGGAACCGAGCTTGGTGCTGCATAATAAATATCGATAACAGCCTCTGCAGCAGCATTGATCATGGCCTCCACTCCCCTAAGTCCAAAAACATTAGCTATCTCATGGGGTTCTGATACCACCGTAGTCACACCCCGTTTAATTACCTCACCGGCAAACTGCACCGGAGATGTCATAGAACTTTCTATATGCATATGGATATCAATCAAACCCGGGATTAAATATCTGCCATCTAAATCAACAACTCTGACAGGTTTAAATCTATCAGCCGTATCCTCTCCTGAATAAAGGATCCTCTCTCCTTTCACAGCAAGTTTTTCTTTAATAAACTCCCGTATATTAGAGTTGTAGACATAACCTCCTCTAAAAAGAATATCTACTTCCACAGAAATCACCCTTTACTGATATTTTTAACCTTAGATAAAGAAAAGACAAAGAAAAACGGGAGACTGGCTAAAAACCAAGCCCTCCCCCGCCTTTCATGTCCTATTATTGTCTGACTTTATCAAGAATTAATTTAACAACTCTCTATCCCAGCGTCTTAAAAGCTCCTGCTTATTATCATTGACCCAATCCCAGTCCATTGTTTTTAAACTTTCAATGAGGTCAAGCCCATAAACGACACCCAGTTCTTCTACCTGCTCTTCTGTCAGTTCTACATTAACATTGACAGGAGAATCCAGACCAGATTCAGAAAAACTCTGCTGAACATCCTCTCTCAAGAGGAAATTAATGAACTGATGGGCTAATTCTTTTTGGTCACTATTTTTAACAATATTTACTGTATTGAAGTTAACATATCCACCCTCTTCTGGATACACCCAAACTGCTCCTTCAACAGCTGCTTTAATCTGATCAAAGGCAAAACTCTGGGTAGGACCTACTATAACCTCTCCCTGAGCAAACATATTGGCCAGTTCAGAAGAACGGGGATAGGTGGTTACCAGATTGGGTTTAAGCTCCTGTAACTTGGCAAAAACAGCATCTAGATCATCTCCATAATCTACACCGGCCAGATCAGCTGCTTCAAATAGAATAGCTGGGCCTGATGTTGTATCAAATTCGGGAATAGAGAGGTTGTTCTCGAATCTGGAATCCCAGAGATCAGCCCAGGAAGTGATCGGTTCGTCAACAGCATTGCTGTCATAAACAATACCATAACTTGTAAGGGTATAGGCCGGACCAAACTGTTCGCCATGAGGTGCAACAGCGATATCATATATTTGATCCAGATTTGGAATCAAGCTCCTATCTATCTCGGCAAAGACATCCTGGGCAATCGCCTCTAAAGCATATGATTCAGCCAGATAGATAATATCAACTTCTGTTCCACCACGCATGATCACCCTTTGCAGACGGTCAGCATTATTGCCAACTTCCAGCACTATCTCAACATCAAATTCTTCTTCAAAGGGAGTGAAAACATGTTCCCAGAGTAAATCCTCACCGAATCCCCAGGTAGAAATAACCAGTTGATCTGCCTCTGCCTCTACTGCTGGTGTCCCGGCAAAAATCAAAACAGTCATCAGTAAGATCAATCCCGGAAACTTAAACTTGCCTATAATTTTCATGATAATTTCCTCCTCAAGATTTTTATTTTACCCCTATTAATTTATCAGGCGGAAAATATAATTCAACTTTTTCCCCTTGTTTTATCTTTGTATCAGAGGGACAATTGATAATAATCTCTTGTTTTTCTCCTGCTACTACATACTCGTACTCATCTCCTAAATAGGTCGAAAGCATTATCTCACCCGACATTCTATTCATCTTACTCGTTTTATCAGCCTCCTTTTTGCTGATTAATTCAATATCACCTGGTCTTATTCCACAGGTGATCTCCTTTTCTCCCCTGGTAGAAGGCATAATTCTTTCCGTGGCAATTTCAAACTTCACACCACCTAAATCAACTAAGTTATCCTGATTAAAGGTGCAGTCAAAAAAGTTTTTGAAACCAACAAATTCAGCTACAAAGCTGGTCCCGGGATTATCATATATCTTTTCTGGGCTGTCATACTGCTCTATTTTCCCATCCCTCATGATGACAACCCTATCGGAAATAGAAAAGCATTCTTCCTGATCATGGGTTACATAAACAGTTGTTACTCCAAGTTTGCTCTGTAGAGACTTAATCTCTCTTCTCATCTGGAGCCTTAACTTAGCATCCAAGTTACTAAGAGGTTCATCTAAAAGCAATAGATCCGGCTTAATAACCAAAGCTCTTGCCAGGGCAACCCGCTGCTGCTGTCCCCCGGATAATTCTCCTGGATAACGATCGATCAATCTTTCCAAACCAACCATTTCTAGAATATCTTTTACTCTCTTATCTTTTTCTGGCCTATTAACATTTCTCATTTTCAATCCAAAAGCAACATTGTCATAAACAGAAAGGTGGGGAAAGAGAGCATAGCTCTGAAAAACAAATCCAAAATTCTTTTTATGAACTGACAGTGGTGTATAATCCTGTCCGGAAAAATAAACTTTACCTTTATCAGGTGTAACAAAACCAGCTATCACTCTTAGGGTTGTAGTCTTACCACAACCACTGGGTCCCAAAAAAGATACCAGCTCTCCCTCCTGTACTTCGAGATTAAAATTATCCAATACTATATTATCATCATATCCAGCTTGTATATTCTCTAACTTTAATAATACCAAGGCTTATTGTCCTCCCGATTTAGCATTGCGGGTAAAGTAAGCTATACCCAGAGTCCTCTCGATAACAAACATAATTATAACCGTCAATACCATCAAAACCACTGAAAGCGCAGCTATTGTTGGATCAAAAAAGTATTCCACATAACTCATCATCTGAATTGGCAAAGTGCTGACGCCTGGTCCTGTTAAAAAGACCGAGATCGGAACATTGTTAAATGAATTGATAAAAGCCAGAACAAAAGCAGCTATCACTCCGGAACTAATATTGGGAAGTACAACCCGGAAAAATGTATAAGCTCTGCTTGCCCCCAGCGATATAGCTGCTTCCTCAATCTCATAATTGAAGTTTGCCAGACTTGAAGAAATGACTCTCACAATATAGGGTAAAATAAAGACTGTGTGACCTAAAAATAGGCTAATAAATACAGGAAGATCAAGGGCTATGATAAGGAAATTAAAAAGTGAAAAGCCAAAGACTATCTGGGGGATCAATACAGGAGATAAAAAATAGCTCTCAAGTATGCTGCGCCCTTTAAATCTATATCTGCTAAGCACATAAGCAGCAGGAATACCTACAACCAAAGCCAGTGTAGTTGATAATACCGCTATTTGCATACTGATCTTGAAGGTTCTGATGAACATGGTTACAGAAAATATATTTGCAAACCAGCGCAGTGATAGGCCGATTGGAGGAAAGGTAATGTAGGTTTCGGCATTAAAGGCAGATATTGTTATGATCAACATCGGCACCAGGATAAAAAGATATACCAGAAGAGCAAAAGCAGTTAAAGCTTTACTGCTTTTTTGCACTTTATTAATTACCTCCTTCCCTTCTCGGGATTTAGGCGGCTGGAAATATAGCTGACCCATCCAACGACAAAAAATGTTGTAACTATCATAATCATCGCTATAACAGAAGAGGTTTCCCAATCAAAAAAAGTCATAGCATAACGATATATCAGGGTTGATAAAACCCGTGAGCTATCTCCGCCCAATAAGGCTGGTGTAGTATAAGCCGTCAGACTACCAGTAAATACCAGAGCTGAACCAACAACCAGACCGGGTAGACTCAAGGGAAAGATCACTTTAATAAAAGCTTTAAAGCGAGAAGCGCCCAGACTTTGAGCAGCCAGTATCAAGCTGGTATTTATATTCTGCATCACACCAACTAAAGAGACAATCATCAGAGGTAAGAAGAGATACAAAAGTCCAAGAATAATTGAAACCTCAGTATATAATATCCTCAAAGGCTGATCTATAATATTTAAAAATAATAATAATCGGTTGATAACTCCATTTCTTCCCAGAATTATCATCCAGGCAAATGATCTAACGACCGGACTGGTTAGAAGGGGAAATACGGCAAGAATTATGAAAATGCCCCGATATTTATTGCCAAGTAATGATATGAAATATGCCGTTGGAAATCCCATAATTATTGCAAGTATGGTAGTAACTACAGCTATCCGCAAAGTTCTGATATAGATCCCTACATAGTAAGAATCCTGAAAAAATGAAGAATAGCCTCGAAAAGTATATTCTCCCTGCTGCTGAAGAGATCCTCGAAAAACATTGAAAAGCGGAACAACCATAAAAACCACTAAGAAAACAAATGCCGGGATTAAAAGCAGATAAAACCTTTTGTTTTTCATTGGATGCCTCCAACGATTGATAGGTTTAATGTTGAAAAATGTAATATCTTAATATATTATAGCATAAATGTAATAGACTTTAAATGTTTAATAAGAAAAATTATTGTATAAAATTTATCCCAGAAAATCTGGCGATACTAATATTTTTTTGCTAGCTCAATAATATTTCTCATTAATCAAGGTAAATAACAAAACAAACAAGCTCAAAATCCCTTGACTTTCAGCCCTAAATAGTTTAAAATATACATTGCAAATCGATAAAGAAAATAAATCAAATTTTATCCGCGCCCGTAGCTCAATTGGATAGAGCGGCTGACTACGGATCAGCAGGC
>PWEJ01000062.1 GCA_003553485.1 Halanaerobiaceae bacterium | reverse complement strand
TGTTGGTGTGGTTATTGCCGGATCTCAACCTGGTAGCGTTGCGCCAGGTCCTGGGCTGCCGCCCAAGTTTGCGGCGCCTGTTTAGCGTACCAGAATTTTCGTTTGCGGTGGTAGCGGAATTTGTTTTCCCGCAGAATATCCAGGATCCCTTCGGAGGGCTTGTCATCGAAATAGACTTCGATGCCGCCCTTTTCTTCGTTTACCAGGATCTCGGCCGACTCGTATTTTTCGCCCTTGGCTTTGCCGTTTCCGCCGGTCTTTTCCGGCGGTGTGTAGTAAGATTTGCTGTGCGCGTGCGCCCGGATATCGGGGTCTTTCAAAGCGCCCGGATCGCTCGTCCGGGCTTCCAGTTCTTTTTTTGCGGTATCAAAAGCGCCGTCTGACAGGTTCCGCGTGGTCTGAACGTATTTGCTACCGCCGAAAGCCTTGGTCCACGGGTCGTCGCGGTGCTCTTCGTACATATCCGTCATTCCGTCGAAGTTGCCCCGCTGGTATTTGCTGGCGATTGCGGTTACTTCGTCGTATGTCGGCCCGTCTGTCCAGGCGACGCGGATTGAATCGCCCATGCTAAACGTGCTGGACCTGACTGAAAACGTGTGCCCCGGGAAGGCCCTGGCCAGCTCGGTGCGGATGTTTTTCGCTGCAATGGCATAATCTCCTGAGTTCCCGGCCTTAAGATGCGGGTACTGCCGGTAGAGTTCCTGGCGCTGCTCGTTTAGTTTTTGCTGTCGTGCGCTTTGTTCGGCTTCGCGGGTTTCGCGCAGTGCTGCAACCTTACGGTTTTCGGCGGCCTGCTCGTCTTTGGTTTTTCGCTTGTCGACGGTTGGCACGTGCCTGTTGTAGATGTCAGTCACCTGGCGCTCAATCGCCCGGAAATCGTCGCGTGTTATCGGGTCCGGCAGCGCGTTGATAAATGCTTCTTTTTCGGCCTCAAAACCGGCCTCGTCGGCCAGCGTGGCCGGCTCCGACAAAGGCACGAAGTATCCGGCCCGGCGCTCCGTTTCGCCGATGACGCCGCTCCACTCAACTGTGTGGCGGCGGATGTCAGCGAGCGGGGATACCATGCGCCAAAAGGCTTTGACCTCGTCTTTTTTCGCTTTTACATTGACGGTTTTTTCGTTGATCCTTACCGGGTAAGTGCGTAGACTCATGCTCATACCTCCGTGTTGTTGTTTGTTAGTTGTTGATTGAGGCTAATTGTCTTCTTGCGATACTTTTATACGTCTCAAAAAATACTCCAAATCGGCAACTTTAGTTACTGCTTGCTCGATTAAGATTGCGTCGGATCCAGATACTTTTCCGAGCAGGTCCGCCAGTTCATCTGCCGCAAAACTGATGTCATGGATTAATTTTTCAAGTGGCTCCTTCATGTTGCTCATAGTGTCCTCATTTGTTTTTATGTTTTTTCAACAAGGTAACTGCCTACCCATACGGGCGATTCATCATTCATTATTTTGTTTTCGATGGCGGTTTTGATTTCTTCGGGCAAATCCGTATCTCCCTGGAATCCCCATTCGTGGTAACAGTCGCCTGGCGGGGTTTCTCTTTCGCAGTCCCAACAGTGGACCGGGCGATGCCGCAAAAATGTTTCCACCCAAACCTCGCCGTTCTCCTTGATTGCCCATAGCTCGACGGGCAGGTTTCTTTCCCGGTCGTTTTCCGCGACGTCATGCGCCTGGTCTATTGCGGTTTTGAGTTTTCCCAGGTCGGTTGTATGGGGGATATCGACGCGCCCATAACCGTTTGTGTCAAAGTCGTCAGAGACGGATGCCTCGATGACAATCTTTTTGTTTATCCGCGAAATCCGGGCGGATGCAATTTCCTTTTTGCTGCCATACCATCCGGTCGTCCAGGTTCGGCAGGTGTTATTTTTAAGTGCGTCCTCGATGCGGTCACTAACTTCGGGATACCAGTCGGCCAGGCCCCATTTTGCGCCATCACAGCGGGCTCCCATGTCGATTTCGGGCAGGGAGTCGATATCCGGCTCGGGTTCCAGGTAGTGGATTTCCAGGGTCAGGCGCCGGCCGTCGACGACCCTCCGGCCCTTGGCGACCTGGATCTCGTGGCTAAAATCCCCGTTTTTTTCACGTATTCTTGATGCAATTCGATTAATCGTTGCTTTGGTGCGCCAAACCTCGCTGTTTTCTTTGAGCAGGGCTAGGAAGTTGCATACTCGTTCAGGCAAATCGTCGGGGCTGATAAAATATTTCCCCCTGCTTATGCCTGCCACGATCGGCCACCCGCGCGGGTGCTGCGGATCGTGCAGCAGTAGCACCTTGTAAATTTTCTTTTCTGGTTTTTCCATAGTGTCCTCCTTTAAATCGTTGGTATTTCTGTTTGCTCTTTAATTTCGATAACCTCGCCCCTGTCTTCTTCATAGTCCAGATCGTCGAAAGCGTTGACGATGCGGTCGATTGTCGGGCGGTCTTCTGACTTGACCAGGAAAGCATCGACGCCGTGCCTGTGTTGGTGGGTAACGAGGAAGAACCTCATAGCGGCATTCTTCGTAGTCGGTTTTGGCGGGTGTTTCAGGTCGGCCCCTGTAACGTCCCGCAGATGGTCCTGGTTCATATGGTAACTTTCGGCCGCTTCGATCGCGTCGGACAGGTTGCCGAAAACGTGCATCGGTACGGGGTCGGCAACGCCTGACTTGGTTACATCCCGGTGTTCATCCGTTTCTGAGTCCCTTTCCTCGATCTCAATCCATAGCTTGTACGTTTTCATGGTGTCCTCCTTTTATTGTGGTTTATCGGTTAGCGTCCACGCCTGCCCTGGAACCTCGCGGCTCCAGGGCAGGAATTGAGGCTAATCTTCGATAAAAAAGTCTTCCGGCCGGCCGTTAAGGGTTTCGCCATCTGCCCATGTCAACCCGATACAAGCGCCGTTCAAGAGGCATTTGATTAGATATTGTCCGACACTGTCGAGAACGACCTGGTATGCCTTGTTGCTCCAATAAACGGTATTCCCGGCCGCCACTGCGCTTTTGATTTCTTCGGCGGACGTGAGGGGCTGGAAGCGCCTGCTGTTCGCTTCTTCGATTGCTTGCAAAACATTATCTTTGTAGCTCAAGATATCTGCTTGTTTGTACGGGTATAGCCTGGTCAGGCAATATTCCAGATCCGCCATTAATTCTCCTGCCATTACGTCCGTCTGCACCGGGCTGTCTTCGCGGCCGGTTAGATCCGCGTATTCCCGTAAAAGGTGATCAATTCGGGCGCGGATGGTTCCTGCATGGTTATTGTCGCTTTGCATGATGTCTCCTTTTTGTTTTGGTTTTTGGTTAGCGTCCACGCCTACCCTGGAACCTCGCGGCTCCAGGGCAGGAATTGAGGCTAATCTTCGATGTTATAAATGGGGCGTTCAGCGGGTATCCACCGCTGGTAAAAATCGTCCAGCACCGCTTCCAGCTCTTTGTGTTCAGGGCAGTCGCGGTAAGTGTAATCCGAAACAATCTCTTCTTTGCCGTTGCCTAACACAAGGAATAGCCATAGGGCGTGATCGTTTTTCTTGATCCCCAGGTGGCTTTCATCGACCGACAAAATGTAATCGGCCGCATACTCGACGGTGTCCACGCCGTGGTATATGGCCTCGCCGTCATCGACCCATTGCAGCGCAAAACCTGCCGCTTTCAGTCGACTCAGCAGGTCCCGTACTGGCGTGTCGTAAGGTCCTTTGTTTGCTGCTGGATCTACTTTACGGATTTGGATATCCGTGTTTCCGTCCAGATCAAAAGTATCATCGTCTTCGTACAGCTTTTGTAAGTAGGCCATGACGTCTTCGTCGGTCTGGAATACGCCATGGTTAATCCGCAGTGAATCCGTCTCGGTGATTAATTGGTACATAGGTTGGCCTCCTTTGTTGTTGTTGTTTAGCGTCAATTCCTGCCCCTGTATCCGTGAGGGCCCAGGGGCAGGAATTGAGGTTAATCCAAAAAGTCCATATCGATGGGCCAAAACCCGAAGTCTGAACCGTCGCCGGCGTGTGCCCCGAAGTAGTACCCGGTAGGCGCCTCTTCGTCGAGTGCGTTGAACAGATCTTCAAGCAGGTATAGGCAATCGTCCGACGTCCACCATTCCGCGTCGTCGTCCTCCATGGCGTGTGCCGGGAGTGCCCCGTTTAGCATGACTTGTGCGTATCGAGTTTCGCTGAAAAGCCTCAAGGCGCCCAAAAAACGCGGAATGAGATCTTGAGGGCGATGTGTGCCGTGGCTTATGCTGCCGGTTTCTTCTGTGATATCCAAGCTTGCCTCCTTTGCCCCGGCGAACCGGGGCGTTTGGTTATTTATTTTCCGATCCCGGCCCAATTATCAACAACTGGTGCCCAGTCGTCTGGACTCGCCCATATCAAACTGATTTGGACATCTTGTGGTGCCGGATGTTGGCGTTTGCCCGGTAAAACCTTTTTAATTTTACGGCAAAACTGTGTGTTCCAGTCGTTCGGGACTATGAGCAACCTGTCGTCACCATGCAACTTGATAATAATATTGGTTCCGTTGCGCCCATACACTCGTTGAGTTCCCATGCGCTCGATGTCAGTCGCATTAACTGTTAGCGTTTGGTTTGTTGCTGTTATAAGGTTGCCGTAAGGCGCATCTTCTTGCTTTTCTGCGATCTTCGTGAAAAGTCTCATGACACCTCCTTTGCCCCGGCGGACCGGGGCGTTTGATTGTTTAATGCTAAAGCCTTTTTAGAAGGTTACTGATCCCGACCTGGGTTGCGTATTTCTTACGTTTTGCGCTGGCAAGCTTTTTCTCCAAAAACCGCCGCAGATCACTTTGTTCGACCTCTGTGCAGTAGGCCTGATCCCATCTGTGCAAGGCCAGGGAGTGCCTGTCAAGTTTGCGCAATAATGTCTGGATGCCATCTTTTATCCGCGCCTTACGCTGTACCTCTTTGTTTCCTGTCGATTTCCCCG
>PWEJ01000152.1 GCA_003553485.1 Halanaerobiaceae bacterium | reverse complement strand
TTTCAGGTGAAAGAGGATTTAATTCTTTTTTAATTGACATGAATGATCTCTTTGAAAAATTTTTATATCGCTATTTGCTTAAAATCTGTCCCAAAAATATGGGCATCAAATATCAAAGCAGGTTAGCAAATAAGTTTATCAGCGATAAGGGCAGTGATTACAGCATGATACCTGATTATAAGTTTTACTATGAGGGAAAATTGAAAGCGATTGGGGATGCTAAATATAAAAATTACTCTAAGGGGGAGATTCAGTCCGGTGATTTATATCAACTGACCACATACAGTATAGCCGGTCGAGGCAAAACCAGACAAGTATTTTTGTATTATCCTTTAGAAAGAAGCGAAAAAGAAGAAAAGCAGTATAGTTTAAAAAATAATCTGGGAGAGGAGAAGGTAAAGATAACAGCAGTAGGTTTGCCGTTAAAAAGAATGTTAAATAATCTGGATAAAAAGATCGCAATTAATCCATTTTCCTTCATGACATGAAATAAAATTATATTCTTTGCAGGGGAAAACAGGTCAAGAAGAATTTGAGATATGCTGAAATAATTATCGAAAATATTCAATTCCGGAGCTGGAAAAGTGGAATCTGGATTTGACCAGCCGGAAATCTAGGGAGAAACATTTCGATCAGGTAGATTTTCAATATCAGGATATGATCGAGAACATGGTGACTGGCTATATCCAGGGTGTATTTACCTTTAGTGTGGTTGAGATTCCCGAAAAGGATTAGCGGCTATTCTGGGAATCCAGGCTTGTTTCGACTGTATCGCTCTGCGATAGCTGCAGGCCTTCGGCTAAATGGTTCGGCAGCTTTTCACCAAAAAGAAAAATCAGAGAGAGTGGTTTATGGCAGGAACAGGAGTTGTATAAAGAGGTATTTTCCGATGGTGAATTAGAAAAATTTGAAAGTAACTTGAAGGGATAGTGAGAGGATTGGATAGTTTCAATAAATAGCGAAGAACCATAATTAATTAGTTTATAAGAATAGGAGGAACCAAACATTTCACTTACTTCACGTGAAATAGCAATTTTATTAGTCAAGTCCAAAAAAGTGTGTAAATTCCTCGTTTTTAATATTCATCAAAATTAAAGTGATATAGTATAGCAGTTCATTTTCTCATTCTAATTTTATCTTCATAATGGCAATTTTTTGTAAAGACAAGGTAAGTAAAAATGGGGATTAAGTCCATATAATGGTGTAATAAGAAAATAGTACGAGCCAAATGTTCACTCCTCGGTTATAATATAAGTGGCAAACCAATACTATAATCGAGGTGATGAACAGATGGCTCAATATCAAATTACACACTAATTCATACATTAAATAATTTGCCTTAGTAGAAATAAAAAAAGACTGGAGTTTTACCTCCAGCCCTTATGATTAATATACTTCTATTTTTGCTGATTATTGTTTTTGTGGTTCATATGTTACATTTACGCCTCTACCTATAAGAGTATTAATATTATCCATATCTTCAGAGTCTGGAGTAAGGTCAAGGTAATTTTCAGACATATCTATAACATTACCAGTTCCCAAACCGTCATTTTCCACCAGTGGCGATATATCTGAGACTTCATTATCCCTGAAGCACAAATCCCACAAATTAGTCAGATTAGCTAGGGGAGATATATCTGAGACTTTATTACTACTGAATTGCAGGAACTCCAGATTAATCAAATTTTTAATGGGATCTAGATCTGAGACTTTGTTATCACCGAAGCTCAGAGTCTCCAGTTCAGTCAGATTCGCTAGGGCGCTTATATCTGAGACTTCATTCTCCCTGAATCTCAATATTTCCAGATTAGTTAAATTCTCCAGCATGCTTATGTCCGATACTTTGTTACGATTAAAGTACAACCTTCTCAGATTAGTTAAATCTTCAAGTGGACTTATATCTGATACTTCGTTCTCCTTGAAACCCAGGCCTCTCAGATTAGTTAAATTCTCCAGCATGCTTATGTCCGATACTTCGTTACGATTAAAGTATAACCTTCTCAGATTAGTTAAATTTTCCAGCACGCTTATGTCTGATACTTCGTTACGATTAAAGTACAACCTTCTCAGATTAGTTAAATTCTCCAGCACGCTTATGTCTGATACTTCGTTCTCCTTGAAATCCAGGCCTCTCAGATTAGTTAAATCTTCAAGTGGACTTATATCTGATACTTCGTTCTCCCTGAAACCCAGGCCACTCAAATTCTCAAGATGTTGTACCCCTTCAAGAGATTCAATTCCTCTTTCATCTGCATCTAAGTTCCAGATATCTTTAACATCACTTTTATATATAGGTCCATCGAGCTTATTTATTTTTTCTCTTACCACTTCTTCCAGGTTAGGGTCTTCAAATTCTACTACCTCCTCTGCGTAAGAATTATAAGAGAGCATAGTTATTGATAAAACCACCAACAATATCAGCAATCCCATAAATTTAAATTTCTTTAATTCCACTGATTACACTTCCCTTCTTTGCAGATTAATAATTTTTACATTCAGGACATTTGTCCGGTGCTAGGACATTTTGTTCTTAGGTTTTAAACTTAGCTCTTGAACTTGCTTTTGATCTTGGTCTTGAACTTGCTCTTGAACTGTGGTGTTGGGCATTACAGGAGGGGTACCTCTACTGGGTAATCGGCATAATTGAGAGCCATATCTATATTAGTGATTGATTCATCATTTTTTATCCCTGCTTTCCTAGGTTTTACTGGGAGCATTGTTTCATAGAAATCATCTGAAACAACTGAAGCCATCATTCTATTCATCACAAATCCAAAATGATTTATTACAAACCACATGGGAAAATCATTAACTAGAAGAGCGGACGGGCCCGTCATGCCATTAATTTCTTCAGAATGTTTGGGACTAGTAGGCATATCAGATGACATTAAAACTAATCCTTTCACCCTTTGAGAATAATCGATAGCTATTCAAATACCAGAAGCACCTCCAGCAGATGTGGTAATAACAAACACTTTTTTACATCTAGCTCATCAAGTAAATTAATATAAGATTTTGCTTGATTTTCTGGAGTGGGGGTTAATGGTAAATCAGAGCCTGGATATCCAAAACGGGAGGGGCAATTTTCCTATAATCTTCTCCCAATACATTATTTAATGTTATATAGACTTGATCATAACCTCCAAAAATTCCATGGGATATAAGTACTGGCTCTCCTGTACCTATATCAATGTAACTTAATTTACCAAAATTTGTTTCAACAGACTCAATCTTATAACTATTTAATGCCTCATAAGCATTGTGAATATCTACTCTATAATGATTAGCGGAAACTATACTGAGTATTATCACAACAAATAACATTCAAATTACTCATTCCTCCTGCGGCAAAAGCTGCTATCTTATTAGGATGCAAGTGGGCAAAACGGGGAACAAAGGTACCTGAAGCAGAAAAACCGTTCATAAAACCTCTTCTTCTACCTTTATATCTCTATCTTTCAAAACATTTTGTGCATGTTCAATCATGTTTATTAACTGCAAATCAATTCTTTTATACTTTTCTTCTGTTATTTTAAGAGTTTGCCTGCATAATGCATGCATATAAGCCCAACCACCCTGTTCTACCACTTCTGGTTGTGTTTTTGGTTTAGGAAAAACGGGAACCAAAACGGGCTTTTGTAATCTCTGGTGTGCCCAGTGATAATTAGCTAAATCTCGAGCACTTTCCCTATGGAGATCCATATCATCTGTAGGTGTACCTGTGTTATTAGGCTCGACGATCATATTAATATCAGATGAGCCTACAGCTTTTGAAGGTATGTACAAATAATATTCCCAGTGAAATCCTTCTTCGGGTTGGGCTTCAACCTTAAGCAGTTCATCCTCACTTGGGGGTGCTGCTTCATTAGATTAAATACTCTAATGAATATTATCACAGTCTGCTTAACCCGTCAAGTGCTAGTTTCTGAAAGTTTTTAAAAATGGGAAGACACTATATGTCTATCTGCCTATGTTATTATTATAGACAGATAAAGACAAGAGGAGGGGTTAAGGAAAAGTACGAGAGAACGAAGAGAAACTGGATCTGGCAGAAATGGCAGGGAGAAGAGGTGGTTAAGCTTTGGGATGCCGTGTGGGAATGGGAGTTCTAATTATTTTTAAGGCAATTATGAATGTTTACAAGGAGTTTTTTGGTATTTAAAGAAATAAGTAATAGTAAAGAAAAAAATAAACAGGGCTAAAAAATTATGTGAAACTTACTATAAACAGGATAAAATCTATTTTGATGAGAGGGGCTGTAAGGTCGCTGATGGCAAAATACTGTCAGGAAAGTTAAGTTATGAATCAAGAAAAAGGATTAAATTGAAGGAGATCCGCAGGATAGTCCACGAAGCTGCATGTAATTATTACCAGAATAATAAAGATGAAATGGTCACAATGGAAGAAGCCTGGGCCGGGGCAACTGATATTACCGAGGCTGATATTCCTAAAAAAAAAGTGTGTGTAACCTGGCGGGAGGAAGTTTGCTTTCGAAACCTGATATATTTAAAGATAGGGAAAGGGCGCAGGCCGCTTCACTGCAAAAGCTTGATGTATGAGATTGCGGCATTATAATAATTTTTCCTTTAAAACCAGTTCCAATTTAAAATTTATCGGATTGTTTTAGGCAAAAACAAAACTTTTTGCAGATTAAATTAGAATATAGGAAAGCCATTGTCCTTGTCTTTTAGAAAATATTATTGAGGTTTGACTGCAAAATCATGATTTATCTGCATGGCTTGCTCTTTCCTGATAAAATAATGTGACTATATCTTATCAGATTATTTTAGGAAGGGAAACTACTGCAGGCAAATATGTCTTGATTAAAAATATGTGATTTGTGCAAAAATATTTTAGTCATTTCCAGTTATATAGGATATATCGCAAGCAAAAAGGAGAAGGCAAAATGACTGAAAAAATCGAATTGCAAAAAGTCAGGGAAGAGACTATCCGCTTCCTGCGGGGCAAGTATCATTTAGACGAGGTGCTTGGTAAGTACTACGAGAT
>PWEJ01000096.1 GCA_003553485.1 Halanaerobiaceae bacterium | reverse complement strand
CGGTAAACTGCTGGCCGGATCTGAGTCAGCGGGACTGCAGCTGGCTAAGGCCAGTCGCCCCCGGCAGGACTTTAGACTGGATATCCCCACCGTTGGACCTGAAACCCTGGAGACTTTCAAGGCTGCCGGGGGAGATAATCTGGTGCTGGAGGCCCGGGGAGTCCTGGTGCTGGAAAAAGAGAGATTTCTGGAGCTGGCAGCTGAGTTAAAGCTGGGGCTTTTAGCAATTTAGATGAGCTGAGCTAACTATAAAAGCAGGGAGTTGAGTTTTGCTGGAGGAGGAGGGGGCTATGTTTTTAAATAATAAGGCACAGGGATATAGAGGTCATAACAGTAACTCCGCCAGGAACAGCACCGAAATCATGGTGGTAGCCGGGGAAGTCTCGGGAGACCTTTACGCTGCCCGGGTGGTTAGAGAGATTAAAAACCTTGTGGCAGACCAAGAAACCGCCAATTCCAGTCCCCGGATTAGCTTCACCGGGATGGGCCGCAACCGCTTAGCCCAGGCCGGTCAGCGGCAGGATATTAGAGCTGGCCGGGGAGATATCGGTTTGAGTGGGGGGTTGGCAGGCCTCAAAAAACACTGGCAATGGGCCAAAAAGCTTGCCAGCCAGGCTCAGGAAAGCAAGCCGGCTGCTGCTCTGCTGGTGGATTACTCCGGCTTTAACATGTATTTAGGCCGCCGGCTGAGGAAAATTGGTATCCCCGTTATCCACTATATCCCGCCCAGCGCCTGGCTCTGGGGTCAGTGGCGGGCTAAATGGCTGGCCCGTTATGACATCCAGGTGGCCGCTATCTTTCCCCAGGAAGAAGACTGTTACCAGAGGGCAGGGGCTCGCAGTCACTTTGTCGGTCATCCCCTCCTGGATGAAATCCCTGAACCCCGCAAGCAGCGAGCGGCCCGGGAGAGTTTAAACGATTACCTTAAAATGGCCGGCCGCCAGGAATTAGACCCCGGGGCCCGGGTTTTAGCCCTGCTCCCAGGGAGCCGGGAAAAAGAAATAGCCACTCTGATTGAGCCTCTCTTACAGGCAGCCCGGCGCCTGAGCAAGAAGTTCTGCCTGCAGGTTATAATTCCCCAGGACTCTGACCGGGATATCACCCAGTTAGCTGACCTGGCCGGAAAAGTCCTGTCCAGGATAGAGGTGCTTCCCAATAGAACCCGGGAGGTGCTGGCAGCCAGTGATTTGGCGCTGGTAGCCTCAGGCACAGCCAGCCTGGAGGCAGCCCTTTTAAACTGCCCTCAGATAGTGGTCTATCAGGTCGGCAGACCGACGGCCCTGGTGGGGAAGCTGTTGCTCAAGACGGACTGGATATCCCTGCCCAATATCATCGCCGGAGCTGAGATCGTCCCGGAATTACTGCAGGATAAGGTCAAAGGTGATATAATATATAAAGAGGCCAAAAAAATATTGCAGGACCCGGAGTTGATTAAAGAACAGCTGGCCGGTTATCGGACCATCAGAGAGAAACTGGGAGAGCCAGGGGCAGCCCGCCGGACAGCTGAGCTGGTAATTCAGGCAGCCGGTTTAGATAACTTTTGAGTTTTAAAGAGTGATAAAAGAATAATAGTAGAAATGAAACAATATAATATTTTAGTCAAGATATAAATATAGATATTAGATAAACACATAAGCAATTCTAACTAGAGGTAGGGTGGTTTAATAAAAATGGCCGGGATGAGAGTTTTCCTACCAGCCAATAAAATCTTGCGATTTTCCAGCTTGATTTTAATAATTGTTCTTTTAATTTTAATGGGTACAGGCTGTCAGCTTTTAGAAGAAGAACAGGAGATTGAAGAACAGGAAGAGGAATTTGAGCAGGAAGAGCTGGAGGAAGAAGACGTCGATGATCCCCTGGGTTTAGAACCGGGCCAGGTGGTTAAAGATGCTTTCCTCACCCTTTACAGCAGTGAAGGTACCACTCGCTGGGAGGTCCGGGGAGAGGAAGCAGTCCGCCGTGATGAAGCTCAGGAGCTTACCCTGGAGCCGGTAGAGGTCGATTCCTTTTTAGCTGACGGAGAGGGCGATTTCCCTGCAGACCGCGACTATGATCTGACAGGTGACCGGGGGCTTTATCTGGAGGATGAGGGCCTTCTGACACTTTTCGGTGAGGCCCGACTGGAAAGTGAGAATTTAACTTTTACTTCTGCTGATATCAGCTGGCAGCAGGAGTCCGATAGAATTTCCTCTGAGCAGCCGACGGAGATTTTTGGTAATAATTTCACCGCCACGGGCTCGGGTTTTGAAGCTGAAGCTGATCTAAGCTGGTTCCACCTCAAGGGCAGCCCTGAAGAGAGAGCAAAAATAGTCTGGGAGGAAGAATAATGAATAAAAGAATAACCACTGGCAATCATCTTATAATTTTTATTATAATTTTAATACCCCTGTTGCTGATGAGTTTAACTTTTCTACCTGCTGTTACTTCCTTTAGTCTTTCCCCGGCAACTGTAGCGGCGGAGACTGACCAGGAAGAGGAGCAGTCTGAGTTAAATGAGGAAGAGAATGACGACTTATGGGAAGGACAGGAATTAGAGGGTGATGATATCTTTATCACCGCGCTGGAGGAAGAAGATGAGTATCTCTTCGAGGTCCGCGGTAATGCTCGCTATAAATCTCCTGATTTCTCTGTCAGCGGCGATGAAGCTGATTTTCACAGCCTGAGAGAGGAACTGGAATTTCGCGGAGAGGTGGTCTTCGAAAGTCCTGAGATCTGGATTGCCGCCGATGACCTCTTTTATGAGCTGGCAGAGGAGCTGGCTCTCTTTACTGGCAATGCCCGGGTTAAATATCAGGGCCTCGATGCTACAGCAGCCGAGGTGGAATACCGCGGCCTGGAAGATATGATTTATCTCTTAGGAGGCGTAGAAGGAACCCGCAATGGCGAGGAATTTAATTCCCGGGAAGTGGAAGTCGACTTACAGGAAGAAAAGATTAACTTAAAGGGAGAAGCCCGGATTAGACTGCCAGGAGGAGGCGAATAGGTTGCTGAGAGCCGAGAAATTGGTCAAAGAATACGGCAAAATCAGAGTGGTGGACCAGGTTAACCTTGAAGTCAATCGCGGCGAAATTGTCGGCCTTTTAGGGCCCAATGGAGCCGGCAAGACCACCACCTTTTATATGATAGTTGGTTTTATTGAACCGCTCCAGGGCAATATCTATCTCGATGAGGAAGAGATTACGGAACTTCCCATGTATGAACGGGCCCGCCAGGGCATCGGTTATCTGCCGCAGGAGCCCTCGGTCTTTCGCAAATTATCGGTGAAGGATAATCTTCTGGCCGTTCTGCAGGGCCAGGATTTAAGCGAAAAGGAGATTGATAACCGGGCCGAGGAGCTCTTAGAGGAGTTTTCCATCGGCCACATTCGGGACCGCTATGGTTATCAGCTCTCGGGAGGAGAGAGGCGCCGGGTGGAGATTGCCCGCTCCCTAACCACCGACCCCGCCTTTATACTCCTGGATGAGCCCTTTTCCGGCATCGACCCCATCAATGTCAATGACATTCAGGAGATCATCAAATATCTTAAAAATAAGGGGCTGGGAGTGCTGGTCACCGACCACAGTGTGCGGGAGACTTTAAATATCACCGACCGCTCTTATATCATGCATGAGGGAGAGATCTTACTTTCCGGGACCTCTGAAGAAGTGGCTGAAGACAAAAGGGCCCGGCAGTTTTATCTCGGGGATAAATTCCGCATGTAAGAAGGATGAGGTAAATTTTGTTTTGTAGCTACAAATTGGTAAGACTGTTATAAGGATGAGGTAAAGCTATGAAAATTTCAATATATTTTAAATATATCCTGCGAGAATTAATCCAGCCCTTTATCTTCGGCATCGCTGCCTTTACGGCTATCTTTGTCGGCACCGATGTAATTTTTCAACTCACCGACCTCTACACCCAGTTTGATATCAGTCTTTTGAGGCTGGGAGAGCTCTTTCTTTTAAGTCTGCCCCAGATTATCGTCTACACTTTCCCTATGGGTTCACTGCTGGCCACTATCCTAGCCTACAGCCGCTTAAATGGTGATGGCGAGATAACAGCCTTTCGAGCTGGCGGTTTCAGCATCCGCAAACTCTTAGTACCCGCCCTGATCATGGGCCTGGTGGTGAGCCTGGGAGCCATCGCCATCAATGAATATGTGGTGCCTCAGGCCAATTACCGCTACAGCCTCCTGGAGCATGAGTTTGAGCACGGGGAGCAGCGGCCCCGCACTCAATATGACCTCTTTTTAACCCCGCTGGATAGCAGTACCAATCGGCCGGATTTTATCCTCTATACCCGCCGTTTTGATGCCGATGAAGGAGAGATGGAGTCGGTGGTTTTACAGGAATTCAATGGCGGCCGCCCTACAACTTTAATTGAGGCTGAGCGGGCTATCTGGGAACAGGACAACTGGCACTTCTACGACGGCCACCTTTTCCGGCTGGCCCGGGATGAGAGGGTGCCCCAGATGTCCTTCAGTGAATATATCGTCCGCACGGCCATCGATGAACCCGAGGAGATTGCCCGCCTGGACCGCGATGTCGATGAGATGAATATGCGGGAGCTAGGCCATTATATAACGAGGTTGCGAGCTGAAGGCCAGGAAGCCTTCGAGGAGCGAGTGCTCTGGCATCAACAGCTCTCCATTCCCTTTGCCAGTTTTATCTTTGTCCTGCTGGCCGCCCCTCTGGGTTTAAAACCCCGGCGAGAAGGTGGCTCAGCCACCGGCATGGGTTTAAGCGTCATTATTATCTTTATTTATTACGGGGTGATGACTTTAGGCGATGCCCTGGGCAGTCAGGGAACGATTCCCCCCTGGTTAGGAGCCTGGGGTCAGAATATTATCTTTCTTCTGGCCGGGATGGTGCTACTCTATCGTCTGGGGGAATAAAGTCCGGTCAAGTTTTATAATAGCTTTATAAAGCTTTATAAAAATGACAAAATGAGCTATAATATAAAAAGAGGAGTACTTTTTAGCCTGTAATTTAAATTTTCAGCAAAAAAGTTTTTTGAGGTGGATTAATACCATGTATGCCTTTGCTCT